>JASHPF010000322.1 GCA_030038295.1 Streptosporangiaceae bacterium
GTGATCGCGCAAACCGGATCGGGCGCCGCCTACCTCGTCGTCGTGGCGCGCGGCGCGCGGCGGGCCGGGGTCGGATTCCGGCCCGACGTGGCCGGGCTCCGCACAGCTGCGCGGGCGGGCGCCGCGCTCGTGCTCCGCACGCTGGCGCTGCAGGCGGTGCTGGTACTCATGACGGCGCTGGCCGCGAGGCAGTCGGACGCCGCGATCGCGGCGAACCAGGTCGCCATGCGCGTCTGGAACCTCTTCGTCTACGCGCTCGACGCCATCGCCATCGCGGCCCAGGCGATCACCGGCCGGTATCTCGGCGCCGGGGATGCCGCCCGGGCACGCGCGGCTACCCGACGCGCGATCGGCTGGGGCGCCGCCTACGGGACGCTGTTCTCGGTGCTGTTGCTCGCGCTGCGCCCGGTCCTGCCCGCGCTGTTCGGCGTCACGCCCGCGGTGCGGGATCTGCTGCTCGCCGTGCTGCTCGTCGTCATCGTGCAGCAGCCGGCTGCGGGTGTCGTGTTCGTGCTCGACGGCGTGCTGATCGGGGCGGGCGACCAGGATTACCTGGCGGTCGCGGGGGTCGTGGCGCTGGCCGTTTTCTGTGCCGCGGCCGTGCTCGCGCTGGCGGCCGGCGCGGGGCTGCTCGGCCTCTGGCTCGCCTATGCGGCGTGGATGCTGGCCCGGCTCGTCACGCTGGCACTGCGCGCCTCTGGGTCGCGCTGGCTCGTGACCGGGGCAGTGCGCGCCTGAGGTCCGGTCACGAGTCCTGGCCCCCGCGGGCGTCCGGCGGCTCGGCCGCCTCGCGCCGCCGCCAGTCCGCGGGCAGGGTCGCCTCCAGCACGTCGTCGACGGTGATGACGCCCAGCATCCGCTGCCGCCGGTCCACCACCGGGATCGTGATCAGGTTGTAGTCGCTCATGAGCACCGCGATGTCGACCACGTCGGTGTCCGCCAGTACCCGCACCGGATCGGAGTCGGCGACGTCGGCCAGTGGCGTGGCCGGGTCGGCCTGGACCAGCGCGACCAGGCGAGCGACGCCGGCGAGCCGGCTCCGCTCGTCCACCAGGTACACGCTGGTCAGCGCCTCGGGCTGGAGAGCGCCCGCGGCCGCGACGGCCGCCACGGCGTCGGCGACGACGGCACCGGCGCCCACTGTGACGAAGTCCACGCCCATCAGACCGCCCGCGCTCGCCGGGTGGTAGCCGAGCAGAGTCCGTACCTTGGCCTGCTGGCCCGGCGGCAGCCGGTCGAGCACCGGCTGGCGTCGCCGCTGCGGCAGTTCCGCGATGGCGTCGGCCGCGTCGTCCGCGCGCATCCTGGCCAGCACATCGGCGATCTCCGCGTCGGTGCGCGCTCCGAGCAGCCGGGTCGCCAGGTCCTCTTCAAGCTCCTCGAACACGTCTGCCTCGAGCTCCGGGTCGGCGTGCACCTGGCCCAGGATCTCGGTTTCCTCCGCCTGGGAGGCTCCCTCCAGCAGGTCAGCGATCTGGGCGGGCTTCAGCCGCCGGATCCGGCCGAAAGGCCGCCGGGCGAGCGCACTGCCGGTGTGACCGATCAGCGGCTCGAACCGCGCCCACTCCCGGAACTGCGGCTCACTGCCACTACCCGACCCGGCCGGACCCGCCAGCCTGCCAAGCAGCGATCGCGGCCGCCGGTGGCTGGCGACCCCGCTGACCACCCACTCGCCTCGGCCGGGGGCCAGCTGCAGGTCGGCCGCCCGGATCAGCCGTGCGCTATCGACGTCGAGCAGCCGGTGCCCGAGCACGTCGGCCCGCAGCAGGACCTCTCCCTCCCGCCGCTCGAACTGCCGCAGGTCCAGCCGGGCGCTGGCGAGCCTTAGCTGCTGGCCGCCGAGCACGCCGACCTGGTCAATGGGGACGAACAGCGACCGGCTGCCGACGGTCACGACCAGCCCGGTCACGACCGGGAAGTCGGCGCCGCGCAGCCGCACGATGACGTCGGACAGGCGACCGAGCAGCTCGCCGCCGGAGTCGGCGACCGGCTGGCGCAGCAGCTCCGACAGCCGCACGGCGCGAAAGCCGCCGACCGGTCCGGGCGCTCCGACCGGTGTGCTGCTCACCAGACGTGCCTTTCCGCCGGGGCCGCCGGGGCCCGCTCGCAGGTCTGCGCTGCCCGCACCTCGTCAGCCTGTCACGCCCGACCGGACACCGCGAGCCGACATCCGCGAAGTCACCGGAACGCCGCTGGGGCACCTAAGCTGAGCCGACGCGCCGAGCGGAGCGCGGCGCGGCTGGCCGGGTCGGCGGGCGGGAATCGTCGCGCCGGGGCTGCCCACGGCACCCGTCGCAATGGTATGAAGGCCACGTCACTCCTGGTGGGCCGCCGGGGGTGGGCTCCCGGCCAAGCCGGGCGGAGGCCGGCGGCAAGACGCGCTGCCGGTGACCGGGCAGTGCGGGGAGGGAGGCACCAGGGCGTGGCCATGCGACGAGCTGTCGGCTCGCTGGTGCGGCGAGATGACCTGGCTGAGGGCCTCGGTTACGGGCTCAAGCGCAGGCTGCTCGGTCGGCCGCTGATCAACGAGCAGCTCGGGGAGCAGCGGCTGTCCAAGCGCCTGGCGCTCGGCGTGCTGTCGCCGGACGGCATCTCCTCGTCCGCCTACGGCACCGAGGAAATCCTCATCGAGCTGCTGAAGGGCGGCCTCGCGGTCACCGCGTTCACGGTGCTGCTGCCGATCACCGGCGTCGTGCTGTTCGTGATGGCGCTGGTGGTGCTGTCTTACCGGGAAGTCGTCATGGTGTACACCCGCGCGGGTGGCTCGTACGCGGTCGCGCGGGAGAACTTCGGCCCCCGGATAGCCCAGATCGCCGCCGTGGCGCTGATGATCGACTACGTGGTCACGGTGGCTGTGCAGGTCGCGGCCGGCACGGCCGCCGTGGCGTCCGCCTGGAAGTGGCTGGGCGAGAGCACGACCCGGCTGACCGTGGCCTCGATCCTGATCGTGCTGCTCATGCTGTACGGCAACCTGCGCGGCATCCGGGAGGCCGGGCGGTCATTCGCGGTGCCGACGTACCTGTTCTCCACGGTTACCCTGCTCATGATCATCGTCGGGCTGGTGCGCGAGGCGACGGTCGGGCTGCCGTTGTACCACCCGGGTTCGGGCATCGTCACCGGGACGCCGAACCACAGCACCCTGATCGCGCTTGGGCTGATCTTCGTGCTGCTGCGCGCGTTCGCCAACGGCGGGTCGTCGCTCACCGGCATCGAAGCGGTCTCCAACGCCGTCAGCGCGTTCCGGCCGCCGGAGGGCCGTAACGCCCGCCGCGTGCTCGTGATCGAAGGCCTCATCCTCGGCTCGCTGGTCGCCGGGATCTCGTGGATCGCACACGTGACGCACGCCCGGCCGTACCTCAGCGGGGTACCGACGGTGATCTCGCAGGAGGCGCGGCTCGTGTTCGGCCACGGGGCGACGGGCGACGTGATGTTCATCCTGGTGCAGGCGGCAACGGCGCTCATCCTCTACACCGGTGGCAACACCAGCTTCAACGGCTTCCCGTTCCTCGCCAGCTTCGTCGCCGAGGACGCGTTCCTGCCGCGCTGGCTGATGAAGCGCGGCCACCGGCTCGTGTTCTCCAACGGCATCGTGGTGCTCGCGGTGCTGTCGATCTCGCTGCTAGCCGCGGTCGGCTCCAACGTCAACAACCTGGTGCCGTTCTACGCCATCGGCGTGTTCACCGCCTTCACCATGGCGGGCCTCGGCATGGCCAAGTTTCACTACACGACGAGAGAGCCAGGCTGGCACTACAAGCTGGTGATCAACTTCTCGGCGGGCGTCACCTCGCTCGTGGTGGTCTTGATCTTCGCGGTGGTCAAGTTCACCGAGGGAGCGTGGCTCGTGGTCGTCCTGTTCGCGCTGGGCGTGCCCGCACTCATCTACCTGAACCGGCAGTACCGGATGGAGGCCAGGGTGCTGGAGGGCATCGGCCGCCGCGGTCCGCCCGAGCCACCCACCTATTCCCGCCGGAGCGTCTACGTCTTCCTCGACGACTACGACCTCGCCGCCGTCGCGGCCCTGAGATATGCCCGCAGCCTGCGGCCCACGTCGCTGCGCGCGGTGCACTTCGTCATCGACAACGTGCAGGCCGACAAGCTGCGACGGGACTGGATGCGAGCCAACCCGGGGATCGCGCTCGACTTCGTCGACTGCCCCGACCGGAGGCTGGCGAGCGCGGCGGCGAACCTGGCCGGCGCCGAGGCAGCGCTGCCGGGTGTCGGGGTCACGGCCATCCTGCCGCGGCGTAGCTTCGCGCCCATCGTCGGTCGGCTGCTGCACGACCGAACCGCCGACAAGATGGCCGCAGCGATCAGCCGGATCCCGCACGCGGCCGCCACCATCGTGCCCTTCGACGTCCGCAGCCGGGTGGAGAGCCTCACGAGTCGCGGCCTGCCCGGCAAGCCGGCGGCGGCCGGCGAGGCGGGCAAGAGCGAGGCCGAGCCGGCCGCGCCGGTGCCCGCGCCGCCGGTGCCCGCCGCGGCTTTGCCCGCGGATGACCCCATCCCCGGCGAACTGGTCTCGCCCGCCGCTAGCGGACCACACGACCGCCCGGTCCCGGCCCGGGGTATCACCCCGATCGGCTCGCTGACCAGGCCAGGGCGTGCGGTCACCGAGGGCCGCGTGCACACCGTGGAAATCCGGCCGGTCGAGCACAACACCGTGCTCGCCTGCGACATCGAGGACGCGACCGGCCAGCTCACCGCGCTGTTCTATGGCCGGTCGAACATCGCCGGACTGCGGCCTGGCTCTAAGGTCAGGCTGCGTGGTCAGGTCGGCATCAGAGAGAACAAGCCGGTCATGATCAATCCGGCGTACGAACTGCTGGCGCCGGGTGAAGGCGACGGGAGCGGACGGGACCGCGGCTAGACCGGCTAGACCGCGCCTAGAGCGCGGCCAGTCCCGCCTGGATGAACCGCATCGCCGCGGCGGCGGCCTCCTCGCGCTCCCGCCCCGGCTCGGTATCGGCGACTTCCATGACGACAGCGGCGGCGGCCGCGGCCGCCAGCCGGGGGCCGATGGCGTTCGGATCGCGGCCGGTGTCCGCGGCGATCATGACCGCGCCGTCCCTGATCGCAGCGGCAAGCTGCGCCTGGCGCAGGGCTCCCAGTTCCGGATTCGCGGCGAACATGCGCCGCGCCAGCCTGGTGAGCTCAGGGTCCTCCAGTTCCGGCTGGCTGGTCAGCAGCCAGCGGCCGAGAACATCCGTGGCCGTCTCACCTGGCCGTCTGGTCTGCATCGCCGCGTGCAGGCTGGCTATCCCCGCGCTGATCCGCGACAGGGCGATGTCCTGCTTGGTCGGGAAGTACATCGCGACCGTCCTGGGTGCGACGTCGGCCTTCTCGGCGATGTCGGCAACCGTCGTCGCGTGATAGCCGCGCTCGGCGAATAGCTCAAAGGCAGCGCGGATGATCGCTGCCCGTCGTCTCGCCTTGCCGCGCTCCCGCAACCCCGGCTCGTGCACGCTCACGTCGGTCATGAACCAAGTATACATCGGACTGCAAACTTGCATAAGACTGCAAGTTTGCAGTAAGCTGCAGCCAAGTTACTCGCGCAGCCGGAGCTGAAAGGACGCGGCACCATGATGAGCGACACCGCCGCAGCACCAACCTCCGCACCGACCGGTCCGAGGCCTGCCTCGCCGGCTCCGGTCCGCACCGACCCAGCCGAGCCGGACTCCCGGCGCTGGCTGATCCTGGCAGTGGTCGCGCTGGCGCAGCTCATGGTCGTGCTGGACGCCACGATCGTGAACATCGCGTTGCCGTCGGCCCAGCATGCCCTGCACTTCTCCAACATCGAGCGGCAGTGGGTGGTCACCGCCTACGCGCTCGCGTTCGGCAGCCTGCTGCTGCTTGGCGGCAGGCTCACCGACCTGATCGGCCGGAAGGCGACGTTCATCACGGGCCTGCTCGGCTTCGCGGGGGCATCGGCGGCCGGTGGTGCTGCCAGCAGCTTCGGGATGCTCGTGGTCGCCAGGGCGTGTCAGGGCGCGTTCGGCGCGCTGCTGGCCCCGGCCGCGCTGTCGCTGCTGACCGTCACGTTCGCCGGTACGAAGGACCGGGGCAAGGCGTTCGGCGTGTTCGGTGCCATCGCGGGTGCAGGCGGAGCCGTCGGACTCCTGCTCGGCGGCGTGCTGACCCAGTACCTCGACTGGCGCTGGTGCCTGTACGTCAACCTCATCTTCGCGGCCATCGCCTGCGCGGGCGCGATCGTCCTGCTGCGCCGGCAGCCTGCGGGCCCGCGGCCCCGGCTTGACCTGCCCGGCCTCGTCGCCGAGGCGGCCGGCATGTTCTGCGTCGTGTACGGCTTCTCCAACGCGGCCAGCGACGGCTGGCGCTCGCCCGCGACCTGGGGCTTCCTCGCCGCTGGCGTCGCCTCGCTCGCGGCGTTCGGGTACCTCGAGTCCAAGGCGCGCCAGCCGCTGCTGCCGCTGCGCATCGTGCTCGACCGGAACCGGGCCGCTGCCTACCTCTCGATCCTCATCACCGGGGCCGGCATGTTCGGGATCTTCCTGTTCCTCACCTACTACCTGCAGGAAACCCTCGGCTACAGCCCGGTGACGACCGGCGTCGCCTTCCTGCCCATGGTCGGGGCCGTCATGCTGTGCGCGAACGTCGCCAACATCGTGCTGCTGCCGCGCATCGGCCCCAAGTTCGTCGTGGCCTCGGGCATGCTCGCCGCAGCGGTCGGCCTGGCGTGGCTGACCAGGATCGGTGTCCACTCCAGCTACGTGACGACGGTCCTCCCGCCACTGCTGCTCGCGTCCGCCGGCCTCGGCTTCGTGATGTCGCCGTCGATGAACACCGGCACCGCGGGCGTCGCGCCCAGCGACGCCGGGGTGGCCTCGGCGGTGGTGAACACCGGCCAGCAGGTCGGCGGCTCCATCGGCACCTCGCTGCTCAACACCATGGCGGCCAGCGCCGCCACCAGCTACCTGGCGAGCCACCTCACCCCCCGGCTGCTGATCGACGGTCGGGCCGCCTCGCGCGGGACTACGGGTGGTCGTCCCGTCGAGATGCACGTGCTCGTCCAGCTCGCCCAGGTGCACAGCTACACGGTCGCGTTCTGGTGGGCTTCGGGCCTGTTCCTCGTCGGCGCCGTCGTGGCTGCCGTGCTGTTCCGTCGCGGCCGGTAGGCGCAGCGGGTCTTGGCGGCGGGATCGCACCCAGCGGGCGTGCGATCCCGCCGCCGTTGCGCGGCTACGGCGGCGGTGACTCGAAGTACTTCGGGTTGGCTACCGCGAGCCGCCGCGCCACCTGGCTCGCGACGCCGGAATCCGTCCCGGTGCCTGCCAGATTCAGCTCGCGGGCGACGATCGCTACCGCGTTCGCCGCGACCCGGGCGTGGAACGCCAGCTGACCGGACGTCTGCTCGAGCACGCTGCCGAGCAGGTACTCGCGCACCGCCTCCAGTAGCTCGGTGGCGGTGGGCCGACCGTACGGCGCCGGCGACGGGCGTCCCGCCGCGCTGACGACAGGCCGTGACCTCGCGGCATGCTCCGCCGCGTCCGGATCGAGCAGCTGCAGCAGGTCCCACTCCTGCTCGCAGACCCGGCGGCCGATGGCGGCGAGCTCGACCGACCGGTGGGCGCCGGACAGGTGCGCCCACGCCTGGGTCATGCAGATCACGCCCCAGCGCAGCGTCCCGAGGACTTCCCACCAGCGCAATTCGGCCACCGAGATGTCCGCACCGCCGGCGGCGCGGTACGCCCCGAGCAGCTCCTCCCTGGTGCCGACCCCAGCCACCGGGAGCGCAGCGCCGAATCGCCACGCCTTCACCGACAGCCAGCCGAGGTCCTCGGCGGGATTGCCAGCGTGGGTCAGCTCCCAGTCCAGGACGGCCCGCAGCCCGTCGGTCCCGACGACGACGTTGCCGAGCCGGAAGTCGCCGTGCACGAGCACGGGATCGCGCGGCGGGGGCGGATGCGCGGCGAGCCAGTCGAGCGCGAGGTCGAAGACCGGGCTGTGCTCGTCGAACCCGGCGAGCGTCGCGCGCACGGCGTCCAGCGGGTCGCCGGCCGGGAAGCCCGCGGGCGCGGGCAGCGCGTGCAGGCCGGCCGCGAACCGGCCGAGCTGACCGGCGAGGAGGCCGCGGGCCGGGGCGAACCGTTCGTCACGCAGGATCCGGCGGGCGATGGTCTCGCCGTCGACCCGCCGCATCACCATGCCCGCACCGCCGAAGACCGCCGGGTCCTCGCTGACCAGCAGGACATCGGGCGCCGCCAGACCCGCGGCCGACGCGGCGCCGATCGCGGCCGCCTCCCGTGCCATCGCGCCGGGGTCACTCGGCCGGCCGGGCGGGTCGCGCCGCAGCACGAGCCCGGTGCGGGTGCCGTCCTCCGCTACGGCGTCGAACGCCCACGTCTCTCGTGACGCCCCGCCGGACAGGCGGGTGAGTCCCGCCACCGACAGCGGCCCGAGCACGGGGCGGAGAGCCGCAGCCAGCCCGTTCCCCTCCGGGGCGGCATCGTGACCTGACAGGGTTGTCATTCTTCGGAAACGCCCTTCGGAGCGCGCTGCCGCATGAAGCCGAACAGGTACCCGGCCACCCGGCGCATCTGGATCTCCTCGGCCCCCTCGGTGATGCGGTAGCGGCGATGGTGCCGGTAGATGTGCTCGAACGGCTTGTGCCGGGAGTAGCCGAGCCCGCCGTGCACCTGCATGGCGCGATCGGCCGCCTCGCAGCAGAGCCGGTTGGCCCAGTAGTTGCACATCGACACCTTGTCCGAGACCGAGAACGGGCCGTCGCGGTCCATCAGCCACGCCGTCTTGTGGATCAGCGTGCGCAGCATCTCGCACTGGGTCTGCAGTTCTACCAGCGGGAACTGGATCGCCTGGTTGGCGGCGAGCGGCTTGCCAAACGGCTTGCGTTCGAGCGCGTACGCAACCGACTCGGCGACGCAGTACTGTGCGGCGCCGAGGCTGGAGGCCGCCTGCCGGATCCGGTTCTCGTTGAAGAAGTGCTGCACGACCTGCAGCCCGCGGCCCTCGCCGCCGAACACGGCATCGGCGGGCACTCGCACCTGGTCGAGGCGGATGTGCCCGTGGTCGGTCGGCATGTTGAACGTCCACAGGTAGTCCTCGACCGTGAATCCCGGCGAGTCCACCGGGGTGAGAAATGCGGTGATGCCCGTCGCGGACCCGGGCTCGCCGCTGGTCCGGGCGAAGATCAGGTCGTGCGAGGCCGCGTGCACCCCGGTGTTCCACGTCTTCTCGCCGGTGATGACCCAGACGTCGCCGTCGCGGACCGCGGTCGTCTCCAGGTACGTCGCATCCGAGCCGTGCGCGGGCTCGGTGATGCCGAACGCGAAGCCGCGCCGGCCCGCGGCGAGATCCTCGATCCACGCGGCCTGCTGTGCCGGGCTGCCGTACTCCAGCATCAGCAGCAGACCCACGTTGTTGCCCACGATCATGTGCTCGTTCTGCAGGTCGCAGTGCAGCCCGAGACCCTTGCTGGCCAGGTGCTCGCGGATCACCGCCATGCCGAGGTTAGTGCCGTCCCGGCCGCCGTATTTCGCCGGAAACGCGTACCGGTAGTGACCCGCGGCGTCGGCCCGTCGCCGCGCCTCGGCGAGCAGCGCCTCCCACTGCGGGTTCGGCAGGCCGCCGCGGTGCCAGTCGGTGCGCGCATCCTCCCGGCGATGGTCGAAGAACCGGATGTTGTCGTCCTGGCGCTCGAGCGGCCGGATCTCCGCCTCGATGAACTCGTCCAGTTCCGTCAGGTAGGCCGCCAGGTCGGCCGGGATGTCGAAGTCCATGCAGGCTGCCTACCACGGCGGGCGCCGCCGGTACTAGGGCACGGGCCTGGTCACCACAGGTCGCCGCCGACGAGCACGTACAGGAACGGCACCAGCGGGATGATGCAGAAGATGGCCCAGGCCAGCTTGGCCACCGTGCCGATGTCGCGGCGGGTGGCCAGGTCGATCCAGATCAGAATCACCGCCAGCGGGTGAATGAGGCACACAATGAGCTCGAGGAGCTTCTTCATGCCCACCGTTCTACCCCGGGGAACGGCGCACTGATAACCGGCGGTACGTCGCGGGCGCGCGGCCGGGCTACCATCGGCCGGTGAGCGATGCAGGCTTTCCGACGTTCCCGGCCGGATTCTCCTTCGGGGTCGCGACGGCGGCCTACCAGATCGAGGGCGCCGTCGGCGCGGACGGCCGCGGTGAGTCGGTGTGGGATACCTTCTGCCGCCGACCCGGCGCCATCAGGGATGGCCATACCGGCGACGTCGCGGACGACCACTACCACCGATGGCCAGAAGACGTGGCGCTGATGGCCGCGCTCGGTATCGACACGTACCGGTTCTCCCTCGCGTGGCCGCGCATCCAGCCGACCGGGTCCGGTGCCGTCAACGCGGCCGGGCTGGACTTCTACGACCGGATCGTCGACAGCCTGGTGGCGAACGGCATCACGCCGATGCCGACGCTCTTCCACTGGGACCTGCCGCAGCCGCTTGAGGACGCGGGCGGCTGGCTGTCGCGGGACACGGCGTACCGGTTCGCGGAGTTCGCCACCATCGCGGCGACCCGGCTCGCCGACCGCGTGCCGCTGTGGATCACCCTCAACGAGCCGTTCGTCGTGACCGCGTTCGGGTACGCGCTCGGCGTGCACGCGCCCGGCCGGACGCTGCTGCTTGGCGCGCTGCCCACCGCGCATCACCAGCTGCTCGGCCACGGACTGGCCACGGTGGCGCTGCGCGCCGCGGGGGTGCGCCAGGTCGCCATCGCGAACAACTACTCGCCCGCGTGGCCGGCGAGCGACAGCCCGGCCAACGTCGCCGCCGCGGCCGCCTACGACACACTGCACAACCGGCTCTACACCGATCCGCTGCTGCTGGGCAGGTACCCCGACCTGGCGGCGTTCGGCGTCGGCGCGGCCGGGCTCGAGTGCGTGCGGGACGGCGACCTGGCGATCGTGTCCGCGCCGATCGACGCGCTCGGGGTGAACTACTACGCGCCGACCCGGCTATCGGCGCCGGCGGACTCGACGCTGCCGTTCAGCATGCAGCCCATCCCCGGCTACCCGCTGACCGCGTTCGGCAACCCGGTCGTCCCAGCCGGGCTGACCGAGCTGCTCACGACCCTCGCCGACCGCTACGGGACTCGGCTGCCGCCGGTGTACGTCACCGAGAACGGCTGCTCGTTCCCCGACGAGCCCGACGCCGCTGGCCAGATCGCCGACGCCGACCGGATCGACTACCTCGACGGGCACATCCGCGCGGTCGCGCACGCCATGGCGGCCGGCGTGGACGTACGCGGCTACCTGGTGTGGTCGCTGCTGGACAACTTCGAGTGGGCGGAGGGGTACCACCAGCGCTTCGGGCTGGTGCACGTCGACTACGACACGCTGCGCCGCACGCCGAAGGCGTCGTTCGGCTGGTACCGGGATGTGATCTCGGCGGTGCGTGCGGCGCCGGGCTAGGTCGGGCGGTGCCGGATCGACCGTCGGGAGCCAATGGCGACCGTTCGCTGGGCGGTAGCGACCGTTCGTCGGCGGTGGCGACCGTTCGTTAGCGATAGCGACCGTTCGTTAGCGGTAGCGACCGCTCGGCGGGGTCAAAAGCCGCGAACCACGCAGAATTTCGGCATCGGCGGTCGCCATGACTGTTGAGTGGTCGCCATCGGTCGTCACCGGTCGCCATCGGCCCGCCGAGCGGTCGCCATCGGTCGTCACTGGTCGCCATCGGCCCGCCGAGCGGTCGCCATCGCTCGCGAACGGTCGCGGCGTGCGAGGCTGATCAGTGCGCGAGCACCGGGTAGTCGCGCACCCAGGCGCCGTCCGTGGACTTTCCGCGGCGCTAGCAAGATCACGATAGGTTGCCGCTATGACAGCGGCATCGGACCAGGCCATCGTGGAGATTTACACCGACGGCGCGTGCCGCGGCAATCCCGGTCCGGGCGGCTGGGGCGTGGTGCTCAGCTACGGCGGGCACGTCAAGGAGCTGTCCGGTGGCGAGGCCGCGCCCACGACCAACAACCGGATGGAGCTGATGGCTGCCATCAAGGCGCTGGAGAGCCTGACCAGACCCTCGCGCGTCCGGCTGCACACCGACAGCTCCTACCTCCGCAATGGCATCACGAGTTGGCTGGCCAGCTGGAAGCGCAACAACTGGCGGACCGCCGGCAGGCAGCCGGTCAAGAACGAGGACCTGTGGCGGCGCCTCGACGCCGCGACGACGCGGCACGAGATTCAGTGGCTATGGGTCAAGGGCCACGCCGGCGACGCGGGAAACGAGCGGGCGGACGCGCTAGCCAACCTCGGCATGGCAGATGCCGTCGCCGGGTCGCGTCCGGCCGACCCCGGCCGCAGCCTCAAGCCGAGACAGTGAAGCTCGCCCTGGCGAAGCGACGGCAACGCCAGGGCGAGCTCGATGACCGGTCCCCCCGGATTCATCATTTGGGTCCCCCGGGGGAGATTCTTCCACGGCGCTTTCTGCCCGACACACGGGGCTCCCGCTGACGCCGCACGGGCGCGATTCAGAAGAACAGCAGCTTTACCGCCGACACCACGCCGATCAGCACCACGAAGATCCGCAGCGCGAGCGGCGGCAGCCGCCTGCCGAACCGCGCTCCGAGGGCGCCGCCCACCGTAGAGCCGACCGCGATCAGCAGCACCACCAGCCACGCGACATGCGCGAAGATCACGTAGATGACCGCGGCGACCCCGTTGACGACGGCGACCAGGACGTTCTTGGCACCGTTCACGCGCTGCATCGTCTCGTCCAGGAACGTGCCGAGGAGCCCGATAACCAGGACGCCCTGCGCCGCCCCGAAGTACCCCCCGTAGGCGGCCGACGCGAATACTCCGGCGCCGAGCACAGGGCTCAGCGGCTCCCTGCCCGCTGCAGGGAGTTTGGAGGTCCGTCCGCCCGAGTCGGCCGCACCCGCGCCGGGATCGGCCGACGTGGCCCGGCGGCTGCGCCTGGCCACGATCCGACGGCTGAGCCAGGGCTGCACGAGCACGAGCAAGCAGGCGATCAGGATCAGCACCGGCACGATGACCTGAAACGACGACGACGGCAGCAAGAGCAGCGCCGCGGCGCCGCCCGCGGATCCCGCGGCCGCGACCACGCCGAGCCTGATCAGCCTGGGCCGCTGCCCGGCGAGCTCCCGCCGATAGCCGACCGAACCGCTCACGTTGCCGGGTACCAGCCCCACGTTGTTCGACACGTTGGCCACGACCGGCGGGTAACCGAAGGCAAGCAGCGTCGGGAAGGTAATGAGGGAACCCGACCCGACCACCGCGTTCACCGCTCCGGCCGCCGCCCCGGCACCGAGGATCGCGACCGCTTCAGCGGGGCCCACGAGTTCCTCGCATGCCGACGATGGTAACCGCGGGTAACCCCTGAGGTCCGAGCCGGAACGCGGGTGTGACCGGTCTCACCGTCCCGCCGGGCCGCCAGCGCGGCGGACTCAGGGGAACGACACGACGCGCGCGGACCACCGAGTCGCGCGGCGCTCGACCTGCAGCGGCAAGCCGAAGGTGCGGGACAGGTTCCGCTCG
Organism: Streptosporangiaceae bacterium; assembly: GCA_030038295.1. Classification (GTDB taxonomy): domain Bacteria; phylum Actinomycetota; class Actinomycetes; order Streptosporangiales; family Streptosporangiaceae; genus JAJYUU01. The sequence continues at coordinate 13,507 of JASHPF010000322.1, forward strand.
GTGAAGACGTCCGGTAGCGGCCCGGCGGCAACAACCGTACCCTTGCGCAGCAGCATGGCATGGGTGAAGCCGTCGGCGACCTCTTCCACGTGGTGGGTGACCATGACCATCACCGGCGATCGCGGATCGCGCAGCAGCCCGGAGATCCGCTGCAGCAAGTCCTCGCGCCCGCCGAGGTCGAGTCCGGCGGCCGGCTCGTCCAGCAGCAGCAGCTCCGGATCGGCCATCAGGGACCGCGCGATCTGCACGCGCTTGCGCTCACCCTCCGACAGCGTCGTAAACCGCCGCCGGATCAGGTGCGCGCACCCGAGCGCGTCGAGCAGCTCGACCGCCCTGGTGACGTCGTCCGAGTCGTAGTCCTCCGCATTCCGGCCGAGGATTCCGTAGGACGCGGTCAGCACTAGGTCGATCACCTTTTCCTGCGGCGGCACCCGGTCCGCGATCACGGCGCTGGACAGGCCGATCCGGGTCCGCAGATCGTCGACATCGGCCTCCTGCAGCGGCTCACCGAGGATCTCGACCGTGCCGTGCGTCGGCATCAGCAGCGTCGCCGCGACCTGCAACAGGGTCGTCTTGCCCGCGCCGTTGGGACCGATGATGACCCAGCTCTCGTCGTTGCGTGCGGTCCAGTCGATATCGCGCAGCAACATCGACCTGTCGTATCGGACGCCCACCCCGCGCAGCCTGAGCACTTCAGCCGCCATCCAGCTCCCTCCGGGTCGCGGGGCGTCCCCAGGCCAGCACCGCCACCATCTGCCATGAACTTACGGCATAACGACGCCAGGACGGCTATGGCATGCGGCGGGCGGCAGGTTCACCGATCGGCGCCGGACTGCCGCACCGCGAGCAGCGCCGCCTGTGTCCGGTCGGCGACGCCGAGCTTGGCGAGCACCGCGCTCACGTGCGTCTTGACGGTCTTCTCCGTCACCCGGAGCGCCCTCGCGATCTCCCGGTTGGACCGGCCGTCGGCCAGCAGCGCCAGCACCTCGCGCTCGCGCGCGGTGAGCGCGGAGATGCCGCGCACGTCGCCGCCCGGCCGGGCCGCGACCAGCCCGGCAGCCTCCGGCGCGAGCACGGTGTTGCCGTCGTGGACGGAGCGGATGGCGCGCACCAGCGCGTCCGGGTCAACATCCTTGTACAAGAACCCGGCGGCCCCGGCTTGCAGCGCGAGCGCGGGCCCGCCGGGCCCGGCGGCGCTCGTGAGGACCAGCACCCTCGCTCGCGTACCCATCGCCCGTAGCTGCGACAGCACGCCCATGCCATCCAGGCCGGGCAGTTTCAGGTCGAGGAGCAGCACGTCCGGGTCGAGCTCGCCGACGAGCCGGATGGCCTCGGTGCCATCGCTTGCCTGGCCGACCAGGCTGATGTCGTCTTGCACCTCGAACAGCACGGCAAGGCCCTGCAGCACGACCGGGTGGTCATCCGCGATGACCACCGTGATCGGGCGCGGTTCAGGCCGGCCTGACGGCGCACGGCCGTCGGCCGCGTTGCTCGCGGTCAACGCCGCCCACCCGCTGTGCCGGCGCCAGCCGTACCATCAGGCTCCGTCGCCGCGATCCCGCCAGTTTCCTTGATCGGCACGCTCAACCGGACCCGAGTCCCCGTCCCTGGCGCGGCGGTGATGCTGAGCCGGCCACCTACCGAGGCGGCTCGCTCCCGCATGGACGCGAGGCCCAGGCCGGCCGGGATGCCGCGCGGGTCGAAGCCCGCCCCGCGGTCGCTCACTTCCAGCACGACGGCCTGGCGGCGACGGTACAGGCACACGCTGATCTGCTGGCTGCCGGAGTGGCGCAGCGCGTTGCCGATCGCCTCCTGCGCGGTCCGGTAGAGCGCGGTCTCCTGCCGCGGGTCGAGCGCGGGCAGCTCGCCCGCCTGCACGGTCACGTCGGCGCCGTGCGTACGGCCGGCCAGCACCGCATAGCCACGAATGGACCCGGCAAGACCGCCCGCCGCGAGGTCAGGCGGCGCGAGACCGTCGATGACGGCGCGCAGCTCCGCGTGCGCCTGGCCCGCGAGACTCGCGACGCTGTCGATCTCCTCGATGGCCCTGACGGGATCCCGCTCGACGAGCACCGCCGCCGCCCGCGCCTTGGCCCGCACGCTGAACAGCTTCTGTGACACCGCATCGTGCAGGTCCCTGGCGAGCCTGGCCCGCTCCTGCAGCACCGACAGCTCCCGGCCGCGCTCGTAGAGCCGCGCGTTTGTCAGCGCGATCGCGGCGTGCGCCGCGAACAGGCTGACCAGCTGCTCGTCACGTTCGGTGAACCCGCCGGGCGCTGTCTTGCACGCGGCGAAGATGAAGCCCAGCACGTGCTCTCGGTCGCGGATCGGCACGCCCAGCACGTCGGTGAGGTCCGGATGCGCGGCTGGCCAGCCCCAGAAGCGCGGATCGGCGCGGATGTCCGCCAGCCGGAGTGGCTTGCCCTCGCGCAGCATCACGCCGAGCAGGCCGTGCTGGCGCGGCAGCGGCCCGATGGCCGCCTGCTCGCGCGCGGTGAGACCGTCCACAAGGAACTCGGCGAACCCACCGGCGTCGTCGGGCACGCCGAGCGCGGCGTACCTGGCACCCGCCAGCGACCGGGCCGACCGAACGATCATCTGGAGCACGTCTCGCACTGACAGCTGGCTGGACACCGCGAGCACGACCTGGCTGACGTGCTGGAAGATCTCGTCCTGGGCGGCGTCGCGGGCTGGCGCAGGTGGCCGCCCGGCGCGTCGCGCGCCGTTCTGGTTGCGCTGCTGCTCCATACCCCGACGCTACCGGCGCAGTGGATAGCACGGATCGGCTGCTGGTCCTACGACCAAAGTCGCAGCTCCGGGCGGTCCCACGGCCGATGTGCCGCGGCCACTGGCTACCTAGCGTCGGATGCATGAGCACTGCGCGAGTAGCGATCGTCACCGGCGCGTCGCGCGGCCTGGGCCGAGCGCTGGCCGGCGGCCTAGCCGCGACGGGATACCAGGTCATCACCGACGCCCGCGACGGCGTCGCACTGCGGTCCGCCGCGGCGGAGCTGTGTGCCACCCACGACCTGCCGGTCAGCCGGGTGCTGCCGCTGGCCGGCGACGTCACCGATCCCGCGCACCGCGCTGACCTAGCCGCGGCAGCAGCTGACCTGGGCGGTGCCACCCTGCTCGTCAACAACGCGGGGACGCTCGGCGTCAGCCCGCTACCGGCCCTCGCGCGGTATCCGACCACGGACCTGTTGTCATCCTTCGAGGTCAACGTCATCGCCCCGATCGCGCTGACCCAGCTGATGCTGCCGGACCTGCGCAGCCGCGGCGGCGCCGTGCTCAGCATCACCTCCGACGCGGCCGTCGAGGCGTACGCAGGGTGGGGTGGGTACGGCGCGGCCAAGGCGGCGCTCGAGCAGGCGTGCCGTGTGCTGGCCGCCGAAGAGCCCGCGGTCCGGGTCTGGTGGGTCGATCCCGGCGACCTGCGCACGCTCATGCACCAGCAGGCCTACCCGGGCGAGGACATTTCCGACCGGCCGCTACCCGAGACGGTCATCCCAGCCTTCCTGCGCCTGATGACCGAACGCCTGCCGAGTGGCCGGTACCGGGCCGCCGACCTGATGCCGCCGCGGCCGGCGGTCGACCCCACGCCGCCCGGCACCGGAGCGTCGCGATGAACCCCGCGCTCGTGCTCTCGCCGATGTCATCGGCGCGGCTGACCGCAGACCAGCGATCGGGGCTCGACGTGACGCTCCGGGCCGAGCTGGAGGCGCATGAGCCGGCCGAGGCGCGCGGCACCAGCCGGGCCGACGTCCAGCTTCTGGTCAGCCGGACTGCGTCCGACCAGGTCAGCCACCACGAGTTCGCCGAGCTGCCCGACCTGCTGCTGCCGGGTGACCTGGTGGTGGTGAACAACTCGGCTACGGTGCCCGCCGCCGTCGTGGTGACGGCCGCGCCGGCCGCGCTCGCCGCCGACGGCCCGCTGACGGTTCACTTCGCCACGTCGATGCCAGACGGCGACTGGCTGATCGAAGTGCGGTCCGGTCACGGCCCGGCGACGACGCCGTTCGCGGGCGGGACCCCGAGCCTGCTCATTGGCCTGCCGGGCGGTGCCACGCTGACCCTGGTCCGCCGGTTCAGCCGACGGCTGTGGTACGCCAGGCTCTCTACCGCGGTGCTGCCGTACCTGCTCCGTCATGGCCAGCCGATCCGGTATTCCTACGTGCCCCGGCCGTGGCCGCTGGAGGCCTACCAGACGGTGTTCGCGACGTGGCCGGGCAGCGCCGAGATGCCGAGCGCCGCGCGACCGTTCACGCCCGAGATCGTGACGAAGCTCGTCAGCCGCGGGGTGGCCATAGCGCCGGTCACGCTGCACACCGGGGTCTCCTCGCTGGAAGGCGGTGAGGATCCGTATCCCGAGTCCTATGACGTGCCCGCCACCACCGCGCGGCTGGTGAACCTCACCAGGCAGGCCGGCGGCCGGGTCATCGCGGCGGGCACGACGGTCGTTCGCGCGCTGGAGAGCGCGGTGCTGGCTCAGGGGGACGACCTGCTGGCGTCCCGCGGCACGGCCACAGCACTTGCGGCGGGCGGACCGATCGGGCCGGCCGCCGGCTGGACCTGGCACGTGGTCACCAGGCAGTCCGGCGTGGCCGTGGTGGATGGCCTGCTGACCGGCCTGCACGAGCCCCGCTCCACGCACCTGTGGATGCTCGCCGCATTCGCCGGTGACCCCCTGCTGCGCCGCTGCTACCGGGAGGCCGCCGAGCACGAGTATCACTGGCACGAGTTCGGTGACGTTCACCTGCTGCTGCCCTGACCTGCCCGAGGGCGCACCCTGAGCGACCGCGCACCGGCGCGGTACCGATAGCGTTGAGATGCTATGTCCGATCCGCAGATGACCCTGCTGGTGACGCTGACGGGCCGCGACCGGCCTGGCGTGACGTCCCGCCTGTTCGACGTCCTGGCCAGGCACAGCCTGACCGTGGCCGATGTCGAGCAGGTCGTGATCCGCGGCCGGCTCGTGCTCGGGGTACTGCTCTCGACCGAGCGCGCACCCGATCTCACCGCCATCCACCGGCAGGTCACTGCGCTGGCGGCGGACATGGGCATGGAAGCCGAGATCACCATGGGGTCGCGGGAACCGCCCCGGAGGCTGGGCGGCCGACTGCACGTGACCGTGCTCGGGCGGCCGCTGCTGCCGTCGGCGATCGCGGCCATCGCCGGCCGCATCGCGGCGAGCGGTGCGAACATCGACCGGATCGGCCGGCTCGCTGACCGCCCGGTCACGTGCCTCGAGTTCGACGTCTCGGGCGCGGACCCGGCCGGCCTGCGTACCCAGCTGGCCAGGGAATCGGCCGAGCTGGGCGTGGATGTCGCCGTGCAGCGCGGCGGGCTGCACCGCCGAGCCATGCGGCTGGTTGTCATGGATGTCGACTCGACGCTGCTGCGCGACGAGGCGATCGAGTTGCTCGCCGCGCGGGCGGGCTGCGCGCGCGAGGTCGGCGACGTGACGGCGGCCGCCATGCGCGGCGAGATTGACTTCGCCGAGTCGCTGCATCGGCGCGTTGCCTTGCTGGCGGGCCTGGACGCAGCAGCCATCGACGAGATGCTCGCCGGCGCCCGGCTGGCACCTGGCGCCCGCACGCTGATCCGGACGCTCCAGCGGCTCGGCTACCGCTGCGGCGTGGTGAGCGGCGGATTCACGCAGATCACCGACTGGCTTACGCTCGAACTGGGCCTGGACTTCGCCGAGGCCAACACCCTCGAGGTCGTGCGCGGGAAGCTGACCGGCCGGGTCATCGGGCAGCTGGTCGACCGGCCAGGCAAGGAGCGGGCGCTCCGCCGGTTCGCCGCCGCAGCCGGGGTCCCGCTGAGCCAGACAGTGGCCGTCGGCGACGGCGCCAACGACCTGGACATGATCTCGGCCGCCGGACTCGGCGTCGCGTTCAACGCCAAGCCCGCGGTCCGGGACGCGGCGGACACCTCGCTGAGCGTGCCTCACCTGGACGCGATCTTGTACCTGCTCGGTATCAGCCGCGAGGACGTGGAAGCGGCCGACGCCGAGGACCAGCTGCTCGTGTCGGGTGGCGTGGGCGCGCGGAGCGCCGACGACTGAGCCCGCCGTGGGGCCCTAAGACGCCAGCCTTGGCGCCCACGAGGCGACGAGATCCCCAGTCCCCGGCAGCACGCTTGCCCAGTCGGTTGCGAGCGCGATGACGGCGATAGCGGCGGTAGGAAAGTCGGGCTCGGTGCCGGTCAGCAGCCCGACCAGGTCTGCCGCCGCCGGGTTGTGCCCGACGTAGAGGACCGTGCGGACCTGCTCGCTGGTCTGCCGGACGACCTCGGCCACCTCCTCGGCATCCGCCTGGTACAGCTCCGGCTCGGCGGCGAACTCCGGCTCACCGCCCAGCTCCTTCGAGAGCCGCTGCCAGGTCTGCCGAGTCCGCCGCGCCGCCGAGCAAAGCACGAGGTCCGGCTGCAGTCCGCGGCTGGCGAGCCAGCGGCCCGCTGCGGCGCTGTCGCGCTCGCCCCGCGGCCGGAGCGCTCGCTCGAAGTCCGGCCCGCCCGGCAGCTCACCGGCCTTGGCGTGCCGCATCACGATCAGGGTGTGGCTATCGCGCATGGATCCATGGTCCGCCTTGACGGCGGCACCCGGCTGCCCGGCCCTGCCACCGGACAGCCGCTGCTTGCCCTGCCTGCGCTCAGGCGTTCACCTTGTCCGCCGGCGTCGTCTCCGCGGTGCCGCCTGCGGTCAGGCTCGCGGCGCGCCGCTTGGACACGACGATCGCACCGACCACGATGGCCACCGCCACGATGGCCACGCCCGCGCGAAGGCCGTCATTGTGGCTGTAGCGCACGACGCTGGTGGCCACCAGCAGCGAGACCAGGTTCATCACCTTGATCAGCGGGTTGATGGCCGGGCCTGCGGTGTCCTTGAACGGGTCACCGACCGTGTCGCCGATGACCGTCGCGGCGTGCGCTTCCGATCCCTTGCCGCCGTGGTGGCCATCCTCGACCAGCTTCTTGGCGTTGTCCCAGGCGCCGCCGGAGTTGGCCAGGAACACGGCCATCAGCACACCGGCCGCGATCGCGCCCGCCAGGTAACAGCCGAGCGGTCCGTACCCGAACGCGAAGCCCACGGCGATCGGCGTGAGCACGGCGAGCAGCCCGGGAGTCGCCAGTTCCCGTAGCGAGTCCTTGGTGCAGATGTCGACGACGCGGCCGTACTCGGGTTTCTCGGTGTAGTCCATGATGCCGGGGTGGGTGCGGAACTGCTCCCTTACCTCGAGCACCACCCGTCCGGCCGCCCGCCCGACCGCCCTGATCAGCAGGCTCGCGAACAGGAACACGACCGCCGCGCCGATCACCAGCCCCACGAGGTCATTGGGACTGTCGATGGACAGGCTGAAGGTCTTCGCGGCGGCCGTGCCAAGCGCTTGCCGTACCGAGGTGTCGAACGCGCCGAACAGCGCCGTCGCCGCCAGCACCGCGGTCGCGATCGCGATGCCCTTGGTGATGGCCTTGGTGGTGTTGCCGACCGCGTCCAGGTGCGTGAGCACTTGCGCAGGCTCGCCCTCGAACTCCCCGGACATCTCCGCGATGCCCTGGGCGTTATCGGTCACCGGGCCGAACGAGTCCATCGACACGATGACGCCGACGGTGGTCAGCAGGCCGGTGCCGGCCAGCGCGACCGCGAACAGCGCGATGGTGGCGTTGCCCGAGCCGAGCAGGAAGGCCAGGTACACGGCGCCGCCGATGAGCAGCGCCGCGTAGACCGCGGACTCCATGCCGGTTGAAACGCCGGACAGGATCACCGTGGCCGCCCCGGTCTCGGAGCTGTCGCCGATGTCCCTGACGGGCTTTCGGCTGGTCTCGGTGAAGTACCCGGTCAGCAGCTGGATCGCACTGGCCAGCACCAGGCCGATCAGCACGGCCAGGATGGCCAGCACCCGCGGGTCGCCGCTATGGCTCAGGATCGAGCCGCTGACGCCCTTGAGGTCGCTGAACTTGCCCGGCAGATAGATAAAGGCTGCCGCGATGACCAGCACCATCGAGATGATCGCGGAGATGAAGAACCCGCGGTTGATCGCCGACATGCCGCTGCGATCGCCGTGCCGCGGCCGGACGGAGAAGATGCCGATGACCGCGGTGATCACGCCGATCATGGGGACGATCAGCGGGAACACGAGGCCGGCGTTGCCGAAGGCGACCTTGCCGAGAATGAGCGAGGCGACGAGCATCACCGAGTACGACTCGAACAGGTCGGCGGCCATCCCGGCGCAGTCGCCGACGTTGTCGCCGACGTTGTCGGCGATCGTGGCGGCGTTCCGCGGGTCGTCTTCGGGGATGCCCTTCTCCACCTTGCCCACCAGGTCGGCGCCGACGTCGGCGGCTTTGGTGTAGATGCCGCCGCCGACCCGCATGAACATGGCCAGCAGCGCCGCGCCGAAACCGAAGCCCTCGAGGACGTCGGGCGCGTTGCCCTTGTAGATCAGCACAACCAGCGCGGCGCCGAACAGCCCGAGGCCGACGGTGAACATTCCGGCCACGCCGCCGGTGCGGAACGCGATCCGCATGGCCGAGCGCTCGCCGGATTCCTTGGCCGCGGCCGCCACCCGGACGTTCCCGCGCACCGTCAAGGACATGCCGTTGAAGCCAGTTAGCGCCGAGAACAGGGCTCCGACCAGGAAGAACACCGATCTGCCCCAGCGGATCCCCGAGCTATCAGCGGGCAGCACCAGCAGCACGAAGAAGATCACCACGACAAAGGCGCCCAGCGTCCGGAACTGGCGCCGGAGATACGCTGCCGCGCCCTCCTGCACCGCGGTGGCAATCTCCTGCATCTTCCGCGAACCCTGGCTGGCGGCCAGCACCTCACGAACCAGTCCGAGCGCGACGGCCAGTGCGAGCAGCGCGACGACCGCCACCACCGCTACCCAGACCAGGTTCCCGCCGGAGACCGTGGGCTGGCCTCCCCCCACGGCGAGGTTGTGCAACATCCGTCCTCCTTGACAGGGGATCACACGTTAGTACCGAGCCGACGCGCGCTGGACGGTCCCGGCGGCTGAGCACTAGACCGGGCCATGGCCGCACGCAGAAGGCAGGCCAGGGCCCGACACACGATGTGCCGGGAGTCTACGCATCCTGGTAAGCGGATCATAATCCGGGTGCGGTTACTTGCGTGGTCCTGACTGTTTTGTACCGAAATTGTAGCTTACCCGTGCCTGGCAGCCGGCCACGGACGGTAGCAGGTCGCCGTCGGATCATCACTCTTGGTCACCGGGACGGCCGGACCGCGGGCCAGCTCATCCGGATGCTCGTGCCGGCCGACGTGGTGCTGATCTGCACGTCGTCGGCCAGGCTCTCGATGACGGCGATGCCAAGCCCGGCTGGCAGGCCCGCGCCGTCAAGGGTCCCCGAACCGGTCCCGGCACCCGGCTGGCCCGCGCTGCCGCCAGGATCGCCACCACCCGTCGCGCACGTCTCCGTGACTTCGACCTCGAACCGGCCCGCCCGATCCGTCAGGGCGAGCCGGACGGGCTCGGCCGGGCAGTGCAGCTGGTGACTCTCCACGGCCCGCGAGCACGCCTCACCGACGGCGAGCCTGACCTCGTCCAGCAGCGACTCGTCCACACCACTGCGCCTGGCCACCGCCGTGGCCACCAGCCTGGCCGTCCGGACATGAGCGGGCAGCGCGGTGAAGCTCAGCTCTACTGTTGCCATCTCGGGCTGGCCGAGCGCCTACTTTTCCGCGCGGCGCGCCGCGATGGCCTCATCCACGGTGTCGTGGATACCGAATACCTTGGTCAGGCCCGTAATCCGGAAGATCTTCAGGATCCGCTCCTGGGTACAGACCAGGTCCAGCGAGCCGTCGTGAGCCCGGACGCGCTTAAGTCCGCCCACGAGCACGCCAAGGCCGGTGGAGTCGAGGAACTCGACCTTCTCCATATTGACCACGAGCTGGTAGAAGCGGTTGTTTACCAGCTCGATCAGCAACTCGCGCAGTCGCGGGGCGGTATACACGTCGATCTCGCCCTCGACGTCGACGACCTCGATGCCGTCCTTGGTGTGGTGGTCCAGCTTCAGGTCCACAAAGCCTCCAGCGCCATACGGCGGTAACTGTCCTGTCGCAGCCGCGCCCGCGGTTCCGCACTGCCCATTGTGCCTGCGCGCCGCTGTCACGGCTCGCAAGACCGGCCGGATCCGCGCGCCTCGCCTCCCCTGCGGCGCCGACAGGTGCCGGGGCATCACTGCACGCATCCGGCCGCGCCCTGACGTCATTCCTATACCAGATCGCCGTGGCTGGCATCCTCGGCCATGCGACACACTGAGATCCGATGCCCCGCACGTCGTCCACCGCAGCTGCCGGGCCGTCGTGGCCGCGGCCGCCCGACGGCCCTGGCGGGATCACGGCGCTGGCGGCGGGCGGCCTGCGCGACGCGGCCGACGGCGCCACTGCAGCCCGCATCCTGGACGCTGGAGCGCGCACGGGCAGGCTCACGTATCTCACCAGGCTGGCCGGCCGCCCTGGCCAGCCAGCGACCTGGCCGGCCTGGGTGCCGGGCGAGCTCATCGGGGCGCTGGCCGGAGCCGGGATAGCGGCCCCGTGGCAACATCAGGCCGAGGCAGCCGATCTCGCCGCGGCCGGCCAGAGCGTCATCATGTCCACCGGGACGGCATCGGGGAAGTCGCTGGGCTACCTGCTGCCCGCGCTGACCGCCGTCCTGACCGGCGGTACCGTCCTCTATATCGCTCCCACCAGGGCGCTGGCTGCGGATCAGGTCAAGCTGGTGCGGTCGCTTCGACTCGACCGGGTGCGGGCCGCCGTGGTAGACGGTGACACACCCTGGGCCGAGCGCAGCCGCGCCCGAGCGCACGCCAATTACCTGCTCACCACCCCCGACATGCTGCATCACGCCCTGCTCCCAGCCCACGCGCGGTGGAACGGCTTCTTCCGGCGGCTGCGGTTCGTGGTGGTGGACGAGTGCCACACCTACCGTGGCGTGTTCGGTTCCCACGTGGCCCACGTGCTGCGCCGGCTGCGCCGGGTCGCGTACCACCACAGCGCCGCCGAGCCGGTGTTCGTGCTGGCGTCGGCGACCATCAGCGAGCCCGCCAGGTGCGGCGCCTTGCTGACCGGCCTTGACGTACGGGCCGTCCGCAGTGACGGCGCGCCGCGCGCCCCCCTGTCCTTCGCGCTCTGGGAGCCGCCGCTCACCGGTGGCCACGGTGACGCGGGCGCTCCGCTACGCCGGGCTGCCACCACCGAGGCCGCGGAACTGCTCGCCGCCCTCGTCCGCGGCGGCGTGCCTGCGCTGGCGTTCGTGCGATCCCGCCGCGGGGCTGAGGCGGTGGCGCAGTCGGCCCGCAGGCAGCTTGCCGACGCCGGCGCTGCTGAGCTAGCCGACAGGGTCGCCGCGTACCGGTCGGGTTACCTGCCCGAGGAACGGCGCGCGCTGGAGGAGGCGCTGCGCTCCGGCGCGATCACCGGTCTGGCCGCGACGACGGCGCTCGAGCTCGGCGTCAACGTGACGGGACTGGACGCGGTCCTCATGGCCGGCTGGCCGGGCACCAGGGCCGCGCTCTGGCAGCAGGCCGGACGAGCCGGGCGGACCGGGCGGGATGCCGTCGCTGTGCTGATAGCCCGCGACGACCCGCTGGACACCTATCTGGTGCATCATCCGTCGGCGCTGCTCGGGACGCCGGTCGAGGCGACGGTGCTCGACCCCGACAACGAGTACGTGCTCGCCCCGCACCTGGTCGCCGCGGCGGCAGAGCTCCCGCTCACGGCGCGCGACCTGGCCAGTTTCGGTATCACTGCCGCCGCGCCGCTGGCCGAGCGGATGACCGCGGATGGGCTGCTGCGCGCCCGCGGCGGTCGGTGGTTCTGCACTCGCCAGGGACTCGGCCTGCGAACTGGGCTGCGCGGCACCGGCGACTGGCCGGTGCGTATCGTCGAGCGCGGCACCGGGCGGCTGGTGGGCACCGTGGACGAACCGTCGGCGCATTTCCTCGCCCACGATGGCGCTGTCTACAGCCACCAGGGTGAGCTGTACGTGGTGACCAGGCTGGACCTGGACGAGCGGATCGCGCTGGTGGAGGCGGGGGATCCCGGCTACGGCACGATTGCCCGTGAGATCACCAGCATCGAGGTGGCAGCGGAGCTGACCAGGTCGGAATGGGGCCCGGCCACGGTGTGCTTCGGTGACGTCCAGGTGGCTCGGCAGGTGGTCTCGTACGCCAGGCGGAGCGCCGAGACCGGCCTCGTGATCGGCGAGGAGATACTCGACCTACCGGAGCGCCGGTTGCAGACGAAGGCGGTCTGGTGGACGGTGTCGGCCACCCAGCGCGCCGCGCTGGCGGCGGCAGGTGCCGACCTGGCGGGCGCCGCGCATGCCGCCGAGCACGCCGCGATCGGGCTGCTCCCCCTCGTCGCCGCCTGCGACCGCTGGGATGTCGGCGGCGTTTCTGCTGACCTGCACCCGGCAACCGGTCGGCTGACGGTGTTCGTCTATGACGGTCACGCCGGCGGCGCGGGCTTCGCCGAGCGCGGCTTCGCGGCCGCGGGCACCTGGCTGAGAGCTACCGCAGACGCCATCGCGGACTGCGAGTGCGCGGCGGGCTGCCCTTCGTGCGTGCAGTCGCCCAAGTGCGGCAACGGCAATAACCCGCTAGCTAAGGACGATGCGGTCGAGCTGCTGCGCTGCCTGCTGGGCGGTGCCCCGCCACCGGCGAGCGCGCCGCCGGAGAGCCGCAACGCCGCAGACTGACCAGCACAGGCTCCAGAAATACGGCGACCCCCGTCGGGGGGGAGAACGGGGGTCGCCTTACGGTCCGGCTCCGGGGGGGCAGAGCCGGTTCCGTTACTCAGGAAAGCTTAGTTGCATTTCGGGCACGCTACCAGCCGGTCACCAGAACCGTGAAGTCTTCCCCTATGCTGCCGGACAGTGGGTACATCCGTCGAGAGCAGTCGGACAACTCCGTGAGCTTTCTTTGGACCTGCCCGCTACGCCGGTTGTGCCGTTGTGAACGGGATTTCAGCCACGCAGCCCGGTTGTTACCGGTACGAACTTATCGTCACATCTGATGACTGTCTGTCACCGCTGCAGCTAGGAGCGCGGCGACATGGGAGGGCCCAGATCGATTCGGATAACGAATCGATCACGGCGGGGGGTTTTCAAAGCCGAGGCTGGCCAGTAGAAAGGAAGTACGGACCGCTGGTCCGTACACGGCAGCCAGGTACCCACGCGCGACCAGCCGCGGGAGGCGTGCCGCGGCAGGCGAATAGTGGCCGAACGAGCGCCGCGTGGCGCTGACCATAGTCCGCCTACCACGGCAGTAAGGGTGCACGCTTGGTAACCGGGCTCGACGTGTCGGTCGCAACGGCGCCCCTTAGCGGGGGCGCCGTTTGCTGCCCCGGACGGCGCTGAATTGCTGGCGCGATAATTCGCAAACGTCGCAGGTTCGGGCGTCGCCCTGCGATACATCGCAAATCCACTCGCACAACCCCGCGCGGCGATTACTGCATGCTAAATAACGGATGCCGGCTCCTGTTGCCATTGGGCATAAGCAAGACTTTGAGTTGACAGCGTGAAGAGAGGGAGGAACTCATGGCCGGACCTGCGGTTAGCCGCACGTCCAGCGACACTGACCAGTCGATCGGCGATCTCGTCTCCGTCGCCGCCAGGGACATCTCACAGCTGGTTAGGTACGAGCTGGATCTCGCGAAGCTCGAGCTGAAGTCCGATGTCAAGCGAGCCGGCATCAGCGCGGCCCTGCTCGCGATCGCCGTGTTCGCGGCCTGCCTGGTGCTGATGTTGCTGTGCTTCGCTTTTGCCTTCGGCCTCAGCGCCATCGGGGCGCCTGGCGGGCTGTGGGGTGCCTTCCTCTGGGTGGCGCTGACCTGCACCCTGCTCATTCTCATCGCCGGGCTGGTGGCGTTCCTCATCGTGCGCAGGCTGACCAGGATGGGCAAGACACGGCGCAGCCTGGCCGACGGGGTTTCCATGCTGCGGCATGTACGGCCCGCGGCCAAGGCGACTGCCAAGGTCGGATAGCCGTGGTCCGCGGCGGGGCGCCCATCTACCTCACCGGGCCCTGGTCGCACCGGTCGGTCAGCGCGAACGGCACCAGGTTTCATGTGGCCGAGAGCGGCGACGGGCCGCTGGTGCTCCTGCTGCACGGCTTTCCCGAGTTCTGGTGGGCCTGGCGACGGCAGCTCGGCTCGCTGGCTGAGGCCGGGTTCCGGGCCGTCGCGCCGGATCTGCGCGGCTACGGCGCGAGCGACAAGCCACCGCGCGGCTACGATCTGGTCACCGCCGCCTCCGACGCCGCCGGCCTCGTGCGCTCGCTCGGCGAGGCCAACGCGGTCGTGGTCGGGCATGACTGGGGTGGCCTGATCGCCTGGACCATGGCGACATATTTCCCGAAGGTCGTGCGGCGGCTCGCGGTCGTGTCGATGCCCCATCCGCAGCGGTTGCGGCCAGCGGTGCTGTCGACCCCCTTCGCCCACGCCAAGAGCGTGGGCTACGCGCTCGGCTTCCAGCTGCCGCTGCTGCCCGAACGCCAGCTGCTAGCCGACGGGGCCCAGCGAGTGGGTCGGCTGCTGACCGCGTGGTCAGGGCCGGGCTGGCCAGACGCCGAGACCGAGCGCCGGTACGAGGAAGCGATGTGCGTCAAGGCCGTCGCGCATTCTGCGCTTGAGTATCACCGGTGGTACCTCCGATCGCGGCTTCGCCCAGACGGCATCCGTTACTCCCGGACGATGCGGGCGCCGATCCAGGTTCCGACACTGCATCTGCACGGGGCGCTGGACCCGTGCATACTGCCGAGCGCCGCGCGCGGCTCCGGCAGCTACGTGGAGGCGCCGTACCGGTGGCGCCTGCTCGAGGGCGTCGGGCACTTCCCGCACGAGGAGGCCCCCGACCGCTTCGATCTCGAGCTGCGCAACTGGCTCGTCGATCCCGAGCCAGAACGCTAGTGACCGCGCCGCGGGTGTCCGGGTCTGATCCTGCCGTGAGCCGGGACCGGGACGCCGCGGGCCGGGCCAGGAATGCGCGGCCCCGTGACGCGCTCGGCCGACCGCTGGCGAGGGACGCCACCGGGATGCCACCGCTCGCAGCCGACCAGGTGCTACCGCCGGCCGAGACACTGCGGACGGCGCAGCACCTGCTCGACGCCGACCGCCCATTTGACGCTCACGAGGTGCTCGAGGCGGCGTGGAAGGCCGCGCCACCGGCCGAGCGGGATCTCTGGCAGGGGCTTGCCCAGCTCGCCGTCGGGCTGACACACGCCCACCGTGGCAACGCCCGCGGCGCCGCAACCCTGCTGCGCCGCGGCGCGAAGCGGCTCGAGGGCTATCCGGATACCGGGCCGCACGGCGTCGACGTTCGCGGGCTGCGGGCTCGCAGCGCCGAGCTAGCCACGCGGATCGAGATAACCGGACTTGCGCGGCTGAGCCCGGACGCGCTGAGCCTCCGGCTGTGCGCGCCAGCCGCCGGACCTAGCCGTCCTGGCAGCCCTGCGTAGACACCGGGGCGCGGTCATGGATCCCGGCCGCCACGTCGCTGGCGACCTCGGCGGCGGTGAGCGCGTAACCGGTGTCCGGATAGTACGTCGAAGCGGCGAAGACCACCCCGTAGACCTGGCCGCCCGACGACAGCAGCGGTCCCCCGGAGTTCCCTGGCTGGATCACGGCCCGGACGGCGTACATCTGCCGGTTCACCGATCCGGTCTGGTAGATGTCAGGCCCGGTCGCGGTGAAGCTCCGGCCGACCCTCGCCGCGACAACGGTGAGCGCGCGGTTCAGCGGGTAGCCCGCCACGGCGGCCGACGTCCCGTCGGCGGCCTGGCCAGCGAACTGCAACGACGCGGCAGTCAGGCCCGGCACGTACAGCACCGCCAGGTCACGCTCCGGGTCGTAGAGCACCACCTTGGCGGGGTACGTCTCGTCACCGTCGACGGTCACCGTGAGTCCGACGTTGACGCCCGCGACCACGTGCGCGTTGGTCAGCACGTGCCGCGGCGAGATGACAAAGCCGGAGCCCTCGATGGTCTGCGAGCACGAGGTGGCCTCACCGGTGACCTTGACGATGCTCGACGTGGCTCTGCTCAGCGCCGCCGACGTCACCACCGCTGGATCCGGGGCAGGCAGCCCGATGCTGGATTCGGCGCCGAAGGCGCCGAACACCTGCGTGTACAGGCCGTTGGACAGCAGGCTCCGCAGCTGCGGGAAGAACGGCAGGTAGAGCACGCTGCGGGGCATGATGCGGTCGACGGTGCGCAGCACTGCTGAGTTGTTGACCTGTTTGCTCACCGCTGGGAACGCGGAAGAGTTGAGGACGAACGAGCCGATCAGCCACGCCACGATGACGACCGCGAGGACGTTCACCACGGCTCCGCCCAGCGAGTCGACGACGGTCGCGGGCCGGCCTATCAGCCGGGATCGCAGCGCGACGCCGATGCCGGACGCGATCATCATGCCGATGACAGCCATGGCGAACACCACGAGGATCGCCAGGAATGCCTGCCACGTTGCGCTCCGCGCCAGCGCCCTCGAGATGCCGGGGGCGATGTAGGCGCCAGCCGCAACGCCGCCGAGGAAGCCCACCAGGCTCAGCACACCGATGATGAAGCCCTGCCGGTAGCCCGCCACGGCGAACGCGGCGATCACCGCGATCAGGATCAGGTCGAGCAAGTCGCCGGGCACTTCAACAACCTATCGGGCCGCCAACAGCACTGCGGCCACTGTTGACCCGGCCGTGACGTCAGGCTCCGAGCGGCGGCCAGCCTGCGGGTTGCTCTGCGGGGCCGAGCGTGGTCACCCGGCTAGCGTCCCAGGGCCGCTCCCATCCGCCGAGCGCCAGCAGCTGGTCGAGCACGGCCGCGGTGAAGCCCCAGACGATCAGGCCGGCGACTCGGAAGGCGGGTCCGACCTGACCGCTCGGATACCTGATCAGCAGCCGATTCGCGGGGCTGGCCAGGTCGGCCACCGGGACCCTCACCACCGCGGCGATCTCGGCCGGGTCGCCGGGAGCGACCGGCGCCGGGGACTGCCACCAGCCGAGCACCGGCGTCACCCGGAAGTGGCTCCGCCAGATGTACAGCTCTGGCAGCACTGCCAGGACGCGCACGCCCGCCGGGTCGAGACCGGTCTCCTCGGCCGCCTCGCGCAGCGCCGCCGCAACCGCGCCAGTGTCCGTGTCGTCGATCGCCCCGCCGGGGAACGCCGGCTGCCCCGCGTGGTCACGCAGCTCGGCTGCCCGCTCGATCAG
Source organism: Streptosporangiaceae bacterium (assembly GCA_030038295.1). GTDB lineage: Bacteria > Actinomycetota > Actinomycetes > Streptosporangiales > Streptosporangiaceae > JAJYUU01. The sequence goes on from JASHPF010000322.1 coordinate 30,735, forward strand.
CAGCAGGTCCGGACCGGACGACCCCAGGCCGAACAGGATGAGTACCGCCGCCGGGCGGCCACCCACTTCCGGCGGTCGCAGTCGGTCCGGCACCGTCGCCGCCGACGCCGCGGCGGCGAGCGCCGTGAGCCAGCCCGGAACCTCACCATCGGTCGCGCGCCGACCATCGAGGCAGCTCACGAAAACGGCCCCGGCTTGACGAGCTTGCGCGCCGCGGCGGGATCCACCGGGCCGATCCCGAACGAAGGGCAGAGCGCCGCCACCGAGCACGCGCCGCAGGCAGGCCGGCGCGCGTGGCAAATCCGGCGACCGTGCCAGATGAGGTGATGGGACAGCAGCGTCCAGTCCGACTTCGGGAACAGCGATCCCACGTCTCGCTCGATCTTGTCCGGGTCGGTCTGCGTGGTCCAGCCGAACCGGCGGGACAGCCGCTGGAAGTGCGTGTCCACGGTGATGCCTGGCACGCCGAACGCGTTGCCGAGCACTACGTTCGCCGTCTTTCGGCCGACGCCGGGCAGCGAGTCGAGATCGGTCAGCCGGCCAGGAACCTCGCCGCCGAACCGGTCCCTGATCGCGGCGGACAGGCCGATGATCGCCTTCGACTTGGCCCGGTAGAAACCAGTGGGCTTGAGCAGGTCCTCCACCTCGTCCGGGTTCGCCGCGGCCAGGTCATCCGGGGTCGGGTACCTCGCGAACAGCGCCGGAGTGGTCAGGTTTACCCGCTTGTCGGTCGTCTGTGCAGACAAGACCGTGGCGATGAGCAGCTGAAACGGGTTGGAGAAGTTCAGCTCGGCGTGGGCGTCCGGGTAGGTCTCGGCGAGAATCCGGTTAATCTGCCTGGCGCGCCGCACCAGTCCGAGCCGGGTTTCCCGCTGCCACTTGCGGGCTTTCGGCCGCCCGGTCGTCGCTGTCGCCATACCGGCCAGCGTAGAGCCTCGGCGGTTTGACCGAGACGGCCTAAGCCCCGCTGCCCATCCAGCCCCGGCGGCGGAATAGCCAGTACAGTGCCGCCACCGCGACCGCCTCCGTACCGATGCCAATGATCAGGAACGTCGGCAGGCCACCCAGCCGGTCGACCAGCCAGCCGAAGTTCTGACCGAAGAAGCCGGTGAGGAATGAGAGCGGCAGGAACACCGTCGCGATGATCGTGAGCTGCTTCATCACTTCGTTCAGCCGGTTCGAGACCATCGACAGATAGGCCGACATGGCGTTGCTCAGCAGGTCCCGATACGTGTCGATCATGTCGCCGATCCGGATCAGGTGGTCGTAGAGATCGCGCAGGTAGGGGTCGCTCTCCGCGGTCGTGCCGGGAATCACCACCATGCCGGCGACCAGCGACGCCAGCATGTCGCGCTGGGGCGCGACCAGCTTGCGCGCGTTGACCAGCCAGCGCTGGAGGTCGAACAGCTGAGCCAGCTGCTCAGTGGTCGGCTTGCTGAAGATCTGCTCCTGCAGTTCGTCGATGCGGTCATCCAGCTCCGACAACGGCGGGAAGAAGCTGTCGACCAGGCCGTCTACCAGGTGATGGAGCAGGATGAGCCGGGTCGGCCTGTCGCCCGTCGGCAGCCGGCCGCCGGGCTTGTCCAGCCGGCCGCGCAGCTGATCGATGGACGGGCAGATTTGCTTCCGCACCGTCACCAGGTAATCCGCCGCGACAAAGAAGTGCACCTCAGAGAAGGACTTGCCGTCCCCGGCGATTCCGTAGTTGACCAGGTAGACCATGTCGCCGAAGTCCTCGACCCTGGGCCGCTGACCGAACTCGGTCACATCGTCGATCACCAGCGGGTGGAAGTGGAAGACATCTCGCAGCAGGGCGATGCCGTCCTCGTCGGCCCGATCCAGGTCGAGCCACAGCAGCGACTTGTCGGCGAGCGCCTGCTCAACGGCCGCCACGTCGGCTGCGACCGTCGACCCATCAAGGAGGATCAGCTTCCCTTGCACGGCCGTATTGTCCCAGAATCCGCGCAGGATTAAATGCCGCGCGGCGGACCGGATCGGCTCACGGGCGGTCAGCCGGGACCGCGCGTCCGGCTAACACCAGGCGCCCGAACGACGGCAGGTGGTCAAGCCGGTCGATCAGCTCGGCCGCGCGCGGGTCGGTGAGCCGGGCTGGCTGTTTCTCTCGCTCCGTCTGCGCGATCCCCCCACACGTGTCCTAGCGTGCTCGTATGACGATGCGCGCGGGTCACTACACGTTCGGCCCGGAGCAGGGCCGGATCTCGGTACGCACCTCCCGCGACGGGCTGGCCGCCCAGGCGGGTCACGACCTGACCATCGACGCGGTCCGGTGGTCGGGCGAGCTGGTCGTGGCGCCAGATCTCGCGCCCGCGAGTCTCGAGGTTCACGTCGACCTCGGTGCCCTCGTCGTGCGCGCCGGGACCGGCGGCATCAAGCCGCTGACCGAACGGGACAAGCGCGAGATTAGCGTGACCGCCCGCAAGGTTCTGGCCGCCGATCGCTACCCGGAAGCCAGCTTCACGGCCACCAGTTTCAGCGCAGCGGCCGACGGCCCGGACGGCACCATCGACGGCACGCTCACGCTGGCTGGCCAGACCAGGCCGCAGCGCCTGCAGGTCAGTCAGGACGCGCCCGGCAGGTTCCGGGTGGTCACGACGGTGCGGCAGACGAACTTCGGGATCAAGCCGTACTCGGGATTCCTTGGCGCGCTCAAGGTCTCCGACGCCGTTGAGGTCGACGCCGAGGTCGATCTGTCTGCGATCACCGCCGTGGAGCCGGGCCCGTGACCGCCCCGTCGGCAGTCGCGGACCTGTTCGACCGGCGCGAGCAGCCGGTTTACGACCTCGCCGACCAGGCAGCCGGGGTGGCGGCCGCCTGTCATCAGATGGCGATCAGGTTTCACCGCGGCGGCAAGCTCATCGTGTTCGGCGCCGGCGGCGCGAGCACGGATGCCCAGCATGTCGCCGTCGAGTTCATGCACCCCGTCATCGTCGGCAAACGCGCCCTGCCCGCCATCTCGCTGACCACCGATGTGGCGACGGTGACCGGCGTTGCCGCGCGGAGCGGCATGGCCGCGATCTTCTCCCATCAGCTCGGGTACCTGGCGGCCCCCGCCGACATCGCCCTCGGGCTCTCGGCCGACGGCAACTGCGCCAGCGTGCTGTCCGGGCTGCGCACCGCCCACGACCTTGGCTTGCTGACCATCGCGCTGGCGGGTGGGGACGGCGGCGCGCTCGCCGCCTGCCCCGCCGTCGACCACCTCCTGATCCTCCGCTCGGCCGACCCGCGTATCGTCAAGGAACTGCAGGTGACCGCGTACCACGTGCTCTGGGAGCTGGTGCACGTGCTGTTCGAGCAGCCAGGGGTGCTGGCGCCGAGGGTGACCGGATGACGGCCGCCGAGGAGTCCGCGTCGCCCTGCCCCGACGAGGTGTGCATCACCTGCTCCGACGCGGCTGCACGGGTGACGGTGCTCCGGCTGCTGGCGGACGGGCTCGCGACCGTGGACACCGGGCAGGGTACCGAGGAAGTCAGCGTTGCCCTGGTGACCGCGCAGGTGGGTGACACGATCCTGGTGCACGCCGGCGAGGCGATCGCAGTCGTGCGGCCATGACCAGCGCGCCGGGCTCGATGGAGTCGCTCTACCCGTTCCTGTACTCCGGCGCGGGTGACCTGCCGGCCGTGCTCGAGCAGGTCCGCGCGTCCACGGTCGCGAAGACCCAGGAGATCCGCCAGCTCCGGCGCCAGCTGCGCGACGCCGAGAGCGGCCGTCTGCTGGCCTGTGCCGGCCAGATGGCCAGCCGGTTCGCCGCCGGCGGCAAGCTGCTGGCCTTCGGCAACGGCGGCAGCGCGACCGATGCTCAGCAGCTAGCCACGTTGTTCCTGCACCCCGGCGACAGTGGCGGCGGTCCGGCCGGGCTGCCCGCCCGGACCCAGCCGGCGCGGCCGCTGCCGGCCCTGAGCCTGGCGAGCGACCCGTCGGTGCTCACCGCGCTCAGCAACGACATCGGGGTCGAGGTCGTTTTCGCCCGGCAGGTGGCGGCGCTCGGCGCGCGCGCCGACATCGCCGTCGGGCTGTCGACCAGCGGCAACTCGGAGAACCTGCTGCGCGCGTTCGACGAGGCGAGCAGGCGCGGCATGCTGACGGTCGGGCTGGCCGGCTACGCCGGCGGCCGGATGGCCGAGCTGGACAGCATCGACTTCCTGTTCGTGGCGAGGTCGGAGTCCGTGCACCGTATCCAGGAGGCCCAGACCACGCTGTACCACGTGCTGTGGGAACTCTGCCAGGTCGCCATCGACGAGGCCGGAGCCGGCCCCGCAGGCGGCCTGGCGAACGCGGGACCGGCCGGGGCATGACCGGGAAACTGCTTTCTGGCCACGCTGGGTACCGCCGACCGGCAGGTCCTCGTCGTAGGGTGCGAGCCCGCCACCCTGGCGCACGGAATAGCGCTGAGCGAACCAGTCGACCAACGACCAAGGAGCGGGCCCATGTGCCTCGGGATTCCCGGTGAAGTAATCGAGTTCCTGCCAGACCAGCCCGACCTGGCCCGGGTCAACGTCAGCGGCGTCCGGCGGGTCATCAACGTCGGCCTGCTCGCGGGCGAGCCACTCGCACCGGGCGACTGGGTGCTGATCCACGTCGGGTTCGCGCTGTCGAAGATCGACGAAGCCGAGGCCGCCGCCGCCCTGGAGTTCCTCGAAGGCATCGGCCAGGCCTACGAGGACGAGCTGGCCGCGCTGGCCGAGTCCCGGATCGAGTAGGAGGCGACGCGATGAAGTTCGTCGATGAGTTCCGGGACGCCGGCACCGCGCGGGCGCTGGCCGCGAAGATCGCCGCGCTGTGCGAGCCAGGCCGCCAGTACAAGCTCATGGAGGTGTGCGGCGGGCACACCCACACCATCTACAAGCACGGGCTCGAGGACTACCTGCCAGAGCAGATCACCTTGGTGCACGGTCCCGGCTGCCCGGTCTGCGTCATCCCGATGGGCCGGGTCGATGACGCGATGGCGCTGGCCAGCCAGCCGGACGTGATCATGACCTCGTTCGGCGACATGATGCGGGTACCCGGCAGCAACGGCTCGTTCTTCGACGCGAAGGCCAGGGGCACCGACATCCGGATGGTCTACTCGCCGCTGGACTCGCTGAAGATCGCGCGGCAGAACCCGGACAAGCGGGTGGTGTTCATGGCTATCGGCTTCGAGACCACCGCGCCGTCGACGGCCATGACGGTGCTGCGAGCGGCCGCAGAGGGCCTGGCGAACTTCTCGGTGTTCTGCAACCACGTGACCATCATTCCGGCGATCAAGGCCATCCTCGATTCCCCTGACCTGCGACTTGACGGGTTCCTCGGCCCTGGTCACGTGTCGACGGTGATCGGCTGCCGGCCGTATGAGTTCATCGCCCGTGACTACGGCAAGCCGGTGGTCGTGGCGGGGTTCGAGCCGCTGGACATCCTGCAGTCGATCTACCTGCTGATGCGCCAGCTCGCCGAGGGCCGGGCAGCCGTGGAGAACCAGTATTCCCGGGTCGTCCCGTGGGAGGGGAACGGCGTCGCGCTGCGGGCCATCGGCCAGACCATGGAACTGCGACCGTACTTCGAGTGGCGCGGCCTCGGCTTCATTTCCCACTCGGCGCTGAAGGTCAGGGACGAGTACGCGCCGTTCGACGCCGAGCGGCTGTTCGCCGTTCCCGGCGTCCGGGTCGCCGACCCCAAGGCGTGCCAGTGCGGTGAGGTCCTCAAGGGCGTCCTCAAGCCATGGGAGTGCAAGGTGTTTGGCACCGCCTGCACACCCGAGACGCCGATCGGTACCTGCATGGTGTCGCCGGAAGGAGCGTGCGCGGCTTACTACAACTACGGACGGCTGACCCGGCAGCGGGTCAGGGAGGCGAGCCGGTCATGACCGCGGGCTGGGTGGACGAGGCGCTGAGCGGGCAGCCAGACGGGCACTCCGCGGCGGACGCACACGGACGGGTACGCGAGGAACTCGTGCTGGAGCGGATCGACCGAGTCCGCCGGGCGCGGCCGAGGATCAGGGAAGAGCGCATCACCATGTCACACGGCGCGGGCGGCAAGGCGACGCACACGCTGATCCAGGCGATCTTCCTCGACGCCTTCAGGAACCCGCTGCTCGAGCCGCTCGAAGACGCCGCAGAACTGCTCGCCGACGGCGCGCGCATCGCCATGACGACGGACTCCTTCGTGGTCTCGCCGCTGTTCTTCCCCGGCGGTGACATCGGCGATCTCGCGGTGAACGGGACAGTCAACGACCTGGCCGTGACCGGGGCGGTGCCGCTGTACCTCGCCGCGAGCTTCATCCTCGAGGAAGGCTTCCCGGTCGCGGACCTCACCAGGATCGTGGCATCGATGCAGGCGGCCGCGGAGCGGGCAGGCGTGCAGGTCGTCACCGGTGACACCAAGGTCGTGGAGAAGGGCAAGGCCGACGGCTGCTATGTCACCACCGCGGGTATCGGCGTGCTCCGAGACGACCGGCGGCTCGGCGTCGCGGCGGCGCGGCCCGGCGACGTCGTCCTGGTGTCGGGTCCGATCGGCGACCACGGCGTCACCATCATGCTCGCTCGCGGCGGCCTCGACCTCGAGGCTGACGTCCAATCCGACACCGCGCCGCTGAACGGGCTCGCCGCCGATCTGCTCGCGGCCGCCCCAGGGCTGCGGGCCATGCGCGACGCCACCAGGGGCGGCGTCGCCACGATCCTCAACGAGATCGCCGCCGCGGCGGGTGTCGGCGTCGTGGTGAGCGAGGATGACATCCCGGTCCGGCCGGAGGTGCGCGGCGCCTGCGAACTCCTGGGCATCGACCCGATGTACGTCGCCAGCGAGGGCCGGCTCGTCGCCGTCGTGAGCCCAGACGACGCCGGCGGCGCGCTCGGCGCGCTGCGGGCTCATCCGCTGGGTGCCGACGCCGCCGTCATCGGCACCATCACCGCGCAGCCGCCCGGCATCGTGACGCTGCGGACCGCGTTCGGCGGCACCAGGATCGTCGACCTCCTCGTCGGCGACCCGCTGCCGCGCATCTGCTGACCCGCCAGCAGCTCACCATCACGGCAGTACAGATGGATCCGGTGTCCGGCCGGCACCGGATCACGACCGGCTGAGCCGGTCGCGGGCTCCGGCCACCGCCACCTGACCGAGGCTGATGCCGCCGTCGTTGCAGGGCACCTGACCGTGCCGCAGCACCTGGAAGCCGTCCTCCTGCAGCCTGGCCACCACCCGGTCGGTCAGCAGCAGATTCTGGAACACCCCGCCGGACAGCGCGGTCACGCCGAGGCCGGTCTGGTCGCGCAGCCGGCAACACACCGCGACAGTGGCCGCGGCCAGGCCGTTGTGGAACCTGGCCGCGATGACGCTCGGCTCGACGCCCGCGGCAAGATCGTCAGCGGCGGCGCGCACGAGGTCGCTGCCGCCGACGATCAGCTGCGCTTCGGCACGCGGGAGGGCGGCGGCCGCGGCCAACCCCCCGGCGACCGCAGCGGCCGGGCGCTCGGTAATCGCCGCGCGATAACTGCCCTGCTCACCGACGTCGGCGAGCTGCTCGAGCTCGATGGCGGCCTGGCCCTCGTAGTTGATCGCGTCGCGAACCCCGAGCAGCGCCGCAACCGCGTCGAACAGGCGCCCGGCGCTCGACGTGAGCGGCGCGTTGACCCCGCGCGCGGCCATCGTCACCACCGCGTCCCACTGCGCCGCGTTGCGGTCGCGCACCGCCAGGCCGGCCGGCAGGTCCGCGAAGCTCGCAGTCAGGTGCGCCGCCGCCATCCGCCAGGGCTGCCTGATAGCCGCGGCCCCGCCCGGCATGGGCACCGGTGCCAGCAGGCCGGCCCGCTGGAAATCCGCCGCATCGGCGATCAGGAACTCGCCGCCCCAGATCGTGCCGTCCGTCCCGTAGCCGGTGCCGTCGAACGCGACCCCGATGACCGGCCCGTTCCACCCGTTCTCGGCCAGGCAGGACGCGACGTGCGCGTGGTGATGCTGCACGCCGACGAGCTCCACGCCCGCGAGGTCGGTCGCGTACTTCGATGACAGGTAGTCCGGGTGCAGGTCGTGGGCGACGACCTGCGGCTCGACGTCAAATAGCCGCCGGAAGTGCGCGATCCCCTCGGTAAACGATCGCAGCGTCTCGGCGTTCTCGAGGTCACCGATGTGGTGGGAGACGAACGCGTGCCGGTCCTTGGCGAGGCAGAACGTGTTCTTCAGCTCGGCCCCGCAGCCGAGGACGGGGCGCAGCAGCGGGCGGGCGAGGCGGATGGGTTCCGGGGCGTAGCCGCGCGAGCGCCGGATGACGGACTCGCGGCCCTGCCAGACCCGGACAACCGAGTCGTCCGTCCTGATATGGATGGCCCGGTCGTGCACGAGGAACGCGTCTGCGATACCCGCGAGGCGCTGCAGCGCGTCGGGGTCGCGGAACGCGATCGGCTCATCGGAAAAATTGCCGCTGGTCGCCACCACGGGCCCAGCTGCGGCCGTGGCCAGCAGCTGGTGCAGCGGCGTGTACGGCAACATCAGCCCGAGCTGCCGATTGCCCGGCGCGACCCCGGGCGCGATGAACCTGTCGGCTTCGGGCAGCCGCGGCAGCAGCACGATGGGCCGCGGCGCCCCCAGCAGGACCCGCTCGGCGGCGGTGTCCACCACGCACAGCGCGCGCGCCGCGGCGAGGTCGCCAACCATGACGGCGAACGGCTTGTCCTCCCGGTACTTGCGGGCCCGCAGCGCGGCTGCGGCGGCGGCGTTACCGGCGTCGACGACCAGGTGATAGCCGCCGAGTCCCTTCACGGCGAGCACACCGCCGGACCGCAGCACGGCTCCGGCGGCCTCGATCGGATCCGCGCCGGGCAGTTCCGCGCCGGTGGCGTCGACAAGCCGCGCGCGCGGGCCACAGGCGGGGCAGCAGACGGGCTGGGCGTGGAAGCGACGGTCGGCCGGATCGTGATACTCGGCCGCGCAGAGCGCGCACATGGGAAACGTCGCCATGGTGGTGAACGGCCGGTCGTACGGCACGTCCCGCACGATTGTGAACCTCGGCCCGCAGTTGGTGCAGTTGATGAACGGGTAGCGGTACCGGCGGTCAGCCGGGTCGGCCAGCTCGCGCAGGCAGTCTGCGCAGGTCGCGCTGTCCGGCGACACCAGCGCGCGCCGCTGGCTACCGGCCTGGCTCGTGGCGATGACGAAGCCGGCGGCCCCCGTTGTCCCCATGCTGACGGTGCTGACGCGGTCGATCCTGGCTAGCGGCGGGGCTTCTCGCTCAAGCCTCGCGAGGAACCTGGCGACTGCGCCGGCGCTACCCTCGACCTCGGCAAAGACACCGTCCGCGTCGTTTCCCACCAGCCCGGCGAGGCCCAGACTGGTCGCCAGCCCGTAGACGAACGGCCGGAACCCGACGCCCTGCACCACGCCCTCGACCCGCACCGCCGTCCTGACCCGGTCGCCCACCGTTCTAGTGTGGCCGCAGGCCGCGAGCCCCGCAGGTGCTAGTCCGTGACCGCCAGCGGGTACAACGGCGGACATGCGGCCGGCGGGGGACCAGGGATGACGCTGCTCGCGGGGGCCGAGCCTGCCGAGGCGGGTATGACGTTCATGACCGCGATGGACCACGTCGCCCAGGCATTCGAGGTGCTCGGGACCGCCGTGCTGGTGGTCGGCGTGCTCTGGTCGGCCGTGCTGGCCGTCGTCGCATGGCGGCGTACCGGCAGTGCGAGCCGTGCCTACACGGCGGTCCGGCAGGGCTTCGGCGGGGCGCTGCTGCTCGGACTGGAGGTCCTGGTCGCGGCCGACCTCATCAGGACCGTAGCCGTGTCGCCGACCGTGACGAACGTGCTGGTGCTGGGCCTGATCGTGCTCATCAGGACGTTCTTGTCGTTCTCGCTGGAGATCGAGATCGACGGCGTGGCGCCCTGGCGCCGGGCGCTCATCGGCGGGGCGAGTACCGCGGTCCAGACCAGCAAGGCGACGGACCGCCAGGAGCCACACTGAGGCGCGACCGGGAGCGGTGGCGGCAGGCCGCGTGGTGCTACCGCAGCCCGGCGAACAGATCTGTCTCCGGCACCGTCGCTCCGGTGCTGTCGCTGACCCGGACGAAGCTCTCCTGGCCAAAGGCAGACTCGGCGATCTCGGGCGGCAGCTTGCTGAACCAGGAGTCCTGGATCTGGCTCGCGTGCGCGAGCAGCGCGTCCCGCTTCCGCGCCAGCACGGGCCTGATGTCCACCGTCGTGGTGATCCGCGCTTCGGCCTCCGTGGCCTGCCGGAGTTGCTCGGGCGTGAACTCGCGGGGGTCCGGCACGTCTTCGCCGAGGTCGCGCAGCGCTGCCCAGACCTTGCGCCACGAGCTGCCGCGCATCGCGATCTGGTAGTACTTGGCGGCGATGGCGGTCTGGCCCGCCGCGGCGGCCGCCGCGCGGGCGGCGTGCACGTGATCGGGGTGCTGGTACAGACCCTGGTCGTCGTAGGAGATGATCACCTGCGGCTGGTATGTCTTGATCAGCGCGCCGATCCGGTCCGCCACGTCATCGAGCGGCACGTTGCAAAACGCGTCGGGCCGGTCCTTGTAGTCCCAGTCCGGCATCCCGGAGTCGTGGTAACCGAGCAGCTCAAGCTCGGATACGCCGAGGATCTGCCCCGACCGGCGCAGCTCGGCCAGTCGCAGCTGCGCCACGGCCAGTTCGTCGTGGCCGTCCTCGCCCGGCTTGATCTGGCCAGGAGCATCGCCGAACTCCCCGTTCGTGCAGGTCACCACCACCGTTCGGACGCCCTGATCGGAGTAGGTGGCCAGCACCCCGCCGGTGCTCGATGCCTCGTCGTCGGGGTGTGCGTGCACGACCATCAGAGTGAGGGAGTCGGCTGTCATGCTTCCAGCCTGCCGCATCACCCGGCGGGGCGCACATCGGGCCGACCGGGGCGGTGGCCGACCGTGGTAGGCAGGAAACGTGGCTGGTCACCCTGATCCCCGATTCCTGCTCGGGGCGGAGCGGCAGGCTGCGCTGGCCCGAATCGCGGCGCTGCGCCGGGAGTTCGCGGACATCGTCACCGCCGCCGCGGCCGCGAACGGCGACGACGAGCACGACCCGGAGGGCGCCACAATCGCGTTCGAGCGCGAGCACGTCGCTGCCCTGCTGGGTCAGGCGCGCGACCAGCTCGGGGAGATCGACGCGGCGCTGCTCCGCGTCGAAAAGGGCAGCTACGGCAGCTGCGTTCGCTGCGGCAGGCCCATTCCGGCCGAGCGGCTGGCGGCTCGGCCTACGGCCGTCACCTGCGTGCCGTGCGCCGGGCGTCGCTCCCGCTAGCCGGGGGCGGCTGGGCCGCCGCCCGCGGCCGGGTCGTCCGGCCCGCCCCGGCCGGGTCCGGCTCCCGGCTGACTGGGTCCGGCTCCCGGCGGGCCGAGTCCGGCTCCCGGCTGACTGGGTCCGGCTCCCGGCAGGCCGAGTCCGGCTCCCGGCGGGCCGAGTCCGGATCCCGGCGGGCCGAGTCCGGCTTCCAGCTGGCCGAGTGCACCAGCCCGCCACAGCGCACCAAGGGTGCCCTGCGCGGCGCGGTTGGCCGCCGCACCGCCGCCACGTCCCCGTAGCACGAACGCGAAGGCCACCGCGATCAGCGCGCCGATCAGCGGCCCGACCAGGTAGGCCCACCAGGACGTCCAGTCACCGAGCACCAGCGCGGGCCCGAGGGAGCGCGCCGGGTTCATCGACGCCCCGCTGACCGGGGCGCCGAACAGGCCCGCCAGGATGATGTAGCTGCTGACACCGAGGGCGGCGATCGGGCCGAGTGCCTGCGCCCCGGACGCGGTGCCGAGAATGACGCTGACGAGCCCGGTCGTCAGCAGCGCCTCCCAGGCGAGCGCGGTGGCCGTCGAGATGCCCGGGCCCGGCAGCGTCAGACCGGCGCTCCCGTGCTTGCCGAGGAGCCCGATCAGCAGCAGCGTCGCGAGCACGGCGCCAGCGAACTGGGCGACGATGTAAGGGACGACCCGACCCCAGGGAAAGTTGCCCCGGAGCGCAAACGCCAGGCTCACCGCGGGGTTGAGGTGCGCGCCCGACACCGTGCCCATGAACAGGATGACCGCCATGACCATGAGTCCGGGGCCGACTGCCCGGACCGGGCCGGGTACGACGTCACCGCCGAAGCGAGCGTTGACAATGCCCCCGCCGACGGCGACCGTCACGAGCAGGAACGTGCCGAGCAGCTCGCTGAACAGCCGCCGCCACTCGTAGCTGGTATCCCAGAAGTCGTACTGGCGCGCCGTCGCGTTCGGCACTCCGAACGACCGCAGCGTCACCGCGACGTGTCGTGCATCGCCGGACGCTATGCCAGCGGGCTCGGTGCTGATGGCCGCCTCCTGGAGTTAACGAGGTGTTCACGGCAAGTTAGCGCAGGATCTCGACCAGCAGTACCCAGACGTTGATCAGGCCAAAGATCAGCGCCGCGAGCACGCTCGGAACGAGCCAGTACAGCCCGCCGCCCGCCGCGGGGATCAGGGTCGCTCCGGCCAGCCCCAGGCACGCGCAGCTCAGCACCGACGGGAACACCCGGCCCAGCATCCGGCGCCAGATCGTGTCTTCCGGCCCGCGTTTCGCGTGCAGGTCGAGCCACACCTGGGCGCCACCGATGACCAGGCCGGTCGCGAGCAGTTCGAGGCCCAGGGCGAGCCTGGCCTGGCCGGGCACGATCAGCAGCAGCGCGGCGACCAGCGGCGTGGCGAACAGGATGAGGGTCTGGGCGGCCCGGCTCGGCAGGCTCGCGATCTCCAGGATCTGCCTGAGATTGATCGAGACCGCGATGAACAGCAGGCCGGCCAGTGCCGCCGACGCGGTCGCGACCGACTCCCCGAACTCGGTCCATGAGGCTGCCGTGTAGGCGCTGCTCACAGCCGCCCACCGGGCGCACCAGCCTGGTCATCGCCCGCGTCGTCGGGCTCGCGGACCCACGCCGAGAAAACCGGCAGCCCGTGCCACGGGCTGCGGGCCGGGCCTGGCGGCCCGGCCCGGTCCGCATCCGGGTCCGCCGCGAACGCGACGACGGCGTACGGGTACGCGAACCGCAGCTCCGCCTCCCGGTGCCGGGCGGGCAGCCGCGCAGCCATGCCGACCGCCAGCGCGGTCACGGCGGCCGCCTCGAATCCGGTCCGGGTGTACCGCGCCATCGCGGACTGGGCAGCGGCCCAGGGGTCATCGCCGGGGACCAGCGCGCGCCGGGCGGTCGCGAACCCGAGTGCCGGGTCGGTGAGGTCGAGTCGCGACGATGCCGACCAGGCCGGCAGGACCGCCGTGCAGGCATCGGCCGGCGCCATGACCTCACGCAGCCGCCAGAGTGGGCCCTCGCCGAGCGGCAGGCTGGCCAGCTCGCGCCGGTCGACGCGCACACCGGTCGCGAGCCGGTGGCCGATGTCGTGGGCGGCGGCGAGGACAGGGGCGGCTGGCACCTCTGGCGAGGCACCGACCGAGACGACGAGCAGGCCGCCGACCGCGGCGGCGGCGTGCACGATCACATCGCCGGCGTCCGGCGCGACGGCGATGAACTGGCGGTGCCCGCGGGCGCCCGGCCCGGTGGGGGTGCGCAGCACCCGGTCCAGCTGTCCCGCCCACGGGCTCGCCGAGCCGAGCGCGCTAGCCGGTGCGAGATCGAACGGCAACTGCCAGGACACCTTCGTGGCCAGCGCGGTCGCGAGGACCAGGACGGCGAGGTCGGCGTCGACGGGGAATCTCTCGATCAGGCCGAAGGTGTGCTCCCGTGCCCAGGAGTCCAGGCCCGCCTGGCCTGGCAGCGTTCCGGTGCTGACCGCGGCGGGCAGGCCGGCCAGCCAGCTGCGGAACTCATCCGTGCCGCTAAACCCCGGCGCGGTCCAGACCGCGGCCGCGGCGCCGACGAGCGGATGGAGATCGGCGAGCAGTTCAGCCGCCGCCCCGGCGGCGACATCGATGTCGCAGCCCAGCGCGTCGGTCAGCGCCTGCCGGTCGGCGCCAGAACTGGCCGGCCCCGCGAGCGCGAGCAGCAGCCACGCGCCGAGCGGCGAGGCAACCTGGTGACGATCCCCCACCACGGCGTGTACCCGAGCGGCGTACCCGGCGACTGCGTCCGCCACAACGGCCGTCTGCACGCTCATGACATCCACTGTGCCGCAGCCAGCCGTCCGGGCTTGCCAGGCGCGCGGGTCCGGGCGCTAGGCCGACTTGCTGGCCTGCGCGCCGACCTGATACCGGGACCGCGCCAGCAGTACGAAGCTGAAGATGCCCGCCGCCAGCGCCAGGGCCGCCGCGAGGTAGAGCGCCGCGTGCAGTCCCGACTCGAACGCGGAGTAGGCGGCCTGGATGACCTCCTGGACCAGCTTGGCCTCGTAACCGGTCTTCGGGGTGCTGCCGGAAGACGGCACGAGCCCGGTCTCGACGCCGTTGATGACAACCGACTCGAAGCTCTTCGGGATCCCGAGCGCCTGCATCCGCGCGACGATGTCGGTGTGCAGCTCGGCGTTCACGAGCGCGCCGAGGACGGCGACGCCGGTGACCGCGCCGATCTCGCGGCTGGTGTTAGTGGTGGATGCGGCCATGCCGGACCGCTCCGCCGGAACCGCGGACAGCGCCGACGAGGTCGCCGGGACTACCGTGCTCCCCACCCCGATGCCGCACAGCGCCAGCGCGGCGGCCAGCGGCAGATAGGACGGGTGGGGGCTGATCGAAATGGCGGTCAGCAGCAGCCCCGCGGTGAACAGCACGCTGCCCACGAGGATCGACCAGTGCAGGCCCACGGCGAGTGTCCAGCGGCCGGCCAGCACCGACGCGAGCACCATCAGCACCGTCATCGGCAGGAAGATCAGCGCGATCCGGTAGCCGCTGTACCCCACGACCTCGTCCAGGAACAACGCGGTGAAGAAGAACACCGCGAAGGTGGCGAAGTAGGCGCAGAATGCGACCACGTTAGCGGTCAGAAACGCCGGTACCCGCAGGAACCTCAGGTCGAGCAGGGGATGCGCCGCGCGGGACTGCCACCAGAAGAAGGCCACGACACCCAGGACAAAGACACACAGCAGCGCGATGACCGCGGGCGAGGCGAAGCCGTGACTCTCCGCCAGGATGACAGAAAAAGCCAGCGCCGTGATGGCGGCGGCGCCAAACAGCGTGCCGGCGATGTCCACCCGTTTCGCGTCCGGATCGGCGTTCTCCGGCAGCACCACCGAGCACAGCGTGAGCGCCACAGCGCCCACGACCAGGTTGAACCAGAAGATTGCGCGCCAGATCCCGAAGATGCCGATGAGCGCGCCACCGATCACGGGGCCGAGCGCGAGGGCGACGCCCGACACCGCCGTCCAGACGCCGACGGCCCAGCCTCGCTCTCGCTCGTCGGTGTAGACGTGGCGCAGCATCGACAGCGTGCCGGGCTCACTCGCCGCCGCGCCGAACCCCATCACAGCCCGTCCGGCGATGAGCACGCCGGGGTTGGGGGCCAGCGCTGACAGCACGGAACCGGCGCAGAAGATCACAATGCCGATGATCATGACCCGCTTGCGGCCGAATTCGTCCCCGACCATGCCGAAGCCGAGCATCGCGCCCGCGAACGTCAGCGCGTACGCACCAACCACCCACTGCAGGGCCTCAACCCCGGCGTGCATGTGCGTCTGGATGTTCCCCAGCGCGACACTGACGACGGTGTTGTCCAGGAATGTCAGGAACAGGACGATACACAGCACGGCCAGGGCGAGCGAACGGCCGCCGTGCCTGACGGTGGCCGCTTCGCCCTCGGGCAGACCTATTCGGCTGACCACATGGCTCCTAGGGTGACTGGCAGGGGGCCGGCAGCCCGGTCGTCTTCCCGCCGTTCGCCAGGGCGGCAAGATTACAGAAGCTGGCCACGCCCACCTTCCACGTGCCGTTCTCGTAGACCGCCGTACCCATCTGGTTCTTCAGCTCCGGCGTGCCGCCGACCAGGATTGTATAGATGACCGTGGCCTGGGTTGGCGACGTTAGCGTGACTTTTGTGACTTTAGCGGACGCCTCGGACGCGAAACTAGAGCCAAGCAGGCTCTTCACGGCGGCCTGCACCTGCGGGCCGTCCTGCAGCAGGTTGATCCGCTGGCTGAGGGAACTGCTCGGACTGAAGAACGCTTCCCAGTTCGCCGTGATCTCGCTGACCGCGCTGGCGCTCGCCGAGGCTTTCGGCTTGGGCGTGCTGGAACTACTCGGGCTGCTGCCGCAGGCCGTGACCGTCACCGCCAGTACGACAAGCGCGCAGCTGCCGAGCAGGTAAGGGATACGCCGATGACGCTTCATGCAGCTATCCTCCAACTATCTCTCAGCCAATGGCATTCCACTCCTTAACCGATCTTCTCGCACCTGTCGGCCGGCTAGTAACCTCCGGCCTGACACGCGTGTCATGCTGACGGGTGTGTCCGAGCACGAAGCGTCCGCCCGCGGCGCGGCCGGGTCCGACCTCACGGCGCTGCGCGACCGCATGCGCCGGTTCACTGCCGAGCGGGACTGGGGCGGTTTCCATGACCCCAAGTCGGTGCTGCTCGCCCTTGTCGGCGAAGTGGGCGAGCTGGCCGAACTCTTTCAGTGGCTGCCCGCAGCCGATGCCGCCAAACTCGGGCGGGCTGAACCACTCCATACCAGGGCAGCAGAGGAAATATCCGATGTGCTCCTCTATCTGGTTCGGCTGGCCGACGTGCTGGACATCGACCTTGCCATGGCGGCAAACGCGAAGCTGACCGACGCCGCCCGCCGCTACCCTGCCGGCGGCTCACCGGCCTGACGGTCGGCCGCGGGCCAACCCGGTCGCGGTCATGGGAGGCCTGACCCCCACAGCGACGCCAGGTCCCGGTCCACGCTCGCAGCCAGCGGCGCCGCGGGGATCAGGACCGGTCGCGGCGGTGCGGCCTCGGCGAGGTCGCAGTGCGCGAGCGCCGTGGCGTCCAGGAACCGGCTCAGCTGGGCGTAGCTGTGCCGATCGTCGGCGCCCCGGCGGTGATGGTGCATCCGGAGCGGGGCGTACAAGTACAGCCGGTCGCGCGCTCGCGTCACGGCCACGTAGAACAGTCGCTGCTCCTCTTGCAGGCCGGCCGCGGTGCTGAGTGCCATGTCGCTCGGCACCGCTCCGTCGACGAGCTGCGGCAGGTGGACGACGGGCCATTCCAGTCCCTTGGCCGAGTGCATGGTCGAGATGACCAGGAAGTCGTCATCGATCCTGGGCCGGCCGGCGAGGTCGGACGCGGACACCGGCGGGTCGAGAGCCAGCTGCACGAGCGCGTCGTGCAGTGACGGGCTGCCCGCCGCGGCGTCAGCCAGCCGCTCCAGGTCAGCGCGCCGCACCGCGGCATCGGCGTACCGCGCGGTCAGCGGGTCGGACAGCGCCGCCAGGATGGCCGCGGCCCGTTCCGCGGTGCTCGGCAGCTCGGCGGCCCGCTCCAGCTGGCGGACGGTGGCGGCCACGGCAGGAGCCAGCCGCCCGGGCAGCACCTGCTCGGCGTCCGGCCAGCGGCCGAACGCCCCGGGTCCGGCGATCTGCAGCGTGTCGATGACGCGCCGGGCGAGCACCGGACCGACACCCTCGTGCAGTCGCAGCAGCCGGAACCAGGCAAGGTCGTCGGCCGGGTTTGCGACGATCCTGGCGGCAGCGAGGAAGTCCTTGACGTGCGCCGCCTCGGTGAACCGCAGGCCCCCGTACTTGACGTACGGGATACCGCGCGCGGTCAGCTCGAGTTCCAGCAGGTCACTGTGGTTCGCCGCCCTGACAAGCACAGCCTGCTCGCAGAACCGCGCGCCCGCCTCGTACTCGGTGAGCACCCGCGCGCAGATTTCCCGCCCCTGGGTCGCTTCGTCGTGGCAGCGGACTAGCAACGGCGGCTGGCCGAGACCGCGTTCGGCCGTCAGGGCTAGCTCCAGGCCGTCGTGCTGCGGCCGGATCGCGTTCGCCAGCCGCAGCACCGCGTGCCGGGACCGGTAGTTGCGCGACAGCCGGATCACGGCCAGGTCGGGGTAGGTCGCCGCCAGCGCGCGCAGGTGCTCGGGATCGGCGCCGCGAAAGGCGTAGATCGCCTGCGCGTCGTCGCCGACGCACGTCAACCCCGTGCCGTCCGGCCGCAGCAGTCGCACGATGTCCGCCTGCACGGCGTTGACGTCCTGGTACTCGTCGACCAGCACGGCGTCGAACAGCCCGCGCAGGACCGGCCCGGCGGAAACGTCGGCGAGCGCGGCCCGCCAGAGCAGCAGCAGGTCCTCGAAGTCGACGAGGCCGTGCCGGCGCTTGTAGCCGACGAAGTCCGAGAACAGGCCGGCGAGCTGGCTCGCGAACGGCACGCACCATGGGTAGCCGGCGCGCAGCACGCCGGCCAGCGCGGTGCCCGTGCTGACACAGCGCGAGTAGATCTCCGCGCACGTCGCCGCCCGCGGCGTGCGGCGGCCGGAGTCGGTGCCGACCAGTCCGCGAGCGTCCCGCAGGGTGTCCAGCACGTCGGCGGTGTCGGCCGGGTCCAGCACGGTGAACTCGGTCGGCAGCGCGAACGCCTCCGCGTGCGCGCGGATGACCCGGTGGGCGATGGCGTGGAATGTGCCGCCGACGATCCGCTCCGCCGCGCTGCCGTCCGGCGGCTGCGCCCGGGCGAGCATGTCGTCGGCTGCCCGCCGGGTGAACGTGAGCAGCAGGATGCGGCTGGGCTGCACGCCCTGGCCCCGCAGCCACGCCGCGCGCGCCACCAGCGTGCCCGTCTTGCCCGTGCCGGCCCCGGCCAGGATCAGGAGCGGCCCGCCCTCGTAGGTAGCAGCCCGCCGCTGGTCGTCGTTGAGCGCGTCAAGCACCGCGGCAGGCTCGGTCATGGACCCTGAATGTAGCCACGCGTACCGACAGCGACCCAGTAGCCAGGCGGCGTGTCGCGGCCGCGGCCCGGCGGACGGCCGCGCGGTGAATGAGCCCGTTCCCTTATGGTTTCGGCATTGTTCCGGAACGGGCTGGTTGTCGCGCATGCTAGTAGTGAGCAACGCAGCGTCTTCGGGCTCTGAAGCGGGGCAGCACGATGGCATCACTTGTGGCATCGCTGGACCGGATCGGGCAGGTCCAGGGCCATCTGTCGGACGCGGTTGCCCTGCTGCTCGGGATCGTCGCGGTTGGCGCGGTGCTGCCGGGCCTGTGGGCGATCACCCACCACCTCACCGTGATCGCGCACGAGGCGGCGCACGCCACCTTCGGCTCGGCCATCGGCGGAACCATCGGCGGCATCCGGCTGCTGCGCAGCGCCGAGGGCGCGACGGTGGTCAGCGGCACCGGCGCGCTAGGGAACTTCTTCACCTTTCTGGTTGGCTATCTGGGCCCCAGCCTGTTCGGCCTCGGGGCCGCGAGCCTCATCAGAATCGGGCACATCGTCGCGGTACTGTGGGCCGCGCTCGGCGGGCTCACGCTGGTCATGTTCGTGCTGCGCCGCAGCTTTGGCGTGGTGACCGTCATCGTGTCATTCCTGCTGCTGTTCTCCGTGGCCGCGTTCGCGACCGTCGGCGTGCAGGTCGCGGCGGCGTACGTCATCGCCTGGTTCCTGTTGGTGTCTGGCCTGCGGCGGATAGTGGAGATTCGCGGTGGGCCGTCAGGGGACAGCGCCGCACTCCGCAAGATGACGAAGATCCCGCACCTGTTCTGGCACGGGTTCTGGCTGGCCGGCACGTTCGCCGGGCTGGCCTTCGGCGCGATTCTGCTCCTCTAGCCGCCGACCCGCGGGTGCGCTACCAGCCCAGTTCGCGGAGACGCTCGTCGGAGATGCCGAAGTAGTGGCCCACTTCGTGGATCACGGTGCGGCGGACCTGCTCGACGACGTCGGCCTCGGTATCGCAGATGGCGCAGATGGCCCGCTGGTAGATCGTGATCCGGTCGGGGAGGACGCCGGCGTAGTTGCTGGTCCGGCTTGTCAGCGGGATGCCCTCGTAGAGCCCAAGCAGTCCGCGCGGGCCGGGGCCGTGCTCGATCAGGACGGCGACGTTCTCGATCAGGGCGGCGAACTCGGCTGGCAGCGAGTCCAGCGCCGTGGCGACCATCTGCTCGAAGACGGCGTCGGTGACAGTGATCACCCGCCTATTGTCGGCCCGGCCGCGGGCCGGGCGCCCGTACGCTGGTGCCGTGATCGCGAACGTACCGGTCGTCGCTGCCGAGCCTGCCGTCGCGGACGGGCCGGCTGAACTGGCCGCGGCCGTCGGTACCGACGATGCAGGCCGCCCCCGCCGGCCGACGCAGGCGGATCTGGCGGCCGCGCGCGGCCGGACGATCCCCGACCTCATCACGACGGGACTGCGCGTGCTGTTCGCGGGCATCAACCCGAGCCTGTACTCGGCGGCCACGGGGTACCACTTCGCCCGGCCAGGCAACAGGTTCTGGCCGGCCCTGCATCAGTCCGGCTTCACCCGGCGTCAGCTCCGGCCCGAGGAACAGTGGCTGCTGCCCGGCTCTGGCCTCGGCATCACCAACGTCGTCGCGCGCGCCACCGCGCGGGCCGACGAGCTCAGCGCCGCGGAACTGCGGTCCGGTGGCGCCGATCTGCTGGCGCTGGCCGCCAGGCTCGACGTTGGCTGGCTCGCGGTGCTCGGCGTTACCGCCTACCGGGCCGCGTTCGGGCAGCCGGGCGCCGCCGTCGGCCCGCAGGAGCTTCGGCCGGGCGGTACCCGGGTCTGGGTGCTGCCCAACCCCAGCGGTCTGAACGCGCACTGGACGATGCCGCGGCTGGTGGTCGCGTTCCAGGAGTTGCGTGCGACCGCCGACGCGGCCCCCCGCGTGGCCGAGCGGCCCGGCAGCTGAGTCACCCGGCCCGACCAGCGCGCTCTCGCGGCGAACCCGCGACGACGGTCGCTGCCAGGTCGTCGTCGCTGATCACCGTCGCCACCAGGCCACCGGCCCGGATCGCCGCGGCCGTCAGCTCCGCCTGCCGCCCGCTGGTTTCGATCAGCAGCCGCCCGCGAGGGGCCAGCCAGGAGGCGGCGTCCGCGGCCACCCTGCGGTGGATGGCCACGCCATCGCTGCCGCCGTCCAGTGCGATCGCGGGCTCATACAGCCGTGCCTCCGCCGGCATCAGGGCGATCTCGGCGGTCGGCACGTAGGGGGCGTTCACCGCGAGCACGTCGACCCGGCCGCGCAACTCAGCGGGGAGCGGGCCGAAGAGATCGCCCTCATAGACGTGCCCGCCCGCCGCGGACACGTTCTTCCTGGCGCACGCCACGGCTGCGGGATCGATGTCGGCGGCGTGCAGATCGGCC
The DNA here is from genome assembly GCA_030038295.1 of Streptosporangiaceae bacterium. Taxonomy (GTDB): domain Bacteria; phylum Actinomycetota; class Actinomycetes; order Streptosporangiales; family Streptosporangiaceae; genus JAJYUU01. The sequence continues at coordinate 51,905 of JASHPF010000322.1, forward strand.
GCGCCGAGTGCAGCGGCAACCGCGATGCCGATCGCGCCTGAGCCGCAGCACAGGTCGACGATGACCGGCCGCGCCTGGCGCTCCGTGCCCCGGCCGGGCCGGCGCCTCTTCGCGCTGGCGATCGCCGCCCTGACGAGCAGTTCGCTGCGGCGGCGCGGCACGAACACGCCGGGGCTGACCACGATCCGCAGCCCGCAGAACTCGGCCCAGCCGACGACGTGCTCCAGCGGCAGCCCCCCGGCCCGGCGGTCCACCATCGCGGCCAGATCGGCGGCGGTCGACGCCTCGGCCGCGAGCATTCGCGCCTCGTCCTCGGCGAACACGCACCCCGCGGCCCGCAGCCTGGTCGCGGCCGCGGCGATAACGGCGGGCTCGAGCGACGTCACCAGGGCAGGGACGTACTGGTGAAGTGCGTCAGCGTGTCGAGGTCGGACATCTGGTAGACGTGCCGGGGCGGGGTCTCGAAGGTGGCGTACGGCCGCACCCGGATGACGACGCGCTGCTCCCTGCTGGCCATGTCAGCGATCTGCGGCCGTCGGCTCTCCGGCACCTCCCCGCCCGCCATCAGGCCCACCACCCTAGTGAGCACGTCCACGGCCAGTTCCGGGTCGCTGTCGACCACGCCGGTTCCGTAGACCTGCAGGTAGGTCGGCGGCCAGTGCTCGTCCAGAATGCAGAGGCTGACGCGGCCGTCGCGGGCGACGGCCCTGGCCTTGCCGCGCTCGGCCATGGTCGAGATCAGTAGCTCGTCGGGTCCGTTCAGCACGTAGTACACGATCGTCATGGCTGGCCCGTGCTCCTTGCGCGGGTAGCCGAAGACGCACGTCCGGTGCTCGTAGACGAACTGCCGCCGTTCCTGCTGATTCATGAGCTCCGCCCTGCCTCCGCACGCGACACCAACTCACCCTAGCCACCCGAGACCTGCGGCGTTGCCCGGCGTGTCCGGGGTCATCGGGTTTGTGCGTAGTCCGGGATCTGGACGGCCTCGCCGGTCGGGAGGCGGCGTCAGTCGCCTTTGACGTTCACGATCTGCCGGAGCGTATGGCGGATCTCCACCAGGTCGGCGGAATCACGCATGACCTGGTCAATGGGCTTGTACGCAGCCGGGATCTCGTCCAGGAACGCGTTGGTCCGCCGCCACTCGATGCCGTCCATCGCGGCGTCGAGTTCGGCACGGGTGAATCGCTTCCGGGCGGCAGTCCGCGAGTACTCACGGCCGGCACCGTGCGGCGAGGAATACAGCGCCACCTCGTTGCCCCGGCCGACGACGACGTACGACCGCGTGCCCATCGAGCCGGGCACGAGCCCGGGCACGCCGCCGTGCGCGTCGATGGCACCCTTGCGGGACAGCCAGACGTCCGCGCCGTAGTGCTGCTCGCGGGCGGTGTAGTTGTGGTGGCACTGCACCGACTCGAGCTGGGCGACGTCGTCGGCGTACCAGGCGCACACCGCGTCGATGACCCGGTCCATCATCTCCTGCCGGTTCAGCAGCGCGAAGTGCTGCGCCCACCGCAGGTCCCTGATGTAGTCATCGAACGCTGGGTCGCCTTCCTCCAGGTAGGCGAGGTCGCGGTCGGGCAGGGTGATCCGCCGGTCCGCGCACCGTCGCTGGGCGATCACGATGTGCCGGGTGGCCAGCTTGTTGCCGACGCCCCTGGACCCGCTGTGCAGGAACAGCCAGACCCGGTCCTGCTCGTCGAGGCTGACCTCGATGAAGTGGTTGCCGGAGCCGAGCGAGCCGAGCTGCAGGCGCCAGTTGGGGGCGATCCCCTCGGCGCTGTCAGCGCCGGCCAGGTTTTCCAGCTCCGTGATCCGGGCGCGGGTCTGGTCGCCAGTGATCTGCTTGTTGTACCGGCCGGCCGACAGCGGCACCCTGCGCTCGATTAGCTCGCGGAGCCTGCCGAGGCCACCGCGACGGCGGACGTCGCGGGCGGTGAGCGCCACGCGCACGGCGTGCATTCCGCAGCCGATGTCGACGCCCACCGCGGCCGGCATGATCGCGCCCACCGTGGGGATCACCGATCCGACCGTCGCGCCCTTGCCCAGATGTGCATCGGGCATGAGCGCCAGGTACGGATAGATGAACGGCATCGAGGCGGTCCGCTCAGCCTGCTGGCGGGTAGCCGGGTCCAGGATCGAGGCCCAGCTTTTCAGGCTCGCGCTGATCTCATCCACGATGGCATTCTTGCAGGTCAGCCCGATTTCACTGGTGCCGATGGTAGCGTCGTGGCATGACGCCGCACGAGCTCGCCAACCTCGCGCACCTGCGCCGGGCGCGGGATCTGATGGACCGGGAGTACGCACGTCCGCTCGACGTGCCGACCATGGCCCAGCACGCGCTGATGTCGCCTGGCCACTTCTCGCGGCAGTTCCGGGCGGCCTACGGCGAGACGCCCTACAGCTACCTCATGACCCGTCGGATCGAGCGCGCGATGGCGCTGCTGCGCGGCGGCATGAGCGTGACCGACGCGTGCATGACGGTCGGCTGTACCTCACTCGGCTCGTTCAGCTCGCGTTTCGCCGAGCTCGTCGGGGAGACGCCCAGCGCCTACCGGAGCCGGGAGCACCGCGCCGTGACCGCGATGCCGGGCTGTGTGGCGAAGGTGCGCACGCGGCCGGCCAGAAACCGGCCGAGCAGGATCGGAGAAGCGGCGAGGGGAGCCGCCGCCTAGGGTTGGCCGCATGACCATCCAACTCCAGTACTGCCACGTCACCGTCAACGACGTCGACGAGGCGCTCGGCTTCTACCGCGATGCGCTCGGTCTTGAGGTGCGCAACGACGTCGGTTCCGGCGGGTTCCGCTGGGTAACCCTCGGCGGCCCGGATCAGTCAGGCACCGAGATCGTGCTCTCCGAGCCGCACGCCGGCCGGTCTCAGGCCGACGGCGATGCCCTGCAGGAACTGCTCACCAAGGGCGTCCTGCCAATGACGATCTTCCGCGTCGACGATCTCGCCGCGGTCTTCGAGCGAGTGCGGGCGTCCGGCGCCGAGGTGCTGCAGGAGCCCATGGACCAGCCCTGGGGGCCCCGCGACTGCGCGTTCCGCGACCCCTCGGGGAACATGGTGCGGATCTCGCAGGCGCCGGCGTAGCCGTCGTCGGCCGGCCTTCCGGCTGGCCTCGTCGGCGCCTGGCGGACTCGGCGCCGGCGTTCCCCGCAGATCACCCGGATTGGATGATGACCGGCGGGCGGCGTCCGGCCCAGGCTGTCGCGAGTAGCTGAATCCGCGAGACGCCGGGAGGACTCCGTGGCCAAAGCCGACAGCACGTTCGTCTATGTGGCAACGTATCCGGACGAAACCACCGCCCGAGATGACTACCAGGTTGTCAAGCAGCTCCGGGCGAGCGGCCTGGTGGGCTCTTACGACGCCGCAGTGATCACCAAGGACGCCAGCGGCAAGATTCACGAGAACAAAGACGAGACGGCCACGCGGCACGGTGCGTGGTGGGGCGTCGCGGCCGGCGCGGCGCTCGGGGTGCTCTTCCCGCCGTCTGTCCTCGGCGCGGCCGCCGTCGGCGGCGTTATCGGCGGCGTCAGCGGGCACCTGGCCAAGGGAATGTCCCGGGCCCGGGCCAAGGAGCTGGGCGACTTCATCGATCCCGGCGAGGCCGGCCTCATCGTCGTCGGCGAGAGCAAGGTCGAGGAGGCCATTCAGAAGGCCGTGACCAGGGCGGAAAAGGAAACGGCCGAGGATCTCAGCGTCGACCCGAAGGACATCGATAAGACCCTCGAGCGTTCTGTGCGCGAGATGTGACACCCGCACCGGATGCGCCGACCTGGGAAGCGTGACGCCCAGCCGGCTAAGCGAGCGAAGGCTGAGGGGCGGCTCACGGGCCGCCCCTCAGCGTTTGCCAAGAACCCATGTCCTACCTGACGGGACTTGGATACCCCTGAAGCTGCTAACGGCGCACGCCGGCGTTCCGCGAAGACAACGCTCTGCTAGGGTCGCGCGTCTAGCAATTACTGATCAAAGGGATATGTCATGCCGAGCGAGGCAAGTGCGTACATCCAGGCGGCTGACGCGATCCTGCTCGAGCAGCTCGACTACCGCGAGAGCACGATGGCGCACATGCTGCTCGCTGAGGCCCAGGTCCACGTGACCAAGGCCGTGGCAGCGGCGGTGGACCGGCTGGCAGAGGCCCTTGAAAACCTCCGGTTCGCCGTCGGTCGTTGAGCCCGCGTCAGGGAGACAAGCGTGCTGACCCTCATCCTCGTCATCGTCGTCGGCTACGCCCTGTTCCACCTGGGCGCCGTGCACACCCACCACCGCTACCAGCGGGCGCACGGCCTCCACCCGTCGCTGTACTGGTCGCTCGGCCGCGGCCCTTACGCCAGCGTGCGGCTGCCAGGCGGGATCCGGGCGGGGCACCGGATCTGACCCGGACCGAGGACGGCGCGGCGGGCGCCGAAGGCGCCGGGCCGCTCAACCCGCGTGGGATGTCTGGCGCCGGACGCCCACGGCTGGGTGCCGGAGTCGTGGATCGGCGTCGTCGCGCGTCAGCGGCGTGTGAGGCTATGGCCGTGAAGGCCAGCATGACAGGGCCGGAGAACTAGGTAATGAACCCGCTGCCGGTTCTTGCGTCTCTCGTGATCGTTGGCGGCATTCTGTATTTGTTCGTGCGGCGGAACCGCGAACGGACCGCAAATGC
>JASHPF010000049.1 GCA_030038295.1 Streptosporangiaceae bacterium
GCCGCTGGCCCGCGCGCAGCGCCGCCGCAGCGGCCTCGCGCTCGGCCCGCGTCGTGGCCGCCTCGCCGCGGTAGATCCAGACCTTGACGCCGATCCGGCCGAAGGTCGTGCGCGCCTCGTAGAACCCGAAGTCGATGTCCGCGCGCAGCGTGTGCAGCGGCACCCGGCCCTCGCGGTAGAACTCCGACCGGGACATCTCCGCGCCGCCGAGGCGGCCGGAGCACTGCACCCGGATGCCACGCGCGCCGCTCTTCATCGCGGTCTGCATCGCCTTGCGCATGGCGCGGCGGAACGACACGCGGCTCGACAGCTGCTCTGCCACGCCCTGCGCCACCAGCTGGGCGTCGATCTCGGGGTTCTTCACCTCGAGGATGTTGAGCTGTACCTGCTTGCCGGTCAGCTTCTCCAGGTCGCCGCGGATGCGGTCGGCCTCGGCGCCGCGGCGGCCGATCACGATGCCTGGCCGGGCGGTGTGGATGTCCACCCGCACCCGGTCCATGGTCCGCTCGATCTCCACCTTGGAGATGCCGGCCCGCTCCATGCCGCGCTGCAGCAGCCGCCGGATCGCGACATCCTCGGCGACGTAATCCTTGTACAGCTTGTTGGCGTACCACCGGCTCTTGAAGTCGGTGGTGATGCCCAGCCGGAACCCGTGCGGGTTCACTTTCTGGCCCACTAGCGGGTCCTCTCCCTGCGACCGGCGCTTCGGCCGGATTGGCCACCGTCGGAGACGATGACCGTGATGTGGCTGGTCCGCTTCAGAATCCGGTAGCCGCGGCCCTGCGCGCGCGGCCGGAATCGCTTCAGCGTGGGTCCCTCGTCCACCCAGGCGCGGCTCACGACGAGCGAGCTGGCGTCGACGTGGCTCACCTGGCCGGCGTTGGCGATCGCGCTCGCCAGCACCTTGCCGACGGGGTCGCTCGCCGACTGGGGCGCGAACGCCAGCGTCGCCTGCGCCTGGTCGGCAGGCATGCCGCGGATCAGGTCCACCACGCGGCGGGCCTTGCGCGGCGTGACGCGCACGTATCGCGCCTTCGCCTTAGCTTCCATCTCCACTCGCTTCCGTGCTCGTCGTCTCGATTACCTGCGGCTACGCCGGTCGTCCCGCACGTGGCTGCGGAAGGTCCTGGTGGGCGCGAACTCGCCGAGCTTGTGCCCGACCATCGACTCGGTGATGAAGACCGGCACGTGCTTGCGCCCGTCATGGACGGCGATGGTGTGGCCGAGCATCGCCGGTACGATCATCGACCGGCGTGACCAGGTCTTGATGACGTTCTTGGTGCCCTTGTCGTTCTGCGTGTCCACCTTCTTCATCAGGTGGTCGTCGACGAACGGGCCCTTCTTCAGGCTACGAGGCATCGCTGGCTGCTCCTACCGCTTCTTCTTGCCACGCCGGCGGGTGATCATCTTGTCGCTGGGCTTGTGCGCCCGGCGGGTACGACCCTCTGGCTTGCCCCACGGGCTGACCGGGTGCCGGCCACCGGACGTCTTGCCTTCGCCGCCGCCCATAGGGTGGTCGACCGGGTTCATCGCGACGCCGCGCACGGTGGGCCGGATGCCCTGCCACCGGCGCCGGCCGGCCTTGCCGAGCTTGATGTTGCCCTGGTCTGCGTTGCCCACCTCGCCGACGGTGGCCCGGCAGGCGGCATCGACCATCCGGATCTCGCCCGACGGCATCCGCAGCGTGGCGCGGTCACCCTCGCGGGCGAGCAACTGGACGCCGGAGCCCGCCGACCGGGCGATCTTGGCGCCGCCTCCCGGCCGCAGCTCGATGGCGTGCACCATGGTGCCGGTCGGGATGTTGCGCAGCGGCAGGCAGTTGCCGGTCTTGATGTCGGCGCCGACGCCGTTCTCCACTCGGTCGCCCTGCTTGAGACCGACCGGGGCGAGGATGTAGCGCTTCTCCCCGTCGGCGTAGTGCAGCAGCGCGATGCGCGCGGTCCGGTTCGGGTCGTACTCGATGTGCGCGACCTTGGCGGGCACGCCGTCCTTGTCCGCCCGGCGGAAGTCGATCAGGCGGTAGGCGCGCTTGTGCCCGCCACCCTGGTGCCGCGCGGTGATCCGGCCGTGCACGTTGCGGCCGCCGCTGCCGTGCAGCGGGCGCACCAGCGACTTCTCCGGCTCACTGCGGGTGAGCTCGGAGAAGTCTGAGCCGCTCGCACCCCGCCTGCCTGGGGTCGTCGGCTTGTACTTTCTGATCGCCATCTGGGTAACGCTCCTTGAGATCGCCGGCTAGCTGACCGGTCCGCCGAAGTGCTCAATCCGGTCGCCAGCGGCGAGGCTGACGATGGCCCGCTTGGTGTCTGGCCGCTTGCCCCAGCCGAACCGGGTCCGGCGCCGCTTGCCCGGCCGGTTGCTGGTGTTCACGCCGGTCACCTTCACGTTGAAGGTGGCCTCGACCGCCTGACGGATCTGCGTCTTGTGCGCCTCGGGGGAGACGACGAAGGTGTACTTGCCGTCGTCAGCCAGCCGGAGGCTCTTCTCCGAGATCACCGGTCGCAGCAGGATGTCCCGCGGGTTCACGATCTTGTTCACTGCTTGCCCTCCGGCTTGCCCGCGGTCCTGGCGACGAACGCGTCCAGCGCGGCGCGGGTGAACACGACGTGGTCACTCACGAGCACGTCACGGGTGTTGAGCTGGCCCTCCTCGAGGACGTGCACGCCCGGCGCATTGCGCAGGCTGAGCCGGGTAACGGAGTCGTTGACGCCGATCACGACGAGCACGTGCGCGGCCGACCCGGTCACCTCGGCAAGCGCGGTGAGCGCGGCCTTGGTCTTCGGCGTGTCACCGGCCACCAGCTCGTCGATCACGTGTACCCGGTCGTGCCTGGCCCGGTCCGAGAGCGCACCGCGCAGCGCCGCCGCCTTCATCTTCTTCGGGGTGCGCTGGTCATACGACCGCGGGTGCGGACCGAACACGGTCCCGCCGCCGGCGAACTGCGGCGCCCTGGTCGAGCCCTGGCGGGCGCGGCCGGTGCCCTTCTGCCGGTACGGCTTCCTGCCGCCGCCGCGGACCTCGCCGCGGGTCTTGGTGGCGTGCGTACCCTGCCGGGCCGCCGCCTCCTGCGCGACCACGACCTGGTGGATGAGCGGCACGTTGACCTTGGCGTCGAAGATCTCCGCCGGAAGCTCCGCGGTCACCTGGCCTCACTCCCCACGAGCGACTTGGCAGCGTTCCGCACGAGCACGAGCCCGCCCGCGGGCCCGGGCACGGCGCCCTTGATCAGCAGCAGTCCGCGGTCGGCGTCGACGCGGTGCAGGGTCAGGTTCGCGGCCGTGGTGCGCTCCGCGCCCATCCGGCCCGCCATCCGAAGGCCCTTGAAAACGTGGCCGGGGAACGCGCAGCCGCCGATCGAGCCCGGCGCGCGGTGCTTGCGCTTGGTGCCGTGGCTGGCCGACAGCCCCTTGAAGCCGTGTCGCTTGACGACGCCCGCCGTGCCCTTGCCCTTGCTGGTCGCGGTCACGTCGACGAGCTCGCCCGCGGCGAACGTGTCGGCGGTGACCTCCTGGCCCAGCGTGTAGTCAGTGGCGTTGTCGGTACGCAGCTCGACGAGGTAGCGGCGCGGCGTGACGCCAGCCTTGGCGAAGTGACCCGCGACGGGCTTGGTCACCCGGCGGGGGTCGATCTCCCCGAAGCCCAGCTGCACCGCTGAGTAACCGTCGGCGGCCGGCGTCCGCACCGCGGTGACCACACAGGGGCCGGCCGCGACCACCGTGACGGGCACCATGCGCCCGTCATCGGCGAAGACCTGGGTCATGCCGAGCTTGGTGCCCAGGACCCCTTTGATCTGCTTGGTCATGATGGCGCGTTCCCCTAGAGCTTGATCTCGATGTCGACGCCGGCCGGCACGTCGAGGCGCATGAGCGAGTCGACGGTTCGCGGGGTCGGATCGATGATGTCGATCAGCCGCTTGTGCGTGCGCATCTCGAAGTGCTCGCGCGAGTCCTTGTACTTGTGCGGCGAGCGGATGACGCAGTACACGTTCTTCTCGGTCGGCAGCGGCACGGGACCGGCCACCTTCGCGCCGGTACGAATCACCGTGTCGACGATCTTCCGCGCCCAGCTGTCGATGACCTCGTGGTCATAGGCCTTAAGCCGGATGCGGATCTTCTGTCCCGCCATGTGTCCTCACTGTG
>JASHPF010000323.1 GCA_030038295.1 Streptosporangiaceae bacterium
CTGCGAGTCGTCCACGCGGCCATGGTGGAAACGGGGCTGCTGGACTGGTCAGGCGTCGCCGACCGGATGTCGGTCCGCCCGGCCGCGATCGGCCGCCTCACCGGCGCAGACGGCGCCCCGGTGCACGGCAGCCCGCTGGTGCCTGGCGGGCCGGCCAACCTGGTCCTCTACGACCCGGCGGCCCGCAGCATTGTCGACCCGGCCCAGCACGCCTCCCGCAGCCGGAACAGCCCGTTCGCGGGGATGGACCTGCCCGGCCAGGTCGTGGCCACGTTCCTGCGCGGCCAGCCGACCGTGCTCGACGGGAAGCTGGCCAGGTGACAGCCCCGACGCGAGCCCCGGCCAGCCGGGCCGCGGGTGGCCGCCCGGCGCTGCTCGTGCTGGAAGACGGCACGACCTTCCGCGGCACGACCTTCGGCGCCGACGCCGAGACGTTCGGCGAGATGGTCTTCAACACCGGCATGACCGGCTACCAGGAAACCCTGACCGATCCGTCGTACGCGCGCCAGATCGTGGCCATGACCGCGCCCCACATCGGCAACACTGGCGTCAACGACACCGACCCGGAGTCGCGGCGGATCTGGGTGTCCGGCTACGTCGTCCGCGAGCCGGCCAGGCTGGCCTCGAGCTGGCGGGCTCAGCGCACTCTGCAGGACGAGCTCGCCGCCCAGGGCGTCACCGGCATAGCGATGTCCGGCACCCGCATGCTCACCCGGCACCTGCGGGACCGGGGCGCGATGCGGGCCGGAATCACCGCGGACACCACTGACCCGGCGGAGCTGCTGGCGCGGGTGCTGGCGAGCCCGCGGATGACCGGCGCCGACCTGGCCGCCGGGGTCAGCACGCCGGAGCCGTACGTGGTCAGCCCGCCGGCCGGCATCCCGGTGCGGTTCCGGGTCGCCGCGGTCGACCTCGGCATCAAGGCCGCCACCCCGCGGTCTCTGGCGGCCCTCGGCTGCGAGGTACACGTGCTGCCCGCCACCTCGACCGCGGCCGAGATCCTGGCCACGGATCCGGACGGGGTGTTTTTCTCTAACGGCCCCGGTGACCCCGCCGCGATCGGGTACGCGGTCGACGCGATGCGCGGCGTGCTCGCGACCGGCCGCCCGGTGTTCGGCATCTGCCTCGGCAGCCAGGTGCTGGGCCGCGCGCTCGGGCTGGACACCTACAAGCTGCGGTTTGGCCACCGCGGCGTGAACCAGCCCGTGCAGGACGTCCGCACCGGCCGGGTGCAGATCACCAGCCACAACCACGGGTTCGCCGTCGCGCTGCCGGACGGCAGCAGGCCAGGCCCTGGTGCCAGCACGGGGCGCCGAACTCCTGCGGCTTTGCGCACGTTCGACACCGTGTACGGCCCCGCGGCCATCACTCACGTGAACCTCAACGACGGCGTCGTCGAGGGGCTGCGGCTGACCGAGGCGCCGGTGTTCAGCGTCCAGTACCACCCCGAGGCGGCGCCGGGCCCGCACGACGCGGCCGGGTTGTTCGGTGAGTTCTGCGGGATGCTCGAGGCTGCCCGAGGTCGCGGGGGCGCTGATGCCTAAGCGCGCCGACCTGGAGTCCGTGCTGGTCATCGGGTCCGGGCCGATCGTCATCGGGCAGGCGTGCGAGTTCGACTACTCGGGCACGCAGGCCTGCCGGGTCTTGCGCGCTGAGGGCATCCGGGTCAGCCTGGTGAACTCCAACCCCGCGACGATCATGACCGACCCGGAGTTCGCCGACGCCACGTACGTCGAGCCGATCACGACCGACGTGCTGGCGAAGGTCATCGCGAGGGAGCGGCCGGACGCGCTGCTGCCGACGCTCGGCGGGCAGACCGCGCTGAACGCCGCCGTGGCCCTGCACGACGACGGCACCCTGGCCAAGTACGGCGTCGAGCTGATCGGCGCGTCGATCGACGCGATCCGGGCGGGGGAGGACCGCAGCGCGTTCAAGGACATCGTCACCCGCGTCGGCGCGCAGGTGCCCCGCAGCCGGATCTGCCACACCCTTGCTGACGCCCGCGCGGCGGCGGCGGAGCTGGGCTTCCCGGTGATCGTGCGGCCGTCGTTCACCCTCGGCGGGACCGGGTCTGGCATCGCCCGGTCGGCGGCTGACCTGGACCGGATTGCCGGCACCGGGCTCGACGCGAGCCCGGTAACCGAGGTGCTGCTCGAGGAGTCGGTGCTCGGCTGGAAGGAGTTCGAGCTCGAGCTGATGCGCGACAAGAACGACAACGTGGTCATCGTGTGCTCGATCGAGAACATCGACCCGATGGGGGTGCACACCGGCGACTCGGTCACGGTGGCGCCCGCCATGACGCTCACCGACCGCGAGTACCAGCACATGCGCGACGTCGCGATCGCCACCGCGCGGGCGGTCGGCGTGGACACCGGCGGCTGCAACATCCAGTTCGCGGTGCACCCGGAGACCGGGCGGATGGTCGTCATCGAGATGAACCCGCGGGTGTCGCGGTCCAGCGCGCTCGCGTCGAAGGCGACCGGCTTTCCCATCGCCAAGATCGCGGCCCGGCTCGCGATCGGCTACACCCTCGACGAGATCCGCAACGACATCACCGGGGAGACCCCGGCCAGCTTCGAGCCGTCGCTTGACTACGTCGTGGTCAAGGTGCCGCGGTTCGCGTTCGAGAAATTCCCCGCCGCGGACCCGGTGCTCACCACGCACATGAAGTCGGTCGGCGAGGCGATGGCGATCGGCGGCACGTTCGCCGAGGCGCTGCAGAAGGCGCTGCGCTCGCTGGAGCAGCGGGGCTCGTCGTTCAGCTGGGCGCACCAGCCGGGTGACAAGGCGGCGCTGCTGGAGCGGTGTGCGGTACCGCACGACGGCCGGCTGGTCACCGTGCACCAGGCGCTGCGGGCGGGCGCCACCGTCGCCGAGGTAGCGGCGGCCAGCGCGATCGACCCGTGGTTCGTGGATCAGATCGCGGCGATCGAGGAGCACGCGGCGCGGATCGCCGCCGACGGCATCGGCGTCGTGGGTGCTGGCGAGAGGGGGCCGTCGACCGCGCGAGCGCTGGCGGCGGCGAAATCGCTGGGCTTTTCCGACGCTCAGCTCGGCGAGCTGCTGCGGATGCCGGAGAGCGCGGTCCATCGGCTGCGGGCCGACCTGGCCGTGCGGCCGGTGTACCACACGGTGGATACCTGCGCGGCCGAGTTCGCGGCCCGCACCCCGTACCTGTACTCCACCTACGACGTTGGCTCCGAGGTGCCGACCGGCGACCGACCCAAGGTGATCATCCTCGGCAGCGGGCCGAACCGGATCGGGCAGGGCATCGAGTTCGACTACGCGTGCGTGCACGCCTCGTTCGCGCTGACCGAGGCCGGCTACGAGACCGTCATGGTCAACTGCAACCCCGAGACGGTGTCGACCGACTACGACACCTCCGGCCGGCTGTACTTCGAGCCGCTGACGCTGGAGGACGTGCTCGAGGTCGTGCACGCCGAGCAGGCCACCGGAACCGTGGCCGGGGTGATCGTCCAGCTCGGCGGGCAGACGCCGCTCGGCCTGGCCGCGGCGCTCGAGGCGGCGGGCGTGCCGGTCGTCGGCACCTCGCCGGCCGCGATCAACCTGGCCGAGGATCGCGGCGAGTTCGGCGCGCTGCTGGCGGCGGCCGGACTGCTCGCCCCGCGGCACGGCACCGCCACGTCGGTGGCCGAGGCGGAGGCCGTGGCGCACGAGATCGGCTACCCCGTGCTCGTCCGGCCGTCCTACGTGCTCGGCGGCCGGGGGATGGAGATCGTCTACGACGACGCGTCGCTCGCCGACTACGTCGGCCGGGCTACCGAGGCGTCACCGCAGCACCCGGTGCTCGTCGACCGGTTCCTCGACGATGCGATCGAGCTCGACGTCGACGCGCTGTACGACGGCCACGAGCTGTACCTCGGCGGGGTGATGGAGCACATCGAGGAGGCCGGCATTCACTCCGGCGATTCGGCCTGCGCGCTGCCCCCGATCACGCTCAGCCAGGCGGACATCGGCCTCGTCCGGGCCTCGACCGAGGCGATCGCGCGCGGCGTGGGCGTGCTCGGCCTGCTCAACGTGCAGTACGCGCTCGCGGGCGGCGTCCTGTACGTGCTCGAGGCCAACCCGCGGGCGTCCCGGACCGTGCCGTTCGTGTCGAAGGCGACCGCGGTACCGCTCGCGAAGGCGGCCGCGCGGGTGATGCTCGGCGCGTCGATCGCCTCGCTGCGAGCCGAGGGCCTGCTGCCCGCCGCCGGGGACGGCGGGACGCTGCCGCTGGACGCGCCGATCGCCGTCAAGGAGGCTGTGCTGCCGTTTGCCAGGTTCGCCAACGCCCGCGGCGAGGGCGTGGACACCGTGCTCGGCCCCGAGATGCGCTCGACGGGTGAAGTCATGGGCATCGATGAGGTGTTCGGCACGGCGTACGCCAAGTCGCAGGCGGCGGCGTACGGCTCGCTGCCGGTCAAGGGCCGGGCGTTCGTCACGGTGGCGGGCAAGGACAAGCGATCCATGATCTTCCCGGTGAAGCGGCTGGCCGACCTGGGCTTTGAGATCTGGGCCACGCGGGGAACCGGAGAGGTTCTGCGCCGTAACGGCGTTCATGCCACCATCGTCCGTAAACACAGCGAAGGACCCGGCCCGGACGGCGAGCCGACCATCGTCGAGCGCATCCTGGACGGCCAGGTGGACCTGATCGTCAACACCCCGGTCGGCGGTCCGGCGCAGCGCGGATTCCGGCGGGACGGGTACGAGATCCGGACCGCGGCAGTCCGGCGCGCTATCCCGTGCATCACCACGGTGCAGGGGTTGTGGGCGGCCGTGCAGGGCATCGAGGCCATCGACAGGGACGAGGTGAGCGTGCGGTCGCTGCAGGAGCACGCGGCGCGCCTGCGCACCGCGTCGGCGACGGCGGGCGCGGCGACCGGCGACCGCCCGCGGGAGTGAGATGACGCTCAGCGACATGGACACCCAGGCCGGACCCGTGCAGGTCCGCGGGACCGTGCTGACGGTCCGCCGGGTGGACGCCTACCACGCCATGACGTTGGTTGCCCCGGCGGTCGCGGCGCGGTTCCGGCCCGGCCAGTTCCTCACGCTCGCGGTCGGCGGGCCGGACACCTCGATGATGCTGAGCAGGGCGTTTTCCATCCACGACGTGCGCCCCGATCACGGCGGCACGGTGGAAATCGTGTTCGCTGTGCAGGGCCGGGGCACGCAGTGGCTGGCTGAGCGCCGGGCCAGGGACCTGCTGGACGTCACCGGACCCCTCGGCCGGCCGTTTCCGCTCCCGCGCGAGCCGGTGAACTGCCTGCTCGTCGGCGGCGGCTACGGGAGCGCGCCGCTGTTCTCCCTGGCCGCGCGGCTGCGCGAGCGCGACTGCCAGGTCGATTTCCTGCTCGGGGCCAGCAGCGGTGACCGGGTGTTCGGCGCGCTGACCGCGCGGCGCACCGGCCGGTCCGCCGCCATCACCACCGAGGACGGCTCGCTCGGCAGCCGGGGGCTGGTGACTGACCTCCTGGACCAGGTGATCCACGATGGACGCACCGACGTCATCTACGCGTGCGGGCCCATGCCGATGCTGCGGCAGATCACCGTGCTCGCCCGTCGCTACGACATCCCGGTGCAGGTCGCGGTCGAGGAGGCGATGGCCTGCGGCGTGGGCGTGTGCATGACGTGCGTGCTGCCGGTGATCGGGTCAGACGGCATCACCCGGATGTCCCGGTCCTGTGTGGACGGGCCGGTCTACCGCGGCGAGCAGGTGCGCTGGGACGACGTGGGCACTATCCCGTTCGACGCGTTCGGCGCTCCGGGCTGGGAGCCTCGTGCGCACCGCGCGGCGCTCGCCCAGGGTCGCGCCCGGCAGGCGCCGGATAGCCAGTCCGGCGCGGCGGCCGCGGGCGCCCTGACGGCAGATGTGGCGGCGGACAGCCAGGCCAGCACCCCACTAGCGGCCGCAGCCCCCGCCGCGGC
>JASHPF010000050.1 GCA_030038295.1 Streptosporangiaceae bacterium
TTCCGCCCGGTCGAACGCCGCGAGGATCGTTGCGGTGGCGGCCAGGTGCACCGACTCAGCCGCTGCCAGGCCGCGCAGCAGCCCGGCCCGCTGCGGCCCGGTCAGCTCGCCTGGGTCGGCGGCGGCCAGCCAGTCCAGCCCGTTGCGCACCATCGCCAGCGCCTGCACGGCGCTCCGCGGCACCGTGCTCCGCGGCGCCGCACTGCACGGCACCGCGCCGGACGGCGCGGCTGGCGGGCTGGCTTGCTGACACACGGATGCGTCACCCCTTGTCGGCACAGGTCGCGGGTCTGCTGGCTGGGCGGCGCAGAGGGAAACGCGCTATGACATCAACGGGGGTACCAGGCGCCTAGAATCTATGTTCGATTATAGCTCCGCCGACCGACAGGACGCACGCCATTCAACCGCCAGCGCACGGCCGGCCGCGAAGGCGAGCAAGCCCGTTCCCCGCTGGTTATCGCGGCACTGCGCTGGTTGACTGAGGACCATGTGCGACACGTTGGTGGTGGTCAGGCCCGGCTCGGTGCTGTTCGCGAAGAACTCCGACCGCGACCCGAACGAGGCCCAGTACCTCGACTGGCAGCCGCACGCCAGCCACCCGGCCGGGGCCAGGGTCCGATGCACCTGGATCGAGATCGGGCAGGTGCGGGAGACCAACGCGGTGCTGCTGAGCCGGCCGTTCTGGATATGGGGCGCGGAGATCGGGGCGAACGAGCACGGCGTCGTCATCGGCAACGAGGCGGTCTTCACCAATCAGCGGTACGCCAAGACCGGCCTCACGGGCATGGACCTGCTGCGCCTGGCGCTCGAACGGGCGGCGACGGCGGGCGACGCGGTGGCGGTCATCATCGAGCTGCTGCAGCAGCACGGGCAAGGCGGTGGCTGCGGGCTGGAGCACCGCGACTTCACCTATCACAACAGCTTCCTGGTGGCCGACCCGGACGGTGCCTACGTGCTGGAGACCGCGGGTCGGCTGTGGGCAGTCGAGCGGGTGGCGAGCGGTACCAGGAGCATCTCCAACGGGCTCACCATCGAGCCGTTCGCGCGCCAGTACGGCGACCGGATCCGGACGACGGTCTCGGCCTGTCGGGTTCGCCGGTCGCTGACCGAGCGGAGCGCCGGGGCCGCAGCGGGTGCTGGCGATCTGATGACGGTGCTCGCTGCGCACGGTGCCGTGGCCGGTGCGCCGGACGGACCCCGGTACTCGCCGATCAACGGCGGCATGCGCGCGCCGTGCATGCACGCCGGCGGGCTGCTCGCGAACTCGCAGACGACGGCGTCGTGGGTGGCCGAGTTGCGGCCGGACGGCGCCGCGCACTGGGTAACGGCAACCGCGGCGCCGTGCACGTCGCTCTTCAAGCCGGTGCAGGTAACCAGTCCGCTGGACCTCGGCCCGGCGCCGACGGATCGCTACGACGCGACGACGCTCTGGTGGCGGCACGAGATCCTGCACCGGCTGGCGATGCGCGACCCGGACGTGTCGTATCTGCTGTTCCGGGCTGAACGCGACGCCGTGCAGGCGCGCTGGCTGGCCGATCCGCCGGAGCCTGCCAAGGCGTTTGCCGAGGCGGACGACCTGCTGGCCAGGTGGGCGACGGCGATCGCGGCGCACGGCGGCCGGGACATCCGGCCGAGCTGGGTGCGCCGGTACTGGCAGAAGCGGAACGCGCTCGCGCGCGTGCCCGGCCAGTCGCCGGCCGCGGCCTAGCCGAACGGCAGTTGCTGCCAGCCTGACCAGGCACCCGCGCTGTAGGTGTCCTGGTAGAGAAGGCCGGTTGTGCCGCCGCCCACGACCCAGCTTGTCCCGCTGGCGGGGGCTGCGGCGGCGAGCGATGTGGTGAGCACCCCGCCGATGCTCGTCCAGCCCGACCAGGTCGTGCCGGAGTACGTGTTCACGTAGGCGGTGCCGAACTCGCCTTGCACGAAGACTTGCACCGGACCGCCGGGCAGCGTGACCGCGGCCGGGCCGCCGACAACGATGCCGCCCAGGCTGCTCCAGCCTGACCAGCTGCCGTCCTGGAGGGTGTCCACGTACACGGCGTCGGTGGTGCCGGTGACGAAGACGTCAAGATCACCGGAAGGGGTGAACGCCACCCCGACCGGCCCAGCGAGTGCCACCCCACCGAGCCGCGTGTAGCCGCTCCATCCGGTCCCCGGCGTGTACATGTTGACGTAGATAGCGTGGTCGGTACCCCGGACGGCCACGGCGAGCTCGCCGCCAGACTCGGCGGCGATGCCAGGTGGTGAGGTCCCGATGCCGCCGAGGGAGGTCCAGGAACCGACCGGGACCCCGGCGGTCAGGGCGCGTACGTAGACGTGCCCGGTCGTGCCGGTCACGGCTGCCTCGGTGGTCGAGGTTCCCGGCACTGCGGTGGCGGCCGGCTGGTAGTAACTCGTGCCGGCCAGGGACACCGGCCCCGACCACGTGCCGCTGCTCTCCGTGAACGCGGCGAGGCTGCCGTCGGTTGCCCGCTCGATCACGACGCCCTGCCCTGCTCCCGTCGCTGCGGCGCCGACGGTGCCGCCGAGCAGGCCGCCCTGCTCCTTGGCGATGAGGACCTGCAGTGCCGCCTGATTGACCAGGGCGGCGAACGACGAGTCGGAGTCGGCCTCCGACAGCACCGCGTCGTACATGGCCGGGATGACGGTCGGGTCGGTGGCCAGCACGAGATCCCCGCCAGCGTTGATGAAGTCAACCGCCTGCTCCGCAGGGGTCAGCTCGTCGACGGCTGTCGCCTCCATCGAGTCACTCATGACCACCCCGTGGAAGCCCAGCTCGGTGCGGAGCATGCCACCGATCACCGTGGGCGAGAACACAGCCTGATGGTCAGGATCGATCAGGGTGTAGATGGCCTCGGACACCATGACGACCCCAGCGCCGTAGTAGCGCGTCGCGGTCGCGTAGGGCTGCAGATAAGGGTCGTCATAGGTGGTGACGTCGTCGGTCACGCCGTAGGTGGTGTCGGTGTTGCCGTCGGCCCGGCCGAGACCCGGGAAGTGCTTGATGGTGACGCTGACGCCCGCTTCGTGCATGCCCGTGATATAGGCCATCCCCGCGGTGGTGACCGCCCCTGGCGTGTACCCGTACTCGCGCTGGTAGATGCCGATCGGCTGATTCGTGGAGGCCTCGCTTTCCGGCACGGTGTCCAGCACCGGCGCGAGGTTCATGTTGACCCCGGCCGCCAAGAGCTGGCTGCCCCACACGTCGGCGTTGGACTCCAGCTCCGCGGGGGGCTCACTGCCCTGGGATAGCGCGGTCGGCATCGTGGAGAACCCGGGCCCGGTCAGGTCCTGCACCTCGCCGCCCTCCTGGTTGGTGGAGATGAACAACGGCACGCCATCGGTCGCCGCGCTCGTGGCGAGGGCTTGCAGCTGGCTGGTGAGCTGCGCGGTCGCGCTCACGCCCGCGCTGCTATCGCCGGTCAGGATGACCGAGCCGGTGTGGTAGGTCGTGATGTCGGTACTGATCGCGCTGCTCACCGGCCCGGTCGCCGGAACCCCCGCCATGAACAGCTGCCCGATCCGCTGCGCCTCGCTCATCCCGGCCAGGACGCTCGCAGGACCGTAGCCGGCTCCCGCGGCGACCTGGGCAAGCTGGGCGGCGTCGCCGGATTTAGCAGTGGCAGCACGCGCCGAGCTCCCCGCTGCCGCGGTGCCCGCGCTGTACCCTGCCACCACGACCGCCGTCGCGACGGCTGCCATCGAAGTCCACGCTATTCGCCGTCTCGTGCCACTCATGTCCGGCAGTGTCGAACTCCGGGGCAGCGAGCGCAAGGGGCGATCGTCCCTTGTTTGGTCCCGCGCAGCGATAACGGCGTACCGTCGCGCGCGGCGGGAAACGGACCGGGCTAACGGGCCGTAGCCGAGAGCACCGGCAGCTCGTACGTGCGACGGATGCTGGTGCCGAGCCTGGTGATATCCGCGCCGTACACGTGCAGCGAGATGGCGACGCCGTCGCCGATGTTACGGACGCGGTGGATGTCGCCGGGCGGCGCAAAGCCGCTGACCTCGCCGGGCCGGTTCGCGCTGCGGCCCACGTCGGCCAGGTGGCTGCCGTCGTCGGCGAGCGCGAAGAGCTCCTCGTACTCGATGCCCTGCAGGATGCCGAACACGCACCAGGTGACGTGGTCGTGAATCGGCGTGCGCTGTCCAGGGCGCCAGACCATGCCGGTGACCGAGAACGAGCCGTCGGGCTCGACATGCAGCACGTGGCACTGGTAGTCAGCCGGGTCGCCTGCCCGCTCGGTCGCGGTCAGGATGTCCGGCGCGGGCAGGTGGCGGCGCAGCTGCGCGGCGACGAGGTCGGCGGTCTGCTGCCAGTCCGCGTGTTGGCTGGTCGCGGCCCGGATGGCGGTCACAAGGTCGGCCGGACATCGGGTGCGAACCGGGCTGAGAGCCGTCATGGTGCCCTCCTTGCCGACTCGATGCATTTGCCTACTGGATTACTCGACAATAGGCTACGGCGCGGGCTCGCCAGGCGCCAATGCCAGCTATCCATGGATCGATAGAGCCGGCCTATTGAACGCTAGCTCAGCGGGTCCCCGGCTAGCGGGGAGCGGGCGCGCCCAGCGCCGCCGGCGACCCCGAACCCCGGAGGGGGAGCGGGCCAGGCTGGCAGGATGCCGCTATGGGCACGACGATGCTGCTGGACGCGGCCTCCATGTACTTCCGGGCGTTCTACGGGGTGCCGCAGGAGACCATGCGGGCGCCTGACGGCACTCCCGTCAACGCGGTCCGGGGACTGCTGGACATGATCGCCACGCTGCTGCGGGCCCGGCATCCGGACCGGCTGTTCGCGTGCATGGATGCGACGTGGCGGCCGGCCTTCCGGGTGCAGGCCATCCCGTCCTACAAGACACACCGCGCGAACCCGGACGGCTCCGAGCAGATCCCGGACGGGCTCACCGTGCAGCTCCCCGTCATCGTGGCGGTGCTGGACGCGGCCGGAATCGCGATGAAGTGGGCCGACGGGTATGAGGCCGACGACATCATCGGCACGCTCGCGGCCCAGGCTACCGAGCCGGTCGAGGTGGTGACCGGCGACCGGGATCTATTCCAGCTCGTCGACGATGCACGCGGCGTCAGGGTCGCCTACATCGGCCGGGGAGTCGCCCGGCTGGAACTGGTCGACGAGGCCGACGTGACCCGCCGCTACCAGATCCCCGGCCGGTCGTACGCGGCGTTCGCGGCGCTGCGCGGCGACCCGAGCGACGGTTTGCCTGGCGTGCCGGGCGTGGGGGAGAAGACGGCCGCCGCGCTCGTCCGTGCGTTCGGCTCGGTGGAGGCGATGCTGGCGGCGATCGACGCCGGCCACGGCGGATTCCCGCCCGGCAGCCGCGCGAAACTCGTCGCCGCTCGCCCGTACCTGGAAGCGTCCCTGCCGGTTGTGCGCGTAGCGACCGACGCCCCGGTCAAGCTCAGCGGCGGAGAGTTGCCGTCGGTCCCGCCGGACGGGGCGAAGGTTGCCGCGCTCGACGAGCGCTGGGGCCTCGGCTCTTCGCTGGGCCGGGCGCTGTCGGCGCTCGCTGCCGCACCGTGACCAGGTGAGATGATGGACCCGCACGCTGCTCGCTGCTGGAGGAGTCCGTGAGTCATGTTCATGGGGGAACGGAGTTGTATCCGGCTAGCCGCATCCGCGACGTCGCGGCCGCTACCGGCGCGGCCGGACTGGCCGCGCTGCTGCTGACGCCGGGGCCCGACCTGCGGTACGTGACCGGCTACGACGCGCACGAGTCCGAGCGGCTTACCTGCCTGGTGCTGCCCGCCGACGGCGATCCGATCCTCGTCGTGCCGCGACTCGAGCTGCCGAAGGCGCTCGCGTCCCCCGCGGGCCAGCTGAACCTTGAGCTGGTCGGCTGGGAGGAGACCGACGACCCGTATGCGGTCGTCGCTCGCCGACTCGGGGCGGCGGCGGCGGTCGGCCTCGCCGACCGGATGTGGGCCCTCATGGTGCTGCGGCTGCGGGCGGCGCTCCCCGGCGCCCGTCAGGAGCTGGCCAGCACGGCGCTGCGCGACCTGCGCGCGCGCAAGAGCCCGGCCGAGATCGCCGCCCTGCGCGAGGCGGCGGTGGCCATCGACCGGGTGCACGCCCAGGTGCCCGACTGGCTGCGGCCCGGCCGGACCGAGGCCGAGGTGGCCGCGGATATCGCGGTCGCGATCCGCGCGCAGGGTCACGCGACCGCCGACTTCGCCATCGTCGCCTCCGGTCCGAACGGCGCGAGCCCGCACCACACCGCGTCCGACCGGGTGCTCCAGCGCGGCGACACCGTCGTGGTGGACATCGGCGGCACCATGCCGAGCGGGTACTGCTCGGACTGCACGAGGACCTACGCGATCGGTGCGCCGCCAGCCGACGTGACCGGGTACTACCCGGTGCTGCGGGACGCGCAGGAGGCGGCGTTCGCAGCCGTGCGGCCGGGCGTCCTCGCCGAGGCGGTGGACGCCGCCGCCCGCGATCCGATCAACGCGGCCGGCTACGGCGAGTTCTTTGTGCACCGGACCGGGCACGGCATCGGTCTGGAGACGCACGAAGAGCCGTACATCGTCGCCGGCAACGAGGAGGAGCTGGAGCCGGGACATGCCTTCTCGATCGAGCCTGGTATCTACCCGGGACCGAGCGGCGCGCGGATCGAGGACATCGTAGTGTGCACGGCGGACGGCTGCGAGCGGCTGAACCAGGTCAGCCGCGAGCTGATCGTGGTGCCAGCCTGATGACCAGCCGAGAGGCCAGGGACGAGACCGCGGCTGAGCTGTTCGCGCTCACCACGCAGATCGCGGATGCGGAGCTGCGACCGAAGGTGGTGGCAGCCGAGCGCGAGGGGTACTTTCCGCGCGCGGAGTTCCGGACCCTCGGCAAGGC
>JASHPF010000324.1 GCA_030038295.1 Streptosporangiaceae bacterium
GAGATCGTGGACTTCGATGACATCGCCGGCCGGGTGGCGATGATGGCTGGCGAACTGTCTGCGCCGGTGGTGCGGGTGACTCCGACATTGCAGGGCTCGTTCGGCCAGCTGCCGGCGCTGACCGCGACTCCGCTGGCCCTCGTGCTGACCGAACTGCTCCAGAATGCGCTGCAGCACGGACTCGCCGAACCCGGCCACGCGGCGGATGGAACTCTGCAGGTGCGGGCGGTTCGCGAGCCGGGCACGCTCACCGTCACGGTCTCCGACAACGGGGTCGGCCTGCCGGATGACTTCAATCTGGACGCTACCGCCAGCCTTGGCCTGCAGATCGTGCGCACGCTCGTGCTGACCGAACTGGGCGGCACCCTGGAAATCTCAGGCCGGCCACGCGGGGGGACTCAGGTGGTGGTCGTGCTGCCGCTCGGGGAGGCTCCAGCCGCTGCAAGCCGATCGGGGGATCTCGGCGATTCCTGGCTGCACGAGGCGGGCGCGGCGGGCATCACGACGGCGGAGGCTGACTAGCCGCACGCTGGCCGGGCCGGCGAACAGCGAAGCTGCGTCGCGGCGTGCGCCGGGACGCAGCTTCGGTGATTCGTCAGGCGCCCGTGCGGGCGGTTATCCGGCTGCGGCGCTTGGCGGCGCGCCGTTCGTCCTCGCTCAGGCCACCCCAGACGCCGGCGTCCTGGCCGCTCTCGAGTGCCCACTGCAGGCATGGCTCGATCACTCTGCAGCGGTGGCAGACTTGCTTGGCCTCCTCAATCTGGAGCAGCGCGGGCCCGGTGTTGCCGATCGGGAAGAAAAGCTCCGGGTCCACGTCACGGCAGGCGGCATGGTGACGCCAGTCCATGAGTCCACTCCTCCTTCGCCCGGCCCGGCTTCCATGGGGCCCGAGCTACTCGGTCTAGCTTGTGAACGATTTCACGAGCTAGGCACTATGTGTACTACGTACGATTCGGATCTTGGCAATGGTCTGAATCAGTGCTGCTGTGCCTACCCTGCGGCCCGGTAGTTATCCGGGTCCGCTGAGATTTAACCTGGTGGCGCGGTGGCAACTGACCGAGTGAGCTAGCCGGCTTCCACCGCCCCCGGGCTCGCGCCCGTCGCTCCCTCGTTTCCCCTGCCCGGCCGTTGCCGCGCTAGCGACGTCAGCCCGGCACGGCGCGCGCTGGCGCACCGTTCACCAGGAGCGTTACAACCTTCTCAAGATCGGCTATCAACCGCAAGAGTCTTCGGCAAAGGTTCGTAAGGATTTCGGTGTCGGATCAGTCACATGCCTGGCATGAGCCCGGTGCCCGGCGTGCTCCGCCGCGCCCGGATGGCGGCCGTTAGCGGTTATTGGCGCGGCTAACCCTATGACCTTGAGTGCGGCGGGTACAGACCGGAAGCTGACCTGCTCGGTTTCGCCCATGTATTCGCCATCGAGCTGGAACGCCATCGGGCGAAGTGCCCGCAGCACCACCCCCGGCAGATCGTGGCCGGACACCAGCGCCCGGCCGTGCGGCGGCTCGCCTCGCTCGGTCAGCATCTGTTGCAGCGCGCGCAGCGTCGCGACCGTTCCGAGGCTGCGAAAGCCCAGCAGGTCGAGGCCGGTATCGAAACTGGCCCTCGGATTGGTGTTCACCGGTCTGTGGCCCAGATAGGTCCACGGAGCCGAGTTCGACACGATGCACAGAAACAGGGCATCCGGGCAGAGGCCGGCTGGCTCGGCGATCGTGATCGCGGGTCGATGCCGGTCTGTCACCTGGTAGTACTGCCGCAGCGCCGTAAGGGCGAACAGCGTCGGGGTCAGCGTGCGGCCGTGCGCTCGCATGCCGTCGACGGCCCGCACGACCTCCGCGTCCAGACCCAGGCCCGCGTTGAAGGTGAAATAGCGGCCGTTCGCGCAGCCGAGCCCGATCAGCCGCTCCCGGCCGGCCGCGAGATCCTCGATCAGCCGGGCGGTGGCATCGACCGGGTCGTCGGGCAGGGCCAGAGACCGGATGAACACATTGGCATTCCCGCCTGGCAGCGCGGCGAGTGCGGGGAGGTCAGCCGCATCGGCGCGCGGCACCCACGCGGGTCCCTGGCTCACCGCCGCTCGTCCGTCTGGGCTGTCCGCCCCGCCGAGCAGCCCGTTCACGGCCTCGTTCACCGTGCCGTCGCCACCGAGAGTGATCACCAGCCCGAACTTCTCGACCGCGGCGGCCGCGGCGAGCCTGGTGGCGTCGCCCCGGTAACGTGTCTGCACGACCTCGAGGTCGACAGCAGACTTCAGTGCTCGGACGATGACGTCCCTGCGGCCGCTGGTGGTGGAGGTGGCGTTTGGGTTCACGATCAAGAGCGCGCGCACGGGCCCAGGCTAGCCAGCCAACCTCCGTGCCGTCTTCGGCGGCCCAGCGGCCCGCCGGACCGGCCGCGACGGCTGAGCAGGCCCCGGCAGCGCCACGCCGGCTCCCGCGCACGGTGCTGGCCGCGGCAATCGTCCAGGCCATCGAGGCCGCGGGAGTCCTGTTCGCGGCGATCCTCGCGGCGGTCGAGACCGCGTCCGGCCACGCTTACCAGACCGCCAGCGGCGTCGCCATCACGCTGATCGGTGTCGGAATGGCGATCCTGCTGGCCGCGGTGGCCCGCGGCCTGCGTCGCGCCCGGCGCTGGACGCGAACCCCGGCGGTGCTGACGCAGCTGTTCCTCGGCATCGTGGCCGTGTACCTGCTGCAGTCGGGGCGGCTCGACTGGGGCATTCCGGCCATCGTGCTGGCGGTCGCCGGCATCGCGGCGCTGCTGGCGCCCGCCAGCCTCGCGCTGCTGACGCCTGGCCGCGTCGAGAAGAGCTAGGTAGGCTCGCGTGCTCTCGCCGCCGCGCGCCGCTGGCTAGTCGTCGCTCGTCAGGCCGTCCCGAAGCTGCGCCAGCGTCCTGGCCAGCAGCCGTGACACGTGCATCTGGGAGATGCCCAGCTCGGTCGCGATCTGGGACTGCGTCATGTTGCCGAAAAACCGCAGCAGCAGGATGCGCTTCTCCCGCGGCGGGAGCTGCTCCAGGAGCGGCTTGAGCGACTCCCGGTATTCCACGCCCTCGAGCGCGTCGTCCACCATGCCGAGCGACTCCGAGACGGCCGGCGCATCCTCGTCGCCGGAGTCCGGGGCGTCGAGCGAGACGGTGGAGTAGGCGTTGGCCGACTCCAGGCCTTCCAGCACTTCCTCCTCGCTCATCTGCAGGTGCTCGGCCAGCTCGGCGACCGTCGGCGCCCGGCCGAGGTTCTGGGCCAGCTCGCTGATCGCTTTCGCCAGCGCCAGCTTGAGTTCCTGCAGCCGGCGAGGCACCCGGACGGCCCAGCCCTTGTCGCGAAAATGGCGCTTGATCTCGCCGACGATCGTCGGGGTCGCGTACGTGGAGAACTCGACGCCCCGGTCGAGGTCGAACCTGTCGATGGACTTGATCAGGCCGATGGTGGCCACCTGGGTGAGGTCATCCAGCCATTCGCCGCGGTTGCGGAACCTGCGAGCCAGGTACTCGACCAGTGGCAGGTGCAGCTCGACCAGCTCGCTGCGGATCCGCAGCCGGTCGGCGTCATCCGGCGGCAGCTTAGACAGCTGCTCGAACAGGTCCCGAGCCCGGTTCCGCTCGCGCGGCCCGTGCTGCATCCGCGGCGGCGGCTCGGCGAGGTCCTCGGCGTCGGCCAGGTCTTCCGGCCCGGCCAGTTCCCCCCCGCCCGGCTCGGCCAGGTCGCCCGGCTCGGCCAGGTCGCCCGGCTCCGCCAGGTCATCGGCTTCGGCTAGGTCCAGTACCGCCGGCAGCGCGCTGTCGGCGTCATCAGCGCCGGGTCGCCCCCTGGCCGGTGCTGCTGACATGATCCTCGACTCCTCGGTCAGGCCGACCTCAGTCCCTATTTCCCCCGTCACACCAGCCCCGAATTCGGGCGGCTCTTACGCATGACCACGGCCAGCCGGTCGGCCGGCCCGACCTGCGCCTGCACCGACCCGGCTAGCGCCGACAGCACGGTCCAGGCGAAGGTATCGGCCGCCGGGGGCCGAGGGCTGAGGCTCTGCACGGACACGGTGATCGTCATGTCGTCAGCGCTCAGCGCGAACGTGCATTCCAGGCTGCTCCCTGGCACGGCCTGGCTGAGTAGCATGGCGCACGCCTCATCCACGGCGATGCGCATGTCCTCGATGTCGTCCAGGGTGAAGTCGAGCCGGGCCGCGAGGCCGGCGGTCGCTGTCCGCAGTACGGATAGATATGCGCCGTCTGCAGGCATTCGCACCGTTACCATGTCCGCCTCCGGACCTGGCGCGGGAGCGGTGACGAGCGGGCTTACGGATGCGGCCGCTGTCGACGGGGCCGAGGCGGTGGCGCTGGACGATTGCGGCCTCCCGGCCCCTGGCGTGCTCACCGGCGCTGCTTCGGCGCCCGGCGGGCTCGCAGGTGCGGGCCGTGCGATGGCGGACGTGGTAGTTTCCTCCGTCACGGGTGTGTCCTTCCGATGCAGCCGCGTCGTCGCGTCCAGGACCTTCACTAGCAACTTACAGTGACCATCTGACTGCTCTAGCGCCGGCCGGCCGCCGCCTGCGCGGGGGCCAGGGCCGCTGCAACCGGCCGCACGGATACCGGCGGGCCGCGAACGGCCCGCCGGTTCTGCAGCGCTCGCGGTGTGCGGTCAGCCCTGCTTGGTCTCCCAGAAAATCTTGCTGATCTCCTCGATCTTCGCGAGCAGCTCGTCGGCCGTGGCGACGCTCGTGCTGCCCTTCGTGCCGGCTGCCCCCGCCAGCTTCGTGGCCTCGTTGAAGAGCTGATTCAGCTGCGGGTACTTCTCGAAGTGCGGGGGCTTGAAGTAGTCGGTCCAGAGCACCCACAGGTGGTGCTTGACCAGCTCGGATCGCTGCTCCTTGATGATGAGGCAGCGGGTCCGGAACTCAGGGTCGGTATTGTCCTGGTACTTCTGGCTGATGGCCTTGACGGACTCGGCCTCGATGCGCGCCTGCGCGGGGTCATAGACGCCGCACGGGAGGTCACAGTGCGCGTGCGCGGTAACCTTCGGCGCGAGGAGACGTGCGAGCAGCCTCATGGATCGCCTCTCTCAACTCAGATCGGTGGCTTGGGTCCGACAGTACAACGCCGGTCGCGTCTGCCTGGGCGGGAGGGATGCATGCGCTGGCCGCTCTGGCGGGTCGCCGTGGCGGAGCGCTCGATGGAGCCGGCGCTACGGCCCGGCGACTGGCTGCTCACCTGGCGCGGGCTGCGGCACGGGCGGCCGCCGCGGATCAGACCCGGCCAGCTCGTGATAGCGCGGCAGCCGGGCGAGCGAGACCTGCTGCTGGTGAAGCGCGCCGAGCGGCAAGTGCCCGGTGGCTGGTGGCTTGCGTCCGATAATCCCGGCGCGGGCGCCGTGGACAGCCGGTCGTTCGGGCCCGTTCCCCCTGGTCTTATCTGCGGTCGCGTGCTGATGCGCTATCGCCGCGGCGGCACGGCGGAAACGATGAGGCTCCGGCCCTAGTGGGCCGGAGCCTCATGCTCGCCAGGAAGGTCAGGCCGGTTGCGTGCCTTCCCCGACGTGTGCCTCCCAGTCCTCCGCGCCGCCCGCCTGCTGCGTGATGGCCTCCTCGATCTCCTCGCGGGAGTTCGCTGAGTACAGCGCCCAGTAGTAGATCACCAGGCTGAATATCGCGACGACGAGCATGTCGTACCAGAACGGGATCCGGCCGGTGTTCTCCGGCCCGAACTGGCCCATCCAGGAGATGATGCCCATGCCGAGCAGGTAGACGGCCAGCCAGATCGACTTCGACCAGTTGACCTTGGGTGCGCGCGGGTTGTCGGAGAAGTGCATCAAGATCAGCAGGTAGCCGAGGATGATGGCCACGCCGAGTTTCCACAGGGTCTCGAAGCCCGACCAGTAGATGATCAGGTTCGCGATGATGAAGGCGAAGGGAGCGAAGAACGCCCCGCCCTGCATCTTGTAGGGCCGACTCGCGTCCGGCAGCTTCTGGCGGAAGACGCCCATGGCCAGCGGCGCGCCCGCGTACATCAGCACGCTCGCCGAGGTGACGAGGCCGACAAGGTCGTGCCAGCTCGGGAACGGCAGCAAGAACACCAGGCCGAACAGGAATCCGACGATCAGGCTGATCCAGGGCACGCCGTACTTGTCGGTCCTGGTGAAAATGGACGGGTAGTACCTGTTCCGGGCCAGGCCGTACCCGACCCGCGAGGTGGACGTCAGGTACATCTGCCCGGTGCCGTACGGCGAGATGAACGCGTCGAGGCGCAGAATGATGGCGAGCCACGACAGGAGGGCCAGACCTGCGACCGCGGCGAAGGGGCCGCCAACGATGTTGGTAATCGTGACGCTGCACACGCCCTTCGTGGGGCACGCAAGGCCGAAGAATCCGCCGTGCTGGGCGAGCACCGTCGGGTTCATGCTGCCGATGTACACGACCTGGAGCATCACGTAGATCAAGGTGCCGATCGCGATCGACCCGATGATGGCACGCGGCAGGTTCTTCTGCGGGTTCTTCACCTCGCCAGCGAGCTGGTCGGCCTGCTCAAAGCCGAGGTAGGCGAAGACAATACCGGCTACCGGGATTTGGAAGAACAATTCCTTCCAGCCGGCGCCTCCGGCACCGCTCGGGTTGAGCCCGCCGTTCAGGCTGAAGTTGTGGCCGTGGAACTTGAACAGCAGCACGATGATCGCGAGTACCGGAATCGCGACCTTCCAGTACGTGATGACGTTGTTCACCCTCGCGAACAAGCGCATCGCGAGGAAGTTCACCGCGGTGAAGATCGCCATCAGCACGATCGTCAGCACGAAACCCCAGTGGGTGACGTTGCCGGTAGTCGCGTTGAAGATGGTGAAACCCGGGTGCGAGTCAAACCAGTACTGGCCGTATTGCATCACGGCGTAGCACTCGATCGGCGCAACCGTGACGGCTTGCAGCCAGGAGAAGAATCCAAACGTAATGCCGGCGCCGCTGCCGAGCGCGAGGTGCGGGAACCGCGCCGTGCCTCCGGCCACCGGGAACATTCCGCCGAGTTCGGCGTGCACGAGCGCCAGGATGATCACAGCGACGCCGGCGATGCACCATGCCCAGATCGCTGACGGGCCAAGCGCCAGGGCTGCGAAGTAGGAGCCGAAGAGCCAGCCGGAGCCGATGATCGACGTCTCAGACGTCCACATGGCACCGATCAGGCCCATTTCCCGCTTGAGGCCGACGTCCGCCGGTCTGCTGACAGTGGTGACAGACTCAGCTGCCATGATTCGAACCTTCTTTCCGGTCCGCATGCGTAGGCCAAGCGGCCCTTGAGTAGGGCTCATCGTAATGATCGACTAAGTCGATGACTAGCAATCAGTTGGCGTCATTTCGGTAACGCGAGATGCCTG
This sequence comes from Streptosporangiaceae bacterium, assembly GCA_030038295.1. Classification (GTDB taxonomy): domain Bacteria; phylum Actinomycetota; class Actinomycetes; order Streptosporangiales; family Streptosporangiaceae; genus JAJYUU01. Next base: position 7,350 of record JASHPF010000324.1, read on the forward strand.
TGTGTCGTCCGCGGCAGGTGGGTTAGCTGCTATCTGAGATATAAGTGCAGGTCACACCTGTCTTGTCCGGGTTTCGTCGATCAGCCACGGCGCTTACGGTATGGAATTGGCAAAGAGAGGGCAAGGTCGGCGCCTCTCTCGCTACGCTCTGCTGTCACGCAGATGCCTAGTGTGGCTTAGCGCGATTTGGTGGCCCGGAAGGGCACGATTCGCCGCCGGACGCTGCTCGCGACGGGATAGCGCGTTTCGCGACACGCTGATGTGGTTTGCGATCGCGAGGTTCGCGCGCGAAATTAGCTCGCGGCGGACGTGGCGCGGCCGGGAACTTCCTTGGCCTGGCCGGCCGGCGACTGCGGCTGCAGCCCGGTCGGCTCCCTCCGCAGGGTGCTCACATTGCCGCGCGCTGCCGCGTGCTCCGCGCAGTAGCGCCGGGACTTGCCAGGACTGGCGTCGATGAACACCTGGGGGCAGGAAGCGATCGCGCAGACGCCCAGCCTGCTGACACCGAGCCCGGACACGGTTAGCGCGACTCCGATGATCGCGCCGGCCGCGAACCGGTCGCCCACCGAGCCCTGCGAGGCGAGGTGCACGTGCCACCGCGCCTGGTCGTGGTCGGTCATCTCCGGCTGGATGGGGAACTGGACGAGCAGTGCGTTGAGCCGTGCCATCGCGTCCTGGTCGTCACCTCTGGCCGCCGCGTCGAAGATGGCGGTGAACTCGGCGCGGACGTACCTGAGCACGTCAAGATCGCGCCGGGTGACCGGCCCGGCCAGGCAGTCACCAAGGGCGCCGGCGCACTCGGCTGGCGAGCCCAGCGGATCGGGCTCGCCTGGTGCGTGGGCAGCGGAGTTGGCGAGACGGACCGCCAAGGCCGCGTACGACGAGAGATTCACAACGGTCCTTACCCTGCCTTACAAACCAGGAGGCCGCTTCCCGCATCGAGTATGGCACACCCGATGCCGGCCCCGAGGCGTCCTTTTTCACCTGGCCGGTGCCGATAACCACCGGTGCCGCGGGGTCCTGACCGGCCACGGCCCGATCCGGGCGGCGGCGCTGAACGCGACTGCTGGAGCGGGTTTCTGGCGGGTGATCGGTCGCGCACCCGGGCAGGCCGGAGCGGGCACCTGAAGCGGATGCGACGCGTCGGTGGCGCTAGGGTCCAGGCATGTTCGCAGTCACCGCGGCGCGCTTCGACGCCGAGAATCCGATCGCGGCACTCGACCTCGGCGAGCACGCCGAGCCGACGGTTCCGGATGACTGGACCACCGTCACCGTCCGCGCGGCCTCGCTCAACCACCACGATGTCTGGTCGCTGCGCGGCGTCGGCCTGCCCGCCGATCGGCTGCCCATGATCCTCGGCTGCGACGCCGCCGGCATCGACGCCGAGGGCAACGACGTGGTGGTGCACGCGGTGATCGGCGACCCGACCGCGGCCGGCGGCGACGAGACGCTGGATCCGGCGCGGTCGCTGCTCTCGGAACGGTACGACGGCACGTTCGCCGAGCGGCTGGCCGTGCCGCGGCGCAACCTCGTGCCGAAGCCGGCCGCGCTGTCGTTCGAGGAAGCGGCCTGCCTGCCGACCGCGTACCTCACCGCGTTCCGGATGCTGTTCGACCGGGCGCCGATCGGTCCCGGCGCCACGGTGCTGGTGCAGGGCGCCGGCGGCGGAGTCGCGACCGCACTGATCACGCTCGGCCACGCGGCCGGCTATCGGATGTGGGTAACGAGCCGAAGCGAGGACAAGCGCGCGCACGCCCTGCGGCTCGGCGCCGACCTCGCATTCGAGGCCGGCGCGCGGCTGCCCGAGCGCGTCGACGCGGTCATGGAAACGGTCGGCCAGGCAACCTGGGCGCACTCGCTGCGCGCGCTCAAGCCCGGCGGAGCGATCGTCGTCTGCGGCGCAACCAGCGGCGCGGTCCCGCCAGCGGACCTGAACCGGGTGTTCTTCCTGCAGCTATCGGTCATCGGCTCCACCATGGGCACTCGCGGCGAGCTGTCGAGGCTGCTGACGTTCTGCGAGCAGACCGGGACCAGGCCGCTCATCGACCGCACGATGCCCCTGACCGAGGCGAAGGCCGGATTCGAGGCGATGATCGCCGAGCAGCTGTTCGGCAAGGTGGTCTTTACCCTGTAGATCGCGGTTCGCGCCGCACGCTGTGGAGTTTTGGTAGGAACGAAAGCCCATAAACCGGCGCTGGAAGAGGCCGAAAACACCACAGCGTCCGAGGCGGGGTCGGCCGGTCGGGGCGTCAGGTCGCGTGGGGCTCCGAGTCCGGGCCGTCCGCTGGTGGCTCTGTCGGCCGGTCTGCCGGCCGGTCGGCCGGCCGGTCCGCCGGCTTCGCGGAACCGCCCGCTGCCGGCGGGGTGCTCTCGGCGAACACCTCGGAGCGCACCTTGGCGAGCGTGTCGCTGAGGATGTCACGGAGCTCAGTCAGGGAACGCTCACCGAGGTTGCCGGTCTGCCTCGCCGCGGCGCGCAGTTCGGTGGCGAACTGCATGGCCATCCGCTCGAGGTCG
>JASHPF010000325.1 GCA_030038295.1 Streptosporangiaceae bacterium
CGGCCACGGCGGCCGCGCTGGCGCTGGCGCTGGCGCAGACCCGGCTGTCGCTGCCAGGCTGGCGGCCGGGGAGCCTGCTGGACTTCGGGGCCGGCACGGGCAGCGCTGCCTGGGCGGTCGCCGCTGAGCTGCCCAGCGTCGGCGTGCTGACCCTGCTGGAGCAGTCGACCGCGGCGATTGCGGCCGGCCGGGCGATCCTCGGCGCCGCTTCACGGCCCGCGCTGCGCGCGGCCACGTGGCGGACGTGGCGGCTGCCCGGCGGGCGGCAAGACACCGGGCGACGCGACGACCTGCCGGCCGCCGACCTCGCCACGGTGAGCTACGTGCTCGGCGAGCTGACGTCGGCGCAGCAGGCCGCGATCGTCGCGCTGGCCATGCGCGCGGCTCCCGCGGTCGTGCTGGTCGAACCGGGGACACCCGACGGGCACCGCCGGATCCTCGCGGCTCGCGAACGACTGCTGGAGGCCGGCTATCTGCTCGCGGCGCCGTGCCCGCACCGGCTGGCGTGTCCGCTGGCGGTCGCGGGCGACTGGTGCCACTTCGCCGCGCGGCTGCCGCGGTCCGCGGTGCACCGTCGGGCCAAGGGGGCGGAGCTGGGGTATGAGGACGAGAAGTTCAGCTACATCGGGGCCGTTCGCCCCGACTCGCTCGGTGCGGAACCGGTGGCGCCGGTGCTGCCCGCGGGCCGGATCGTGCGGCGCCCGCAGCAGCGCAAGGGGCTGGTCACGCTCGAGATCTGCCGGCGCGACGGCACCGCCGGTCCCGAGCTGATCGGCAAGAGCACGGGCGCGACCTACCGCGAGGCGCGGAAGTCATCCTGGGGTGCACGCTTCGACCGTGCCTGCCTTGCGGGCACCGCCGGCGGCGGTCAGGATGAGGAACCGTGACGCAGCCGCGAGATCAGTGGCACCGCTGGCTCCTCGAGCTCCGCCACGGCGGCGACGCCGATCACGCGGCGGAGGTGCGCCAGGCCCTGCTGCCGGTCCGGGACGAGGTACTGGACCGGGCAGCCCTGCGGCCCGACGACACGCTGCTGGACGTCGGCACCGGCGACGGGCTCATCGCGTTCGGTGCGCTGGACCGGCTCGGCCCTGGCGGCCGGGTCATCTTCGCCGACATATCCGCCGACCTGCTCGAGCACTGCCGGGCGGCCGCCACGGCGGCCGGGCAGCTAGACCGGTGCGCGTTTGTGCTGGCCGGCGCCGAACGGCTGGCCGGGATCGAGGACGGATCGGTCGACGTGGTGACCACGAGGTCGGTGCTGATCTACGTGGCTGACAAGGCGGCCGCGTTCGCGGAGTTCCGGCGCGTGCTGCGGCCGGGCGGCCGGATCAGCCTGCACGAGCCGATCAACGTGCTGATGCGAGAATGCGACGCGGCCGTCTTCTTCGGCTACCCCATCGGCCCGGTGGCCGAGTTCGCCGCAAAGGTGGAGGCGAGGTTCGCCGCCATCCAGCCGGCCGGGACGGATCCGATGGTGGATTTCGACGACCGCGACCTGGTCCGGCTGGCCGAACGGGCGGGCTTCGATGACATTCGCCTGGACCTGCGGGTCAGCGTGACGTCCTGGCGCGCGCCGCAGCCCTGGGACCGCTTCTTGCGCTCGTCCCCGAACCCGAAAGTGCCGCCGCTCGGCGAGGTGCTCGAGGAGACCCTGTCACCGGCCGAGCTGGCCGCCTTCACTGCCTACCTGCGCCCGCTGGTCGAAACGGGGCGCGGCGAGCACCGGCGAGCGCTCGCCGACCTGAGCGCGCGCGTCAGGTCAGCCGCCGGCGAGGCCGGCTGACGGCGGGGACAACTACCCCGGCAGCCGGAGCGCGAGCGCACCGCCGGGCAGTGACGCCCGGGCGAACGGCGCCAGTTCTTCCGGCGTCCAGGTGAGCGCGCCGCTGCGCAGGTCCGCAACGACGTTGTCCAGCCATCCGAGCTCGGCGGCCAGCATCGCGCGCTGATACTCATCGTCCATGGTCACCGCGCGCGGCAGGTCACGGGCGCTCCGCAGGCTGGCGTCGGCGGCCTCGAGCTGGCCGCGCAGCGTGACCGCGCGCTGCTCGAGCATGGCCGCGGCGCGCGCGGGCGTGAGCAGCATGATGAACGACAGCGCGGCGGGGAACTGCGGGAACTCGCTGCGCGGCCGGGCGAGCATGTCGGTCAGCCAGTCCAGGGTGGCCTTGCTGCCGGCGTCGGTGAGCTCGTAGACGGTGCGCTCCGGGTACTGCTGGTCGCGCTCGGTCTGGCGGACCGCGATCAGTCCGGCGTCGAGCAGCCGACGGATGGTCTTGTACAGGTTGGCCCGCTGTCCGACGTTCACGACCGCGTCCTTGCCCCACTCCCTGAGCAGGCGCTGCATGGCGTATGGGTGCAGGGGCGCGGCGTGCAGCAGGCTCAGCACGGCGAGCGCGAGCGGCGACGGCCGAAAGTCGCTCTCCACGCACCCAGCTTACTAGTTTCTCAGGCACTAGTCGGCGGAACTCGATCCGGTCTGCCTCAGTCGCCGCCAGACGAGTTAGTCTCCAGGCTACAGGTTGCAAATTAACTAGTTATCTGGCTACTATACTCGCGACATAACTCGTTCCGAGAGCACCTGGAGACCGGCATGACTAGCCCAGCCAGCCCGCCGCTGATCGAGGCGGACGAGCTCACGGTCCGGTTCGGCGCGGTGACGGCACTCGATGGACTCGAGCTCACGGCTCAGCCCGGCGAGGTGCTGGCGGTGCTCGGACCGAACGGAGCCGGGAAGACCACCTTCGTCCGCTGCGTCGCCACCCTGGTCCGACCGGACGGTGGCCGGCTGCGGGTCCGCGGGCACGACGTCGTCCGCGAGGCGGCGAGCGTGCGGCGTGACATCGGTCTGGCCGGCCAGTTCGCCGCCGTCGAGCCGAGCATGACCGGGCGGGAGAACCTGGAGATGACCGCGCGGCTCTTCGGCCACGGCCGGAGCTCCGCCCGGCGCGCCGCCGCCAGCGTCATCGACCAGCTCCGGCTGGCCGACGTCGCCGACCGTCGCACCGTCGGCTACTCGGGTGGCCAGCGGCGCCGCCTCGATCTCGGCGCCAGCCTTGTCGGCAGTCCGCGGCTGCTGCTGCTCGACGAGCCCACCACCGGCCTGGATCCGGCCGGCCGGAGCGAGGTCTGGGAGGCCGTCCGCGCCCTCGTGGCGACGGGCACCGACATCCTGCTGACCACGCACTATCTGGAGGAAGCCGACGAGCTGGCCGATCACCTGGTGGTGATCGACCACGGCCGGGTCATCGCGGCCGGCCCGCCGAACGAGCTGAAGGCCAGCATCGGCCAGGACGTGATCGATGTCGCGGTCGGCAGCAGGGCAGTGATCCCAGCCGTCGCGCGGATCCTCGAGCACGTCACCGCCGGCCCGGCACGGCTGCAGCCGGGCGGGCAGCGCGTGACCGCCCTCGCACCCGGCGGACCAGGCCAGCTCGCGGCCGTCATCGGCAGGCTGGGGGAGGCGTCGATCGCCGTCGACGAGATCGGCCTGCGGCGGCCCAGCCTCGACGAGGTATTCCTGGCGCTGACGGGCGCCGGTCACGGCGACGGTGAGCGGACGGAACCGGCCGTGCCCAGTCTGACCGCAGCCGGCCCGGCCGTGCGGAGCGCGTCATGACCGCGATCGAGCTGCCGGCCCGGCCGGGGCGCACGCCGGGGCTGACCACCGCGGCCGGGCAGGTCGCGCTGCGGGCGCTGCGGAAGTACCTGCGGACGCCGGGGCTCAGCGTCATGGGCGTGGTCCAGTCCGCGCTGTTCCTGTTCAGCTTCCGCTACGTGTTCGGTGGCGCGATCCACGCGGGGGCGACGCGCTACGTCGAGTTCCTGGTGCCGGCCTATGTCGCCTCGATCGTGCTGTTTACCGGCGGCGGTATCGCGGTGGCCGTCGCCACGGACAGGGCGGACGGCTTCACGGACCGGCTGCTGTCGCTTCCGGTGTCGCGCTATGCGCTCGTACTCGGCCGCACGGCAGCCGACTCGGCGACGAACGTGTGGTCGATCGTGACCACGGCGGCATTCGGCTTCCTGTTCGGCTTCCGGCTGCCGGGCAGCTGGCAGGACGGCCTGGCCGCGCTGGGCCTGTGCGTGGCGTACGCGATCGTGTTCACGGTGGTGTTCGTGGTGATGGGGCTGTACGCGCGGAGCGCGCAGGCAGCCCAGGGCATGTCGCTCATCGCCTTCGTGTTCGCCTTCATCTCGAGCGCCTACGTGCCGGCCACCTCGATGCCCGGCTGGCTGCAGCCGTTCGCGAAGTATCAGCCGATCACCCCCATGGTGGACGCCGTGCGCTCCCTCCTCACGGGCTCGACCAGCGACATCGGCGTCGCCCTGGCCTGGTCCGCGGCCCTGGTCGTGGTGCTCGCGCCGGTGGCGGTCATCAGGTACCGGCGGCCCTGAGCACGGCTGCGGGCAGGCGGGCTGGCCCTCAGTACCATGGGAGCACGCGACCGGAGCACGAAAGGGGAGCCAGATGTCCAAGATCGCGGTTGTCGGTTTCGGGCGAATCGGCCGGTCCACGGTGAAGGCGGGCCTGAGCAGCAAGCTGTTTACGCCGTCGGTCATCGTCGACATCGTCGGCGCGGAATCGATGGCCCCGCTGTTCGAGTTCGACAGCAACTACGGGCGCTGGCAGGACCCGGTGCACGTGGCGGCGGACGGGCTGGTGATCGGCGACGCGACGATCACCTGGATCGACGCCCGCAACGGGGCCCCGGACTGGAAGGCTCTCGGCATCGATCTGGTGCTCGACTGCACCGGACGCGCGACCACGCGGGCCGGCGCGCAGGCGCACCTGGACGCGGGCGCGCGCCGGGTGCTGGTCAGCGCCCCGAGCAAGACGCTGGACGACTGTGACGCGGTGCTGCTGCCGGGCATCAACCTGGACGCCTACGACCCCGCCCGGCACCACATCGTGAGCATGGCGAGCTGCACGACCAACGCCATAGCGCCGGTGATCAAGGTGCTGCGCGACACCGTCGGCATCCGGGACGGCTTCTTCACCACGGTGCACGCCTACACCAACACCCAGTCACTGACCGACCAGCCGATGAAGGACCGGCGCGACTCCTGGGCCGCCGCGGAAAACATCATCCCGTCGTCGTCCGGCGCCGCCAAGGCACTGGGCTTCGTCTGGCCGGATCTGAAGGTCACGGGCAAGGCCTACCGGGTGCCGGTGCGGACCGGGAGCATCGTGGAGCTCACCGCCCGAGTCGAGCGGCAGACGACCCCTGCCGAGCTCAACGACGCGTTCGTCGCGGCAGCGGCGGACGGGCCGCTGACTGGCATCCTCGGTGTGCTGCATGAGGGCTGGGCGTCCTCGCGAATCGTCGGCGACACGAAGTCGTCCATCGTGGACCTGCCGCTCACCTCCGTCTCTGGCGGCGACCTGGTGACAGTCGCGGCCTGGTACGACAACGAGGCCGGCTATGCGATGCGGCTGGCTGAGACGGCGGCTCTGCTCGCCGCGGGCTGAGCGGAAGGGGCCCGCGCTCGGGGCGGGCTGAGCGATCGCCCTGCGGTGGTCG
>JASHPF010000326.1 GCA_030038295.1 Streptosporangiaceae bacterium
TACAACGACGTCGCGACCTGGGCCTACGCGGACCTGCCGAAGCTGTTCCGTCCCGACACCACGGCGCGGTCGTTCGTCGTCAAGACCGTCGCCGACCTGGAGCAGGCCCTCAGCGCGCCGAACGACAGGCTGATCTTCATCGAGTCGATCATGGATCCCTTCGACTCTCCCGACCCGGTCATCCTGGGGGGTAATACCGGGGCCGAACTCGACTACGGGCCTCGCGGCCCGCAGCACCGCGGCAACATGCAACTGCGGCCAGCCAGCTAGGCAGTACCGAACTGAGGTGCCGAGCACCGGCCCCTCGCCACACCACCGTGGCGGGGGGCCGCGTTCGCGTCGGCCCGCCGCGGGCGGCTGGCGATCGAGAGCGGCGACTCGGGTGCGAGAACTCGTCGGCGGAGTGGCTACCGGTCGGTGGTGAGGAGACGCGCCAGCGCGTGCCGGCTCGCATTCTCGAACGAGGCCTGCCGCGTCTCGCGCGCCTTGATCACGAGCCACACCGCCGTGACCACGGCGCAGCCGCGGAGGGTCGCCCAATCGGTGTCAGTGAGCCGCACGCCGTAGCCCCCAAGGAACGCCTCCCGCAGGTCCGGCCTGTCCGGCCACACCCCGAGGTGCAGTCGCGCCAGGTCGCTGACCCACACGTCGAGCCGGGACCACTCGAAGTCGACGACGGACAGCGCGCCATCGCCGACGAGCCAATTGCGCGGGGTGTAGTCGCGGTGGCAGGGAACCAGGCCGGCGCACGGTATCCCGGCCAGCGCGGCCACTGCGGCCCGAGCCCGCTGCAGCTCGTGCTCCGTGAGCGGGCCCTCGGCGAGCGGCCTGAGCTGGTCGAACTCCGCGACCTTGGCCGTGCCGAGATCACCGCGCGCGCCGGTTGGGTGGCCAGCGTGGAACGCCCGCAACAGCTCCCCCGCGCGCCTGTGGATCGCCTGCTCGGCCGAGCGCTCGGCAGCCGACAGCGAGCCGGCATCCGGCGCCGGCCACGGCGCCGGATCACCCGGCACGGCGGACAGGATGATGGTGGCAAGCGAATCGGAGCAGGCACGAAGGCGCGGGGCGCTGCCGCCGAGCTTCGGAACCCAGTCGCGATACGCGAGCAGTTCCGCGTCGTAGCGGTCCCGGTCGCGGAAGCGCTTAACGAACCAGGTCAGGCCGTCGGCATCGCGCATGCGCAGCACTGCCGACATCCGGTGCTGCCAGGAGCAGTCCTGCACCAATACACACGGCCCCAGCACCTGTGCGGCATAACGAAGCGCGCCCACTCGCATGGCCTGTTCACCTTTCTGAGCGACGCCCATAGCGCAGCCCGAATTGCGGCACAAGGCCGAGACGCGGACCCTGGGTCACCTGGCGGTCGCTACCATGGCGCGCATGTCGCTGAGACAGCAGTCTGCGCGAGCGCTGCGCGGTGTCGCGTGGCGCATCGAGCGCCCGCCGAGAACCTGGCGGCGGCCAGCCGCCCCACCCCAGCAGGACCCTGGCGAGCTCACCGCCGCCGAGTCGCCGCCAGGATCCCGCATCGCCTCTTGGTTCTTCGAGCAATTCCCGCGGTTTTACCTGACGAGCAGCACCGGCCTGAACACCGGCCGGCTGAACCTGCGCTACGAGGCTATATTCGGCCAGAACCGGGACATCTTCGCGGGCGCCTCGGTGCTGGACCTCGCCAGTCATGATGGCCGCTGGTCGCTCGCGGCGCTCGCGTCCGGAGCGCGGTCGGTGACCGGAATCGAGGCGCGACCGGAGCTGGTCAAGGCCGCGACCGAGAACCTCGAGGAGTACGGCTTCGGCGCGGACCGCGTCCGCTTTGTCTGCGGTGACGTCCATGAGGTGCTGAGCACCCAGGACTTCGCCGCCGACGTCGTCCTGTGTCTTGGGTTTCTGTATCACACGCTGCGTTACAACGAGCTGCTGCACGGCATTCGCCGCACCGGCGCTCGGTATCTCATCATCGACACCTTCAGCCCATACATGATGGGACCGGTGCCGAACGTCCACGTGCTGACCGAGCAGGCCGAGGAGGAGGGTAAAGCGGCGGCCGACACCTACACCGACGGCGCGTCGGTCCTCGTCGGCTGCCCGAACCTGGCCGCGATCCGGATCATGCTCGGTGCATACGGCTACCGGGTCGAGCGGCTGTCAGACTGGGCTGGGCTGCTGCGGGACAATCAGGGAACGGACAACTGCGGCGACTACGCCAACGGCCGACGGATCACGGCCCGCTGTGTGAACACGAGCGCGGCGCCGGGCTCCACCGGCTGATCGGGCCGCGGAGCCAACGGCAGAACCGGCAGTGGTGACACTTCTCCCCAGTCGGGTATGCCCGGATGACAGGCCGGCGGCCTAGCCGACGAGGAGCTGGGGGCACCATGAAACTGGACTTCCTGCGGCCGCTCTATGACGAGATCGGCGGCTATGTCTCGGTGTACCTGGATACCGACCGTGTGCGCGAGTACCCGCAGGCTGTCGGGCTCCGCTGGCGCGCCGCCCGGGAGCAGCTGACCGCGGCGGGCGCGAGTCCGGCCACGCTCGACACCGTCGCCCGGGCCCTGGCGGACCGGGACCTGGCCGCGCCGGGAACAGCCGTTTTCGCCCGCGACGGCGGCGTCACGATGTCCGCTGGCCTGCACGCGCCGCCGCGGCGGCAGATCGCCAGGCTCGCGACGCTGCCGCACCTCATGCCGCTGCTAGCCCAGCAGCCCCCGCCCGTTCCGCATCTGCGCGTGGCGGCAACCCGAGCCGGCGGCGAGATCGTGGCCGTCGAGGGCACGGGCGACTGGTGGCGTCACTGGACGACGAGCCGCGACTGGCCGCTGCACAAGACCTCGGTCGGCGGCTGGTCGCAGGACCGCTTCCAGCGCAGCGTGGAGGAAACCTGGGAGGAGAACGCCAAGGCGCTGGCTGCGGAGGTCACCAAGGCCGCGGCCGCGTTCGGCGCGCAGCACGTCATCGTGGCCGGCGACGTGCACGCACGGTCGCTGCTCATGGCCAGGCTGCCCAAGCAGCTCCGGGAGTCGGCGGTCGTGGTGGAGGAAGAGGTCGCGGCCGACAGCCAGCTGCTCGCTGACGCGGCCGACCGCGCGCTGGCCGCGTGGGCGGACCAGGACGTCCGGGCCCGCTTCGCGGACTGGCAGGCCAGGCTCGCTCACGGCCAGGCCGTCGAGGGACTGGCGGCGGCCATGACCGCGCTGCGCGACGCGCAGGCCGTCGACGTCTTCGTGGCTGATGATCCGGCCTCCACCGCGACGGCCTGGACCGGACCGGCCGGGCAGGACATCGCCGCCAGCGCGGGCGAACTGCGGGACCGACAGGTCGCCGACCCCGTCCTCGACCGGGCCGACGCGGCCCTCGTCCGGGCCATGGCGACCACGAATGCCGAGCTGCACTTCCTGCCGGAAGACCTCGTCCAGACGGGCAACCCTGCGGCCTGCGGCGGGATCGCGAGGCCGCTGGACGGAGTGGGCGCGACGCTCCGCTTCGCACCATGACCTGGGGATCGGTGCCCGCGGCCCGCACCCACGTCGTGGCGGCTGCCTGCCACCGCGGCCACGCGTCGGTCATCACCCGTGCCGGGTGACGTCGCGACCACCCGCGCGGCGGGAGGATGACACCGCAACGCGGATAACCGGGGAGGGAACGGGGTGACCTGCCAGCGCGGTCGAAGCGCCCGTGGCGGCCGTTCCGCACCGGTCCAACGGACAGCCGTGATAGCCGCCGGAGTAGCACGCGACCAGAACGCCGACCCGCGATGCTAGCCCAGGCCGTCGGGTTCGCCCTTCTCGCGGCGCTGTCGCCCACCGCCCTCGTGGTCGCGACCGTCCTGCTGGCGTCTGCCGACCCACGGCGGACCGTGCTGTTCTTTCTGGTCGGCGGCGTGCTCATGACCGTAGTCGTGGGCGGGCTGATCTTCGTGGCGTTGCGGGCCGGCGGTCTCCAGCACGCCGACCAGCGAGATCCGCGCTACTGCCTGCGCCTCGCGCTCGGCGGGCTCGCGATCGCCGCGAGCCTCGTGCTGGTCGCCAGGAAGCCGCGGCCGAAGGATCCGAACAAGAAGCCGAACCTCGTGAGCAGGCTGGTGGCCAGCCCGGCGCCGCGTACTGCGTTCGCGGCCGGCCTGGTCGTGTTCAGCCCGTCGCTGACCTTCATCGCCGCGGTCCAGGTCATCGCCACAGCGGAGGAACGTGTGGCGCTCGTCGCGGTGGCGGCCGTCCTGGTGACCACGATCGTGGTGGCGCTTGCCTGGCTCCCGCTGCTGCTCTACCTGGTGAGCCCGGACGGTACGACGCGGACGCTCAAGGCCATCGA
>JASHPF010000327.1 GCA_030038295.1 Streptosporangiaceae bacterium
TGAAAAGCCAGGTGATTCAGCCCGGGACGGCATCGGTCGTGTCGGCTCGCCGTGCGAGCGGGCGATTGCTCGACCACGATGTAGGCGTCACCGGCCTGCCAGCTGCGACCGCCCGGCCAGTCCTGGAATATGCGGTAGCCGAGTGCGGTCAGCAGCCAGCCCCAGCTCGCAATGGCCTTGTCCAGGTTCGGAACCCACAGCTCTACGTGGTGAATCGCGCCGGTTGGCGGCGGATCGGCAGTGAACGGCCAGGAGGTCGACTGATAGGCCGCAAGCTCGTAATCGTCGGCCAGTACGGCGTTAACTTCTTCGGCGCGAGGAAGGTCTGCACCGGCCATGCCGCTGCCGACCTGCTCGGCGGCCGGAGCCACCGGACTGCCACTGTCTGCCTGCGTCTCAGCCATACCAGTCCCTGCAGTGTCTCCCCTCGCCGCTCGGTGACTCCGGCCATTCGCGGACGCCACCGGGCGACACCCCGGTCCCATCTAACCAGCAATTACGGCAACAGCTGCACGAAATGTCGCACATCTGGCAGATCAGCATGCAGCACGGCACTGCGGGCATCCGGCCTGGCTTGCGGCCAGTCTGCCAGGCAGACTCGCAGAGCCGCTCAGGCCGGAACGGCGCTAGCCCGGCGCGGGCAGGTCTGCAAGACGGGCTAGCGCACCTCGGTGAGCGTCGGCGGTGCCGAGGCCGATGGAGTCTGCCTTCGCCCGCTTGAGGAACAGGTGCGCCGGGTGCTCCCAGGTAAAGCCGATGCCCCCGTGCAGCTGGATCGTCTCCTGAGCGGCCTTGAGTGCCGCGTCCGAGCACGCGGCCTTCGCCAGCGCTACCAGCAGCTCGGCGTCGGCGGCTGGCTGCGGGCCGAGAGCGTCCGCCGCCGCCCTGGCAGCGGCGCGCGCCTGGGTCACCAGCACCCACAGGTCAGCGAGCCGGTGCTTGATCGCCTGGAACCCGCCGATCGGGCGGGCGAACTGCTTGCGCTCCTTAACGTACGTGAGCGTCATGTCGAGGCATCGCTCGGCGACCCCGAGCAGTTCCGATGCCAGCACGCCCGCGCCCGCCAACAGCGCTGCAGCCACGGCCCGCTCCGCCGCTTCCCCGGAGGCCACCTGCCAGGCGAGCGCCCGGTCCAGCGTGATGTCACACAGCTGCCGCGTCTGGTCGAGCGACACGACGGCGGTTTTGCGGACTCCCGTGCCGACCTGGACCAGGTACAGGCCGTAGGGCACCCCGTCGGCGGGCACTACCAGCACATCTGCCAGCAGCGCGTCGGCAACGCTCCTCACCACACCCGTCAGCCGGTAGCTGCCCGGCTCGTCACCGGGCTCGGGAGCATCCAGCCGCACCGCTGCCCGCAGCTCGCGGCCCGACGCAGCCGGGAACGGCCCGGCCGCGAACGGAACCGCAAGTGCCGCCGTCACCACACCGCTCGCGATCCGTCGCAGCGCGTCACCGTCCGAGCCCGCGCCAGCAGCCAGCAGCGCCGTGGTGGCGATGACAGCGCTGCCCAGGAACGGTACCGGCGCGACCGCGCGGCCAATCTCCTCGGCCACCACCGCGGCCTCACGGTAGCTGGCGCCAGCACCCCCGAGCTCCTCAGGGATGAGCAACCCGGCTACGCCGATGTCGACGGCCAGAGTGTGCCAGAGTGCAGCGTCGTACGTCTCGGTTGTCTCGGTCCTGACGAGCACATCCGGCCAGGCGGCTTTGTCCGCCAGCACCCCGCGGACCGCCGACCGCAGCTCGGTTTCGGTCTCGCCGTAGAGGAGGTCCAGCGGCCGGGGCCGGGCGCTCACCTCGCTCACCGGGGCAGATCCTTCCATGGCCCGGAATCCACCCTGGCCTCCTTCGGGAGGCCGAGTACCCGCTCCGCGATGACGTTCCGCAGGATCTCCGACGTGCCGCCCTCGATGGAGTTCCCCTTCGCGCGCAAGAACCGGAATCCGGGGTTACGGCCGAAGAAGTTGGCCCCCTCCGGCCTGCGCATAGTCCAGTCGTCGTAGCGCAGGCCCTCGGCACCGGCCAGCTCGACATCCAACTCCGAGATCTCCTGGTTCAGCCGTGCGAACACCAGCTTCGCCCCCGAGCCCTCCGGCCCTGGCTGACCGGCCGCCAGCTGCTGGCGCAGCCGGATCCCGGCGAGCCTGGCCACCTCGGAGTCTGCCCACAGGCGGAGCAACCGGTCGTGCAGGCCCGGCGTCCGGAGCTCGGGGTGCTCACGCCACCTTCGCGCGACCGCGGCGATCATGCCGCCCTCGCGCGGCATTGCACCGCCGCCGATCGAAACCCGCTCGTTCATCAGCGTCGCCATCGACACGGTCCAGCCCTGCCCGACCCCGCCGATCCGGTCCGCGTCGGGGATTGTCGCGTCGGTGAGGAAGACCTCGTTGAACTCAGCCTCGCCGGTGATCTGCCGCAGCGGCCGGACCTCGACGCCCGGCTGTCGCATGTCCAGGGAGAAATAGGTGAGACCCTCGTGCTTCGGCGCGTCCGGGTTGGTCCGGGCGACCAGCAGCGCCCGCCGAGCCATGTGCGCCGACGAGGTCCACACCTTCTGCCCGTTCACCCGCCAGACGTCGCCGTCCAGCACCGCCCTCGTCGCGAGCCCGGCCAGGTCGGATCCCGCGCCTGGCTCGCTGAACAGCTGGCACCAGATCTCCTCGCCCGTCCATAGGGGCCGCAGCCAGCGTTCCTGCTGTTCCGGCGTTCCGTGTGCCAGGATCGTCGGCGCGGCCATGCCGAGGCCGATCCCATTTCGTTCGGGGTGATTGCTGGGGCCGCCCGCATCGGCGAAGGCACGATCCACCACGCTTTGGAGGGAACGGGGTAGCTGTTGGCCGCCGAGGCCCGTCGGGTAATGCACCCAGGCGAGGCCAGCGTCGAACCGGGCCTGCAGGAACTCGGCCGGATCGGTCGTTCGCGGATCGTGCCCGGCGAGAAATTCGCTGACCTGCGCACGTAGCGCGGCTGCGTCGGGCACGACCCCGTTCCCCCCTCCGGCTAGCACAGGGGCCCGCCGGCCACGTAGATCACCTGGCCGGACACGAATCCCGCGCCTTCGCTGACCAGGAACGAGATCACGTTCGCGACGTCCTCGGGCTGACCCACCCGGCGCACGGGGATGTTCTGCGCGGCTGCCTTCTGGAAGTCCTCGAAGCCGATGCCGATGCGCGCCGCCGTCGCTGCCGTCATGTCGGTAACGATGAAGCCCGGCGCTACCGCGTTCGCGGTGATGCCGAACTGACCGAGCTCGATCGCGAGCGTCTTGGTGAAGCCCTGCATGCCCGCCTTGGCGGCGGAGTAGTTAGCCTGGCCGCGGTTGCCGAGCGCCGAGCTGGACGACAGGTTGACGACTCGGCCGAACCGCTGGTCCACCATGTACTTCTGGCACGCCTTGCTCATGAGGAACGCGCCGCGCAGGTGCACGCCGAGCACCGTGTCCCAGTCGTTGATCGTCATCTTGAACAGCATGTTGTCCCTGATGACCCCGGCGTTGTTGACCAGGACCGCGACCGGGCCGAGTGCTTCAGCGATCTTGTCCACGGCGGCCTGCACCTGGTCGGGGTCGCTCACGTCGGCGCCCACGGCCAGGGCCGTGCCGCCGCCCGCGGAGATCGCCTCCACGGTCGCGGCGCAGTCGCCTTCCTTAAGGTCGAGCACCGCCACGGCATGCCCGTCGGCAGCGAGGCGCCTCGCCGTGCTTGCGCCGATGCCCCGCGCGGCCCCGGTGACCACCGCTATCCGCTGTGACGCCTCTGTCATCCTTACTCCTCCTCGAGCTGAGTGTTGGTTCGCGGTCGATCGACCGGTCCTGCGTCCCGCCGACTAGCGGTACTTCCTGAGTTCACGGTGGGCGAGGGAGCGCTTGTGCACCTCGTCCGGGCCGTCGGCGAGCCGCAGCGTCCGGGCGTGGGCCCACAGCGCGGCCAGCGGGAAGTCCTGGCTGACTCCCCCGGCGCCGTGCGCCTGGATCGCCTTGTCGAGAATCCACTCGGTCGTCCGGGGCACCAGGATCTTGATCGCCTGGATCTCGGT
>JASHPF010000051.1 GCA_030038295.1 Streptosporangiaceae bacterium
GGCGGCGCGCGGGACCCGGCAGCCGACGCAGCGGTGGCCGCCGCGCGCCGCGTGGCCGGGCTCCTGCGCATCGCGCGCGAGACCGCGCGTGACAGCACGCCGCACGAGGTGCTGTGGGCCGTGTGGACGGCGTCCGGCCTGGCCGCAGAGTGGCAGGCGGCCAGCGCAGCCGGCGGAGTCCGCGGTTCGCGTGCCGACGCCGACCTGGACGCCGTCGTGGCGTTGTTCGAGGCGGCGGCCCGGTTCACCGCCCGGCTGCCGCACGGATCGACCCGGCTGTTCCTCGACAGCCTGGCCGGACAGGAGATCGTCGGCGACAGCCTCGCTGCCCGCGCGTCCGCCGGCGACGCGGTTACGGTGCTGACGGCGCACCGCGCCAAGGGTCTGGAGTGGGATCTCGTCGTCGTGGCTGGCGTCCAGGAGGGCAGCTGGCCCGACCTGCGGCAGCGCGGCTCCCTGCTCGGGATGGACGAGCTCGTCGACGTCGTCGCGGGCCGCGCCGCCGGGACGGATGGCGCGAGCGCCGGGGTCACGGCCATGGCGGCGACCGCACGGCTGCTGGCCGAGGAACGCAGGCTGTTCTACGTCGCCGTCACCCGGGCCCGCCGCCAGCTCGTGGTCACCGCTGTCGGCGCGGAGGACGGCGACGAGCGGCCGTCCCGCTTCCTCGCCGAACTGGCCGGCGACGAGATCGAGATCGAGCACGTGACCGGCACCGGGCACCGCTGGCTGTCGCTGCCGGCCCTGACGGCCGAGCTGCGCCGGGCGGTCACCGACACGTCGCTGCCTGCGGAGGTGCGCGCCGCCGCGGCCGGCCAGCTGGCGAGGCTGGCCGAAGCGGGCGTGCGCGGGGCGAGCCCGCGCCAGTGGTATGCGCTGACCGAGCCAACCGCGGCCGGACTGCCGTTGCCGGGGCCGGTGCAGATCTCGCCGTCGCGGGTGGAGTCGTTCGCTAAGTGCGGGCTGCGCTGGCTACTGGAGGCGGCCGTCGGCATCCGGTCGGCAGGGACGGCGCAGCACCTGGGCACCGTCATCCACGCGGCCGCCGCGCTCGCGGCCGAGGGGGCCGACGACGGCGAGGTGGCCAAGCGCGTCGACGAGCTGTGGCAGCATCTCGACTTCGGCAGCCCGTGGTACAGCGCCAAGCAGCGGGCAACCGCCGAGGCCATGGTGACCAGGTTCCTCGACTGGCATCGCGCGAACCCGCGCGAGCTGGTGGCGGTCGAGCAGCAGCTGCGCGTGACCATGGGCGACATCGTCATCACCGGCCAGGTCGACCGGCTAGAGCGAGACGCCAGCGGTGCCGCGATCGTCGTGGATCTCAAGACCGGAACCGGGAAGCCCTCGGACGCCGAGCTCGACCGTCACCCGCAGCTCGGCGTCTACCAGCTCGCCGTGCTGCTCGGCGCGTTCGAGCAGCTGGGCCTCACCGAGCCCGGCGGAGCCGAGCTCGTCCAGGTCGGCAAGGCCGGGCTGAAGGCCACCGTACGGGTGCAGGCGCAGCGCGCGCTGCGCGACGACCCCGATCCCGACTGGGCCGCCGACCTGGTCGAGACGGTTGCGGCGGGGATGGCGGGGCCGGTGTTCCAGGCCACGGCCAACCCAGGCTGCCGGGTCTGCCCGGTCGCATCGAGCTGCCCCGTCGACGAGCGTGGCGGACGGGTGGTGCCGTGATGCCGCAGTCGCCCCGGTACACCCCCGCCCAGCTGGCCCGGCTGCTCGGCGGACCCGAACCGACGGCCGAGCAGGCGGCGGTCATCGGGGCACCGCTGGCGCCGCTCGCGGTTATGGCCGGAGCGGGCTCGGGCAAGAGCGAGACGATGGCGGCGCGCCTGGTGTGGCTGGTCGCGAACCAGCTGGTGCGGCCGGAGGGGGTGCTCGGCCTCACCTTCACCCGCAAGGCAGCCGCCGAGCTGGCCGGCCGGGTCCGGGCCAGGCTGGCCGCCCTGCGCCGGGCCGGACTCGAGCTGCCGGCAGGCGGCGGCACGGCCGATGATGACGACGTCCTGGCGGGCGAGCCGGCCATCTCGACCTATCACGCGTACGCTGGCCGGCTCGTCGGCGACCACGCACTGCGGGAAGGGCTGGAGCCGACCCTCCGGCTGATCACCCCGGCCGTCGCCTGGCAGCTGGCCGCCGGCGTCGTCGCCTGCTACGACGGCCCCACCGACGCAGTGGACTGGACTCCGGCGACCGTGACCGCTGCAGTGCTGACGCTCGCTGGCGAGATGGCCGAGCACCTGCGCCGAGCGGAGGACGTCGCCAGGGTGGGCGAGTGGCTGGACGGCGCGGCGGCGCGGCTGATCGGCCGGGTGCCCAGGCCGGTGGCGGACGTGCTTGCCACGCAGCGGACCAGGGAGCAGCTGCTGCCGCTGGTCGCCACGTACGCGGCTGCGAAGGCGCGGAGGGAGGTCATCGACTACGGCGATCAGGTGGCGCTGGCGGCCAGGGTCGCCGTCGGCCACCAGGTCGTGGGGGAGTCGGAGCGGGCTCGCTATCAGGTCGTGCTGCTCGACGAGTATCAGGACACCTCGCACGCGCAGCTGGTGCTGCTGCGGTCGCTGTTCGGGGGCGGGCACCCGGTGACCGCCGTCGGCGACCCGTGTCAGTCGATCTACGGCTGGCGCGGCGCCAGCGCGGGCAACCTGCGCCGGTTCCGCACCGACTTCCCGGCCGCCGACGGTGGGCCCGCGGCCGTGATGGTGCTGTCAACGAGCTTCCGCAACACGGGCAGCGTGCTGCGCGCCGCGGGCGCGATCCAGCAGGAGCTGCGTGCCGCCGCCCCCGACGTGCCGCTGCTCAC
>JASHPF010000328.1 GCA_030038295.1 Streptosporangiaceae bacterium
AGCTCGGACTCGGGCGTCGCGGACCTGGCCCAGTCCTACCAGAGCGGCAGCGACGCGACTCCGGACGTCATCTTCGACGCGCTGTGGAATGGCGAGGCAAACACGTCCGACAGCCATTACCTGCCGGGCGAGTGGACCGGCGGCAGGCGGCTGCACCAGTTCAGCGGGAACGCGTCGCAGAGCTTCGGCGGCGTCACGATGGTGATCGACCAGGATTACCTGGATGTCACGCTGCCGGTCGTCGGCGGCACGACGCAGCCGTCGTCGGCCGTCGTCACGCCGGGCGGCTCGACGGCGGTGTTCTACGCCAGTCCGGCGCATCAGCTCATCGAGGAGTCCGCGAGCGGAGCCAGCGCCTGGACGCGCACGGACCTCGGCGGCGACGTGATCGGCGCGCCCAGCGTCGTCGAGGTGGGCGCGAGTACCGTCGACGTCTTCTATCTCGGCGGCGACGGCGACCTCGTCGAGGTCACCGGCAGCGGCGCCAGCTGGCTCCCGGCGCAGGCGGTGAGCCAGCTGGGCCAGGTCGGCGTGCCGGCGGCGGTGGCGCAGCCGAACGGGGTGATCGACGTGTTCTGGCGCGGGCCGCAGGACGGCAGCCTCTGGCTCGCGCAGTATGACCCCGGGCTCGGCTGGGCCGGGCCGCAGGATCTGGGCGGCGCCGTCGACGGCTCGCCGGACCCGGTCGAGCAGCCATCCGGCCAGGTGCAGGTCTTCTGGCGCGGCGCGGTGGACGGCAATCTGTGGCGGGTGGTGCGCGGGGCGGCCGGTGCCTGGAGCAGTCCGCAGGACCTCGGCATGGGCGTCCTCGGCGGGCAGCCGGCGGCGGTCGCGCTGCCGACCGGCGAGATCGACGTCTTCTGGCGTGGTCAGGGTCAGCGACACGTCTGGTGGACCGTGCTGCTGCCCGGTGCCAGCCCGGCCGCGCCGACCGTGCCCGGAGGTTCTGCGGGGGTGGGACAGCCGTGGCCGGCGCTCGCCGCGGGCGACGAATGGCTGCTGTTCGAGGGACACCTCGGCGGGCTGCGGGTGACGACCAGAGCGGCGAACGGCCAGTGGCCGGCTCCGCTGCCGGTCGCCGGGATCAGCGGCCTGGCGGCCGCTCCCTTCGCCGCCGCGGGTCCCGAGCCTGGCCCGCTCGCGGTGTTCTGGATGGGGCTGGGCGATCAGCTGTGGACGGCCGAGTTCACGGCGACCGCCGGCTGGAGCGTGCCCGTCGCGCTCGGGTAGCCGAGAATGCGGACCTTCAGGCGAGGCTCAGCTTTTGATCAGCCGTCCGCCAAGGTCAGTAACGTATGCTCCCGCGCTGTCGCTCACCACGCGGGCCCGGAGGGTTTCACCGGAAGCCGTCCAGGGACTCCCGTACTGTATACGTGTCTGTCTGAGTAATGCCTGTGTGACGCAATCAGCCCGTCAGCTCACCGAGGAGTCGGATGGCCTCCCTACCGGACAAGGTCGCCAGGGTCGGTCAGCGCTTCTTGCCCGCGTCGGTCGCGCGTCGGCTCGAAACCGAGGCCGGCCGGCGTTTCGTTCGGTTCATCCCCGCAGCGCTCGCGGCGGTGATCACCAGCCAGATTGTGCTCGGCCTGCTGACCGGCCCGGTCAACCTCGGCGCGGGCCTGTCCGGCGTCATCGCCTCGATGGTGGCCGCGCTGGTGAGCTACCTGCTGAGCCGCTGGGCATGGGAGCGCAAGGGCAAGCCCGACCTGCTTCGGGAGACGCTGCCGTTCTGGATCGTGTCCTTCGCCGTGTGGGGCATCCTGGGCCTGACGTCGCACTACGCCAGCGTGTGGGCGCACTCGATGGGCTACACGCACCTGATGAAGCACCTCGTGGTCCAGGGCGCGTACTTCCTGATGAACTGCGTCACCTTCGTGGCGCGGTTCCTGTTCTTCCACTACGTGCTGTTCGCCGGCCGCGACCAGGCCGCGCCCGGGCCCGTTCCGGAGGAGCTGGCGCCCGCGGAGGCCCTGTCAGCTGGCGGCGACACCGGCCCGCTACCCCGGGTCTAGCGGGGAACGGGGGCCGTCGGGGCCGGGACCACGGCGGTAAGTCCGCAGCTCCGCTCCCATCGGCATGGCTGTGCCATGCTGGAATGCCGACGGCCCCGTCATGGGCGCGGAGGCGTGGGAGGTGGGGCATGTGACCTGGCCCGACGCTGAGCCAGCCGTCATGAGTCCGGCAACGGAGGAGTCCTACCGGATCCTGCGATCCCGCATCGATCTGTCCCGGCTGCCTAAGTTCAGCCGGGACGTCGTGGAGCGTGTCATTCACGCGACCGCGGATTTCGACTACTTCACCGACCTGGCGTGCGAGGAGGAGTGGCTCGCCCAGGGCGTGGCAGCCCTGGCGGCCGGAGCACCGGTGGTCGCCGACTCGGCCATGGTCGCGGCCGGGCTCACCGCAACGCCCGTGGTCTGCAAGATCAACGAGCCGCTGACGCAGCGGCTGGCCAGGACGGCGATGATCACGAGGCCCGCCGCCGCGGTCCGGCTCGCGTTCGGCGAGGTCGGCCCCGGCGCGGTGTGGGTGGTCGGCGGCGGCGCTGCCGCGCTGGCCGAGATTCTCAGCCGCCGCGTCGAGCCGGGGTTCGTGATCGGATTCCCGGTAGGCTTCGTCGGCGCCGCTGAGGTCAAGGACGCGCTGCGGGCCAGTCGGCTGCCGTCGGTGAGTAACGTGTCCGAGAAGGGCGGTCCGGCCGTGGCGATCGCGGTGTTCAGCGCGTTGCTCCGGCACGCGCTCGCCGTGAGCGATTCGCGGGCCGGCTGGGGCGCCGAGGCGCCCGCCGGGCTGGCGGATGATGACGGCGCGGATTCCTAGCCGGGACGGAGGCCGGGTTGGCTGAGGACCGCGCCGATCCGGGGCTGAGCCCGGACTGGCTGGCCTTTCCGCCCAGTGAGCGGGATGCCGTCTACCGCGTCCTTCGCGAGCGCCGGGACGTGCGCCGGAACTTCCGCCCCGACCCGGTCCCGGCCGAGGTACTCGAGCGCGTGCTGGCGGCGGCGCACCTCGCTCCCTCGGTGGGTTTCTCCCAGCCGTGGGACTTCGTCATCATCACCGACCGAGACCGGCGGGCCAGGATCCGCGACCTCGCCGAGCTGTCCCGGCGCGACTTTGCCGCGTCGCTGCCGGCCGCGCGGGCGCGCGCGTTTGACGGGCTGAAGACCGAGGCCATCCTGCAGGCACCGGTCAACATCGTGGTCACCTGCGATCCGACCAGGGGCGGGCGGCATACGCTCGGCCGGCACGCCCAGCCGCAGACCGCCGCGTATTCGAGCGTCCTCGCCGTCGCCAATCTGTGGCTGGCCGCGCGCGCCGAAGGGCTCGGGGTCGGCTGGGTGAGCTTCTTCGACGAGCGGGAGCTCGCCGCCGAGCTCGGTCTCCCGTCGCACCTGCAGGTTTCGGCGTATCTGTGCGTGGGCTACGTGGCTGGTTTCACGCCAGAGCCGGAACTTGCCCTGGCAGGCTGGGCCAGCCGCCGGCCGCTCGGCTGGGCCGTGCACGCCGAGGAGTACGGACGGCGGGCGCTGCCCGGCCGCCCGCCCGTGCGGGTGCTCGATGACGTGCTCGCCGCCATCGGGCCGCCCGACGCCGCGGCCGAGGACGCCGCGCGGCAGCGGCAGGCACGACTGACCAAGCCCGCGGGTTCGCTCGGCGTGCTGGAGGACGTGTCGGTGCAGCTGTGCGGGCTAGCCGGCGCCTGCCCGCCGCCGATGCCCGAGCCGGCCGCCGTCGCGATCTTCGCCGGCGACCATGGCGTGCACGCGCAGGGGGTGACGCCCTGGCCGCAAGAGGTCACCGGCCAGATGGTCACCAACTTCCTGACGGGTGGCGCGGTGGTGAACGCCTTCGCCGCCCAGGCCGGTGCCGAGGTGGTCGTCGTCGATGTCGGCGTTGCCGCGGACCTGGATCAGGTGCCTGGCCTGCTGCCCCGGAAGATCGCCAGCGGCACGGCCGACTTCACGACCGGCCCGGCGATGACACGTGACCAGGCCATGGCCGCGATCGAGGTCGGCGTCGAGGTCGCCCGTGACCTCGTCGCCGCAGGCAACAGGTGTCTGCTCACGGGCGATATGGGGATCGCCAACACCACCGCGTCGGCCGCGCTGATCTGTGCATTTACCGGAGCGGATGCCGCGGCCGCCACCGGCCGGGGGACCGGGGTGGACGACGAGACGCTGGCCAGGAAGGTAGCCGCCGTGGGCCGTGCGCTGGACCTGCACCGGCCCGACCCGGCCGACCCGGTGGGCACGCTGGCGGCGCTGGGCGGCTTCGAGCACGCAGCGCTGACCGGGTTCATCCTCGCCGCGGCGGCCCTTCGGACCCCGGTCGTGCTGGACGGCGTCATCGCCGGCAGCGCCGCGCTGGCGGCCTGTGCACTCGCTCCCGATGCGGTCGGCTGCCTGATCGCCGGGCATCGGTCAGCCGAGCCCGGCCACGCCATCAGCCTGGCGTCCCTGCGCCTACGGCCGCTCGTCGATCTTGATCTCCGGCTCGGTGAAGGGACGGGGGCACTGCTGGCGCTGCCCATCGTGCAGAGCGCCGCCAGGGTGCTCAGGGACGTGGCCACCTTTGACGCGGCGGGCGTGACAGAAAAGTAGCTCCGTGGTGCCCGGGTAAGGCCGCCGCGACCTGCGCAGCCCGTGGCCGTCCGCCGGGCTTCGGTCATGTTCCTGCATTACTGCCGGTAATCTGCGCTAGCGGCGCACAATTACCTCAAGGCCGGATACCGTGACCCGAAGATTGACACGGCGGCCTGCGGGTTTGAAAGTCGTGGAGGGTGCGGAGTGGCGGCCGTCGGCGGCCGTCGGCGATCGGGCGTGACGCGGCGCGACCACGCTGCATCGTCAGGTAACGAATGAAGACGCGGGACTGCAGGACTGATCTGCGATGTGGGATACGGCTGGGGCAGGAGACCCGGAAGCATGACCGAGGGACAGGACGCGGCCACGGCCCCGCTGCCGTGGGCTGGTGGCACGCCAGCCGGCCCTGACCGCGGTCTTGCCGGCTCTGGCCGCAGCACGCCCGCCGGCGTCGCGGCCATGCCGTCGGTCCCGGCCACCGGCGTGAGTCGGGGCGGCTCTGGCCTGGGCAACGGGGGCACCGGGTGGCCCGCGGCTGCGCCAGATCGGCCCGCCAGTACCGATTCCAGCGCGCCCGGCTGGCCGCAGGTACCGAGGAACGGCGGGTCTGGCCTGCCGACCGATCCGCCTGGCTCCTGGTCAGCGGTAGCCGGCGAAGCCGGCGTCGGTCCAGACGACCCCGTTCCCCCTGAAGACGGCGCCGAAGACGAACCGTTCGCCAGGGTCGACGCGCGCAGGCTCGAAGCCGCCCTGCTCGATCTGCGGCACCCCATCGTCACCGTGCCGCTCGTGCTGGAAGCGCCGGGTGTCGCCGAGGCGCGCGCCGAGCGGGTCAAGCTGCTGAGCCAGATCGACGACTACCTGCTGCCCCGGCTGCGGCAGTCGGGCGCTCCGATCCTGGTCGCGCTCGTCGGGTCGACCGGGGCCGGCAAGTCCACGCTGATGAACAC
>JASHPF010000329.1 GCA_030038295.1 Streptosporangiaceae bacterium
TGCTGGAACGGGAAGCGCTCGGTCGTCAGGTCGTCGCTGTGCCCGACGTAGACCACCGCGTACTGCTCGCGCTCAGGGTCGGGCTTGTAGGCGATCGCATAGACGGCCGCGCTCGACGGCGGTGTCCATCCGCCGAGCAGACGCGGACCCTCAAAGGGGTAACCCGCCAGCGATCCGAGCCGGATCACAGCGAATCGTCTTCTTCCTCGCTGATCGCCTCAGTCCGGACAACGGGCGCAGGCGGCAGCCCGGCCGCGGTCGCTGCCCGGAGGAACAGGTCCGTCGCGGCATTGATCGCCTCGTCCCGGCTGGCGGCATCCACGACCAGCTGGGCACCATACCTGCTGGTCCCGATGCCGGTCGCGATCCCGTCGCAGGCCGCGACCGCGTCGGCAAGCTCGACGATGTCCTCGCGGGTCAGCACGCGATCGCCCGCAGCAACGGCATCGCCACCGGGATCGGCACCAACCGCTACGGCGCACAGCTCGTGATTGACGCCGACAGCCGGGAGGACGCCATCGCCCGCGCGACGCGGATATTCCTTGAGGCGGCCGCCACGGCGGGGCTGCCAGCCGCTCCTGTGGTGCGCAGCGAGGCCGTCAGCGAGGCCGAGGACGAGCTGGACGGTTACCGGTGATCCGCCTCGGCTCGCTGGCGGGCTACCCGTTCGAGGGACCGCGGCTGCTCGGCGGGTGGACGCCGCCGCAGGTCGCCGCCGTCTACGCGATCGCGTACAAGCCCGAGCCGGACACCAGGCCGGAGCGGTACGCGGTGAGTTACGTCGGCCACTCCGACGACCTGTCGGCGGAACGGTTCCCGTTCCAGCACCCGCGGGCGGCCTGCTGGGTGCGCCGGGCAGGCTCCAAGTGGAAGGTGTACATCTGCACGTACGAAGTGCCCGGCGGTACCGCGGCGCACCGCGAGCAGATCACCCGTGAGCTGATCGCCATCTACCGGCCGAGCTGCAACGAGCAGCAGTTTGACAACGCCTGGAAGGACCACTGGATCGGCGAGTACTCGGCGCCGACGACGGGACCGGTGGCTCGACGTGGCCCGGATCAGTCTGGGCACGCCTAACCCAGGTCAACAGCCACCACCCCCCACCTACTCCCCTTGAGCGGCGGGAACGGCTACGGCTGCGGGGCGAACCCGACCGCATCGAGCAGCCGCGAGCGGCGGGTGCCCGAGGCAGGCCGGGCGGGTTCGGGTACCTCCGGCGCCGCTGGCCGCGGCGTCACGTCGACGACGATCTGCTCTGCCATGCCGTACAGCAGCGGCAGCGCCCCGGCTACGACGCCCCCCGTCTCGTTGATGTGCTCGACCGCGGGCACGATCAGCCTGGCGTGGCCGCCGATCGCGCGCACCAGGTCCGCGCTCTCCTCGAGGTTGCCCGCGATCCGGTTCAGCAGCGTGCCCGCCCAGAACAGGTATACCGCCAGCCCCGCGATCAGGAGCACGATGGCGATGACCGTGAGGACTACCAGGGTCGTCATGACTTCACCTTCCCGAGCACGCGGCCGAGGAACAGATGGTGCTGCAGGCCCTCGGCGAGGACGAGCTCGACGCCGTCCGCGACCTGCGGGATCAGCGCCGCGTCGGCCGTGTTGGCCTCGGCTGCCTTGAGCGTCTCCCGCACCGTGACAACCCGGCCGTCGATCCGCTTGATGAGGTAGATGAGCAGGCTCAGCAGGGCGGCCACCGCGACGACCACGACGAAGCCGAGGATGACCGCGACGGTCCACGCGGTGTGCTCGTAGGAGGACATGGCCAGTGTGTGCATGGTCAGCCTCCCAGCCGGGCGCGACCGCGCTGGAGCCCGCCGATGATGGTGACCGCGTAGTCGATCGTGGTGCGCAGCGCGCCGAGCGGCGCGGTGTTGTGCACCGCGTCGGTCAGCCCGGCGTTGATCTTCGGAGCCTCGTCCCCGATGGAGCGCGCCAGCAGCAGGATCGGCACGACCAGCGCGACGACCACCACGACGAGCACGATGCCGATGACGTAGCCGAGCACCCAGCCGAAATGACTGGTGCCGGCGGCAGCGATCAGATGTGCGCTCATGTCAGCTCTCCCGTCCCTGCTGGCCCGGTCAGACCGTCTCGCAGAAGTCCCTGACGGGCTTCAGGCTGGCGTTGACGGACGTGAGCCGCTCGGGCACGGTGCTGGTGAGCTGGGCGATGGCCTGCACGCCCCCCGTCGTGGCGACGAGGGTCGAGCGGATCGCTCGCAGGTGGAAGATCACCCGCAGCAGGCCGACGGCGGTAATCGCGACGATGATCGCGGAGACGATCAGGGTGAACCAGGCAGCAGCTGGCATTGGGGGGATTCCTTTCTTGGCCGGCGGGGTCGCCCGCCGCTAGCCGTGTTAGCCGAGGAGCTTGGCTACCGAGCCCGCGTAGCGGACGGCGCCCACCGATATTTCCCGGACCGTCGTGTCCGTCGTCGCCAGCGCGTCGGGCACCGGCGTCAGTTCGCCGACGAGCGCCACGCCACCGCCGAGGATGTCGTCGGTCGCGCGCCGGATGCGCTCGAGGGCGGCGAGCACCCGGTTCAGCAGGTAGATCACCACCGGCAGGATGACGACCAGCAGAATGACGTTGCCGATCCACCACAAGACCATGACTGTGCTCCTCAGGTTGCCGGCTGGTACGGAAGGAAGAACCGGCGGAACACCCGCATCAGCGCCATCCGCGCGGCGCGCAGGCCGAGGGTAAAGCCGCGCGCCGGGGTAACGCCGGCCGCAGCGATCTGCTGGGCTGACTCGCCGCGCTCGATCCGCTCGATCCGGTCCTGGAGATTGACCGCGAAGTCGTGCATGAGCACGGACGTGACGTCGGAGATCATCCCGCGGCCGTACTGTGCCGCGGCGCCGGACAGCTGCAGGTCCTGGCTCACGTCGACCCTGGTGCCCCGGCCCGACCTGGCCAGCGTCGCGGTAACGACCATGCTGGCCTGGCCGCGTCCCTTCTCTTCGGCGCCGGTCGCGTGCACGACGATGCGCCGGGCCGTCTCGTCGCGCTCGGTGATGTCGGCAGTGCCGGCGAACTGGAGCCGGACCGGGCCCATCCGGACCGCGACGCGTCCCGCGTACTTGTCGTTGCCCAGGTCGTCGGTGAGTTCGGTGCCGGGCAGGCACGTCGCGACCTGGGGGATGTTGTCGAAGAACTGCCAGACCTTCTCGACCGGCTCGGCGACCTCGAATCCGTTCTTGATCAGCATCGAGTTTCCCTCTTCTGGTAAGCGGCGGTGTCCCGCTCGAACGCCTGCCGGCACCCGGCCGAGCAGAAGTAATAGGTCACGCCGTCGTGCTCCAGGGGCAGGCTGTCCGGCTCTGCCGCCACCGTCATGCCGCAGACAGGGTCGGTCGCGACCGATGTGGGCGCGGCCAGGCGACCCCCGGCGGCTGCCTGCGGAACCGAAGGCGCGAGCGCGCCGGAAGCACGCAGCTGAACCAGTTCGGCGATGATCGCCACGGCGATCTCCGGGTGCGTCGTGCTGCCGAGGTCCAGCCCGGCCGGCACTCGCACCCGGTCAAGCTGGTCGTGCGGCACGCCCCGGTCGGCCAGGTAGCCCAGCACCGCGGCGCCCCGCTTGGCCGAGCCGACCAGGCCGAGGTAGGCGGGATGGGCAGCCACTGCTCGCTCCACCACGGCCTCGTCGTGGTGGCCCTGAGTGGCGACGACGACCATGGACCGCTCGTCCGCGTCCGCGGTAGCGAAGTCGGCGCCATCGATGAGATCGGCCCGCCAGCCCAGCGTCCGGGCGAGGTCGGCGAGCGTGTGCGCCATCGGTGAGCGTCCCACGACGACCAGGTGGGGAACGGGGCCGACGGGCTCGATGTAGACCGCCAGGGCGCCCTCGCTCTGGCAGGAAATCGGCACGACCGCCATGCCGTCTGGGACCGCCGGGCCGAACTGGTCGGGACTGCCCAGCAGCAGCAGCCTGGCCTCGCCGGACGCGATCACGTGCTGAGCCTCGCGGAGAACGGCCGGCTCCGCACAGGCACCGCCGATCCAGCCCCGCACCTCACCCCCGGCGGTGATGATCGCGCGCGAGCCCGGCTGGCTGGACGACGGACCCTGCCGCCACACCACCGTCGCGAGCGCGAACTGCTCACCGCGCCGTGCCAGTTCCGCGGCCTGGCCGAGGATCCCGCCATCCGGTTCGGTCATCGCTAGTCATCCGCCCGCACCGGCGGCGCGCCGGTGACGTCCCGGTGGTAGGTCAGCGCCTCCCAGACGCGGTCGGGCAGCAACGGCATGTCGATGTTGCGGACACCCGTGCCGGACAGCGCGTCCATGACCGCGTTGACGAAGGCGGCCGGCCCGCCCACGGCCGCGCACTCGCCGATGCCCTTGGCCCCGAGCGGGTGGTGCGGGCACGGCGTGACGACCTCGCTGTGCAGCTCGAAGCCCGGCGTCTCCCAGGCCGTCGGCAGCAGGTAGTCCATGTAGTTCGAGCCGACGCAGTTGCCCTCGGCGTCGAAGGTGATGAACTGCATGCTCGACATCGCGTACGCCTCGGTCAGCCCGCCCATGATCTGCCCCTCGACGATCATCGGGTTGATGCGGACGCCGCAGTCATCCACGGCCACCGTCTTGAGCACGTCCCAGACCCCGGTGGCCGGGTCGACCTCGACGGTGACGATGTACACCGCGAACGGCCAGGTCAGGTTCGGCGGGTCGTAGTACGCGGTGTTCTCCAGGCCGGGCTCCATGCCGTCGGGCATGTTGGCGTACGCCGCGACCGCGCACTCCTGGATCGTCACGCCGCGGTCCGGGGCGCTGCGGACGTAGAACCGGCCGAGCTCCCACTCGACATCTTCTTCCGACACCTCCAGCAGGTGCGCGGCGAGCCTGCGAGCCTTGGCCCGGATCTTGCGGCACACCATGGCGACCGCCGCCCCGGCGACCGGCGTGCTCCGTGACGCGTAGGTGCCCATCCCGAACGGCGCGGTATCGGTGTCGCCTTCCTCGACCACGACGTCGTCGGCCGGGATGCCGAGCTCGTGGGCGACGATCTGCGCCCACGTGGTCTCGTGCCCCTGCCCCTGGGTCCGCGCCCCGGTGCGCAGGATGGCCTTGCCGGTCATGTGCACCTTGAGCTCGGCCGAGTCGAACATCTTGATGCCGAGGATGTCGTACTCGCGGCTGTTGCCCGCCCCGAGCGGCTCGGTCATCGTCGAGATCCCGAGGCCGAGAAGCCGGCCGCGGGCGCGCGCCTCTTGCTGCTGCTGCCTGAAGTCCTCGTAGCCGATCGCCTGCAGCCCGACATCCAGGCACTTGGCGTACTGGCCGCTGTCGGTGAGGAAGCCGAACGGCGTGCGGTGCGGGAAGTCGTCGTCACGGACGAAGTTCATCCGGCGGAACGCGGCCTGGTCCATGCCCAGGTCGTCGGCGGCCGCCTGCATCATCCGCTCCTGGAAGAACATCGCCTCGGTGACCCGGAACGAGCACCGGTAAGCCACCCCGCCAGGCGCCTTGTTGCTGTACGTCCCGCGGGCCGTCAGGTGCGCAGCCGGGATGTCGTAGGCGGCGAACGCCGAGTGCAGCAAACCGATCTTGAACTTGCTCGGCTGCGCGTCGGAGAAGAAGGCGCCGTGGTCGGCGTCGCAGTGCATCCGGACGCCGAGGATCTTGCCGTCCCGCCGCAGCGCTATCTCGCCGTCCAGGTAGATGTCCCTGGCGAAGCCGGTCGAGATGAGGTTGCCGGTCTTGTCCTCGATCCACTTCACCGGCCGCTCGAGCAGGATCGAGGCGAGGATCGAGCAGACGTAGCCGGGGTAGACCGGCACCTTGTTGCCGAAGCCGCCGCCGATGTCGGGCGAGATGATCCGGATCATGTGCTCGGGCAGCTCGGCGACCATCGCGACGGCGGCGCGGATGATGTGCGGCGCCTGCGTGGTCATATAGACGGTGAGCTTGGACGTCGCGCGGTTGAAATCGGCGATGGAGCCGCAGCACTCGATCGGCGACGGGTGCGAGCGCGGATAGTGCAGCTGGATCTTGGACACGAGGTCCGCCTGCGCGAACGCGCGCTCGGTGCCGGCGGCGTCGCCGACCTCCCAGTTGTAGATGACGTTGTCCGGCTGGTTCTCCTTGTCGTCCCTGATCACCGGCGCGTCGGCGGCAACAGCCTGTCGCGGGCTGACGATCACCGGCAGCGGCTCGTAGTCGACGACGATCGCCTCGCACGCGTCCTTGGCGACGTACGGGTCGTCAGCGATGACGCAGGCGACCTCCTGGCCCTGGAAGCGCACCTTGTCGGTGGCGAGCACAGCCTGGGTGTCGTACGAGAGGGTGGGCATCCACGCCAGGTTGCGGGTCGCCATCATCTCGCCGGTCAGCACCAGGTGCACGCCCGGGATGTCCCAGGCCTTGCTGGTGTCGATCGACTTGATCCGCGCGTGCGCCAGCGGGCTGCGCAGGATCTCCATGTGCAGCATGCCGGGCAGGACGATGTCGTCGGTGTAGTTGCCCTTGCCGCGGATGAACCGGTTGTCCTCGACGCGCTTCCGGCTCGCGCCGATGCCGCCGATCTTTAGCTCGTCAACTGCCTGGGACATGGTCCGGTCTCCGCTTCTACTCGGCTGCCTGCGACCGCAGCTTCGCCGCGGCCCACAGAACCGACTTCACGATGTTCTGGTATCCGGTACAGCGGCAGAGATTGCCCGACAGCGCCCAGCGGACGTCTTCTTCGGTGGGATCGGGATTCCGGTCGAGCAGGGCCTTGGCGGCCATCATCATGCCCGGCGTGCAGAACCCGCACTGCAGCCCGTGCTCCTCCCTGAAGCCCTCCTGCAGCGGGTGCAGCTCGCTGGCCGTCGCCAGGCCCTCGACGGTCTGCACGTCGTGCCCGTCCGCCTGGACGGCGAGCATCGTGCAGGACTTGACCGCCTTGCCGTCGACGAGCACCGTGCACGCGCCGCAGTTCGTGGTGTCGCAGCCGGTGTGGGTACCGGTCAGCCGCAGCCCGTACCGGATCAGGTGCGCCAGCAGCAGCCGCGGCTCGACCTCTGCCGTCTTTCGCTCGCCGTTGATGGTGAAGGAGATCCGGCGTACCGGAACGTCGCCGGCGGCTTGCCGGGCCGGCTCGGAATACAGCGTGGTCATGTCAGGCTGCCCTCTCCGCCGGCGTCCCGGCGACGTGGCTCAGAATCCGCTGGACGAACGTCTCCACCATGTGCCGCTTGTACTCGGCGCTGCCCCGGTGATCGGTCCTCGGCCGGGCCGCCTGGGCGGCGAGCGAGGCGGCCGCGCCGATCGAATCACCGGTGAGCGGCCGCCCGGTCAGGGCCGAAGCCGCGTCGGTGGCCGCGATCGTTGACCCGCCTACGCCGGTGAGCGCGATGCCGGCTTTCGTGACGACCCCGCCCGCGGTCTCGACCGAAACGGCGACGCCGACCGTCGCGAAGTCCCCGACGCGGCGCTCGAGCTTGAGGTAACCGCCAGCCCGCTGGCCCTGCGCGGGCGGGATCACCGCCTCCACGGCGATCTCGTCGGGCAGCAGGGCGTTCTCGAACGGTCCGCTGACGAAGTCAGCCATCCGGATCGACCGTCGCCCGTCCGGGCCCTCCGCGATCACGGACCCATCCAGCGACAGCACTACCGACGCCCAGTCCCCCTGCGGGTCGGCGTGACAGAGCGAGCCGACCAGCGTGCCGCGGTTGCGCACGATCGGGTCGGCGATCAGCGGTGCCGCGGCGGCCATCGTGGGCTGGGTGGCCGCCAGCTGTGCGGAGTGCTCGAGGTCGGCGTGCCGACACAACGCGCCGATCCGGAATGTTCCATCCGGGTCCGTCCGGTGATAGCCGAGGCCAGGGACGTTGTTGATGTCGACGACGAGTTCCGGCGCGGCGAATCGCAGTTTCATCAGCGGGATGAGGCTCTGGCCGCCGGCGAGTACCTTGACGTAATCGCCGCCATCGCGCAGCAGCATGATCGCCTCGTCCAGTGAGGTCGGCGCCTCGTAGCGGAACCGCGACGGATACATGCGTGTTTCCTCCGGTCTGGGTAGCGGGGCCAGGTCAGACTGCGGTAGCGCCGCCCGGAGAGTCGTCCCGGCGGGACGATCGAGGCGCCGAGTGCGGGTCGGGGACGGCCACTGGCCCGGACTCGTAGTCCGGGTCCGGCCGGGGCTCCTGATGCGGCGGCCACGGCCCGGACACGGGCTGTCCGGCCACCTTGAGGTAGTCGATCAGCTCGGGCCAGGCCCAGACGGTGGGGCTCTTGCCGGTTTTCGGCGCGTGTTCGATCAGCTCATAGAGCCGCGGATTGCCCTTGCTCTTGCCATCGGACTCCACCCGCATGCCCACACTCCCTGCACATAAAACGCACATATGGACGCTATGCCACACTCTATGCCGGTCGGCAGAGGCGCATTCACCGATCCTTCAACGACTGGCAGCGGCCTCGCAACGTCCCAATAAGCTGTCGCTTAACCGCATGTCACTCGCCGGGCCCGGCGGTCGCACCGCTGGTCCGCCCCGTCGGGTCCGGGGGAGCGCCCACCGGACTCGTACCGCGATGGATTAGTTCCAGATGGTGACGTACACCGGTGGCCGGAACCGCGACGGCGGCACGCCGGCCGCGGGCGAGCGCATCAGGTGCAACGCTTCTGGTGTACCCAGGAAGCGGCGCAGCGCACTGGCCGTGGCGCTGCGGTGCTGGCGCTCCAGCAGCGTCGAGTACCAGGTGGCCTCGGCGGGCAGGCCGGGCGCTTCGACAAGCGACAGCTCGCCGCGGCGCAGCTGGTGCGACACCAGATGCTCGATGGCCGGGGCAACCCCGGCGCCGTCCGCGGCCGCGGCCCAGGCCGCGGTCTGGCTCGGTAGCACGCGAATATTGCTCTCGTCGACGCCGAGCTGGGCGAGCAGCCTGCCGGTCTCGCTGCCGCGATCGGCGCCGGCCGGCCCGACGAGCCAGTGCCACTGCCGCGCCGGGCCGCGCGGTCTCGAGTGGCCGGCCGTGACCGCGACCAGCCGGTACCGGAAGATCGGCTCGCTGACGACCGGCATCGGCTGCTCGCCCGCAGCGGCGGGCCCGAAGGCGATGTCCGCCAGCCGGTTGGCAACGAGAACTGCCTGCTCGTCGGACGGGGCGACGCCGGTGGACACGTCGACAGAGCCAGGGAATCGCTTGCTGAACGCCTCCAGCAGCGGCGTCGCGACGAATTCGGCGAACGTGGCCGTCGCGACGACCCTGAGCTGTTCGGGTGCGCCCGTGGCGGCCCGCACCGCGGCGTGGGCCTCGGCACCGAGCACCACGATCTGGGACGCCGTGGCGAGCAGCCGGGAGCCGCCTGGCGTCAGCGTCATGCCGCCCGGCCCGCGGGTGATCAGCTGGTCGCCGAGGTGCTGGCGCAGGGCGGTGAGTGCCTGCGAGACGGCTGGCTCGCTGACGCCCAGCGCGTTGGCTGCCGCGGTGACCGATCCGAGGCGCGCGACCAGCACGAACGCGTTGAGCTGGGTTAGCGTCATGGCAGAGTCCAGTGTTACCCACCGGGCCGGTGTGGTCTACCAGCGGGTCGGCTCGCGACCGGGTTGGTTCGTACACTTTGGACGGATGGTGGTGCTGGTCGGGCCGGAGGAGTCGAGTCAGTGCAGGTGCCCGCGCAGGTTGAGTACGAGAGGGCGGCCAGCGTCGAGCACGCCATCACGCTGCTGCGCAGATACGGGCCCGCAGCGCGAATCCTGGCGGGCGGGCACAGCCTGATCCCCATGATGAAGCTGCGGCTAGTACAGCCGGACGTGCTGATCGATATCAACGGCCTCACTAGTCTGTGCTACCTCAACCTGGCCGACGGCCAGCTGCGGATCGGCGCGCTGACCCGGCACGCGCAGCTGCTCGAATCGCGGCTGGTCGGCGAGCAGTTCGCGATCCTGCACGACGCGGAGCGCGTCATCGCCGACCCGATCGTGCGCAACTGGGGCACCATCGGCGGCTCGCTGTGTCAGGCCGACCCGTCCGAGGACCTGTCCGCGGCGTTCGCGGCGCTGAAGGGCACCATGATCATCGACGGACCGGACGGCACGCGCGAGGTGTCCGCGCGGGCGTTTCACACCGGCCCGTACGAGACCGTGGTGGGCCCGGCGGAGGTGCTGACCGAGATCAGGCTGCCGCTTCTGGATGGCGGCGGCAGCGCCTACCTCAAGGTGGCCCGTCGGGCGGGGGACTGGCCGGTGGGTGCGGCCGGGGCTGCGGTCTGGCTAGCCGGGGACGTCATCACCGAGGCGGGCATCGGGCTGACCGCGCTGGGCGCGACCCACTTCGCAGCGGCCGAGGCCGAGGACTACCTGCGCGGCAAGCCCGCAAGCGCCGAGCACCTCGCCCGGGCAGGCCAGATCGCGGCGGAGAACTGCCGCCCCGTCAGCGACCAGCGCGGCCCGGCCGACTACAAGCGGCACCTGGCCAGCGAGCTGACCAGCCGGGTCCTGCGGCAGGCGGTCTCCCGTGCGCAGGCGATCAGGCCAGGCCCATGAAGGTCACGGTCACCGTCAACGGGATCGAGCATGCCCGAGATGTCGAGCCGCGGCTGCTGCTCGTGCACTTCCTGCGCGATGACCTCGGGCTGACCGGGACGCACTGGGGCTGCGACACCTCGAACTGCGGCGCGTGCGTGGTCTGGCTGGACGAGCTGCCGGTCAAGTCGTGCACGGTGCTCGCCGTGATGGCGGACGGCCGGCGCATCCAGACGGTGGAAGGCCTCGCGCGCGGCGGCCGGCTTGACCCGGTGCAGCAGGGGTTCGCGGCGTGCCACGGGCTGCAGTGCGGGTTCTGCACGCCAGGCATGATGCTGACCGCGCGGTGGCTGCTCGACCGCGATCCGAGCCCTACGCCGGAGCGCGTGCGCGAGGCTATCTCCGGCCAGATCTGCCGGTGCACTGGCTACGAGAACATCGTCAAGTCGATTTTGTGGGCGGCCTCTCATGACGGCTGACCACGCCTACGGACCCCGCGCCCGGAAGGAGGACGCGCGCTTCATCCGGGGTCAGGGCACCTACGTGGACGACATCACCCTGCCGGGCATGCTGTACGGCGCCATCCTGCGCAGTCCGCTGGCCCACGCCCGGATCGTCTCGGTTGACGTGACCGCCGCGCTCAGTCATCCCATGGTGGAAGCCGTGCTCACCGGCGCGGATCTCGCCGGGCGCGGACTGGCGTGGATGCCCACGCTGACCGGCGATGTCCAGGCGGTGCTCGCCACGGACAAGGTGCGGTTCCAGGGCCAGGAAGTGGCGTTCGTGGTGGCCCGCGATCGATACGCGGCGCGGGACGCGCTGGAACTGATCGCGATCGAGTATGAGCCGCTGCCCCCGGTGATCGACGCGACGACGGCGCTGGACCCCGGCGCCGCGGTGGTGCGCGACGACATTCCTGGCCAGGTCGGCAACCGCATCTTCGACTGGGCGGCCGGTGACCGGGCGGCCACCGACGCGACATTCGCGGCCGCGGCCGTCACGGTCGGCTGTGACATGATCTATCCCCGTTCCCACCCTGCCCCGCTGGAGACGTGCGGGATCGTGGCCGACATGGAGGCCGTCAGCGGGCGCCTCACCCTCTGGTGCACCTCGCAGGCGCCGCACGCGCATCGCACGCTGTTCGCCATGGTCACCGGCGTGCCGGAGCATAAGCTGCGGATCGTGTCGCCCGACCTGGGCGGCGGCTTCGGTAACAAGGTGCCGGTGTACCCCGGCTACCTGTGCGCGATCGCCGGGTCGATGATCACCGGCCGGCCAGTCAAGTGGGTCGAGGACCGGTCAGAGAACCTGATGTCCACGACGTTCGCCCGCGACTACCACATGCACGGAGAGATCGCCGCCACCAGGGACGGCCGGATCCTCGGCCTGCGGGCCCGGGTGCTGGCCGACCATGGCGCATTCAACGCCGTCGCGGTGCCAACGAGGTATCCGGCCGGGTTCTTCCACATCTTCACCGGCTCGTATGACCTGCAGGCCGCCTTCTGCGAGGTGACCGGCGTCTATACCAACAAGGCGCCCGGTGGGGTCGCGTACTCGTGCTCGTTCCGCATCACCGAGGCCGTGTATCTCGTCGAGCGACTGGTCGACTTGCTGGCCCGCGAGCTGGGCATGGACCCGGCGCAGCTGCGGCTGCGCAACCTGCTGCGGCCGGAGCAGTTCCCGTATACCTGCCCCACGGGCTGGCAGTATGACTCGGGCGACTACCCGCGAGCCCTCGCGCTGGCCCTGGACATCGCCGGCTACGACGAGCTGCGGCGCGAGCAGGCAGAGCGGCGCGGCCGCGGCCAGTACATGGGGATCGGCCTGTCGTTCTTCACCGAGGGGGTCGGCGCGGGCCCGCGCGAGCACATGGACATTCTGGGCCTGGGCATGGCGGACGGCGCGGACCTGCGGGTGCACCCTACCGGCAAGGCGGTGCTGGCGATCTCGGTGCAGACCCAGGGGCAGGGACACGAGACCACGTTCGCCCAGCTGGTTGGCCACGAGCTGGGGCTGTCGCCGGACGACGTCGACGTCGTGCACGGGGACACCGACCGCACCCCGTTCGGCCTCGGTACCTACGGGTCCCGGTCGACGGCGGTGTCTGGGGCGGCCGCGGTCATGGCCGCGCGTAAGGTCCGGGAACGGGCTCGGCTGGTGGCCGCGGCCATGCTCGAGGTCGCGGCCGGCGACCTCGAGTGGGCGTCCGGTCGGTGGCAGGTCAGGGGGGACCCGGAGCAGGCGCTCGGCATCGCCGAGATCGCCATGGCCGCGCACTCGTCCCTGCGGCTGCCCGCCGGCGTGGAGGGACACCTGGATGCCTCGGCGGTGTACAACCCGCCGAATCTCACCTTCCCGTTCGGCGCCTACATCTGCGTCACCGACGTGGACCCGGGCACGGGCGAAGTCCGGGTGCGCCGGTTCATCGCGGTCGACGACTGCGGTGTCCGGATCAATCCCATGATCGTCGAGGGGCAGCTGCATCGCGGCCTGGCCGACGGCATCGGCATGGCGCTGATGCAGGCGATCGTGTTCGACCAGGCGGGCAACTGCCTCGGCGGCTCGTTCATGGACTACCTGCTGCCGACCGCGCTGGAGTGCCCCTCGTTCGAGCTCGGCGCGACCGTCACGCCGTCGCCGCACCATCCCGTGGGGGCCAAGGGGGTCGGCGAGTCGGCGACCGTGGGCTCTCCGGTCGCCGTGGTGAACTCGGTCGTGGACGCGCTTGCCCCGTTCGGCGTCGTGCATGCGGACATGCCGCTGACGCCGGCCAGCGTGTGGCGGGCGATTCAGGGCCGTCCTATCCGCCCGGATCTGGTCAGGGACTGACCCGCGCGGACAGGCGCGGCGGCCGGGAAAGCCGCTTGGGTCGGCATGCGAACGGGCCCGGTTACGTTGTCATCGGGTGACCACGTGGCCAGGGATCCAGTCCTCGTCGGGTAATTCCCGATTTGTCTGGATGCGCTGGCGCCGGACTATCGGATGATGGAGACATGAGCGAACTCGCCGAGCAGCTGCCAGACGTGCCCAGCCTGCTGACCGCCCTGGACCGGGTGAGCTACCTGGCCGATGAGCCGCTCGGCACGGCGCTGTTCCTGGCTACCCGGATGGGTCAGCCGATCCTGCTCGAGGGTGAGCCCGGTGTCGGCAAGACCGAGGCGGCTAAGGCGCTGGCCGCGGTCCTGGACACGCCGCTGATCCGGCTGCAGTGCTACGAGGGCCTGACCTCTGCCGAAGCGCTCTATGAGTGGAATTATCCGCGGCAGCTGCTGGCCATCAGGCTGGCCGAGGCCAGGGGCGAGACACCGCGCGAGGCAGACCTGTTCAGCGACGACTACCTGCTGGAACGGCCGCTGCTCGCGGCGCTGGACCATCCGGGACCAAGACCCGCCGTGCTGCTCATCGACGAGGTCGACCGGGGTGACGACGAGTTCGAGGCGTTCCTGTTCGAGCTGCTGGCCGAGTCCGCCGTGACGATCCCCGAGCTGGGCACGCGCCGCGCCGCGTACCCGCCCATCGTCGTGCTGACCTCCAACCGCACCCGCGACCTGCACGACGCGCTGAAGCGCCGGTGCCTGTACCACTGGATCGACTATCCCTCGACCGACCAGGTGGCCGCCATCATCCGCCGCCGGGTCCCCGACGCGGGCGTTCGCCTCGCCGCGCAGGTCGCCGCCGGCGTGGACCGGCTGCGGCGGATGGACCTGGCCAAGCCGCCGGGTGTCGCCGAGGCGATCAGCTGGGCAACCGCACTGCGGGTGCTGGGCGCGACCGAGCTTGACCAGGGCTTCGCCCGGCAGACGATGGGCACCGTGCTGAAGTACGCCGACGACCTGCGGACCGCGCGCGTCGCCGACTTCGCGGCCGTGGTCGGTGGCGGTTCCGCGCGGGGCGGGGAGGCCGCTGATGACGGCGGCGATGA
The DNA here is from genome assembly GCA_030038295.1 of Streptosporangiaceae bacterium. Taxonomy (GTDB): domain Bacteria; phylum Actinomycetota; class Actinomycetes; order Streptosporangiales; family Streptosporangiaceae; genus JAJYUU01. The sequence goes on from JASHPF010000329.1 coordinate 14,379, forward strand.
CTGACGATCTCGCCGAGCTAGCCGCTCGGTTCGGCGCCGCCCTGCGGCGCGCTGGCCTGCCGGTCGGGCCCGGCCGCAGTGAGCGGTTTGCGGCTGCCGTCACGCTGGTCCGGCCGGAGACGAGGCGTGACCTGTTCAGCTGCGCGCTCGCGACGCTGGTCTCGAGCAAGGAGCAGGCGGACGTGCTGCGGCTGGTGTTCACCGACGTCTTCGGTCCGCTGGAGGGAGCGCTGGCGGAAGCAGGGCAGCTGCCAGGCGTCAGCTCCGCCGTTGCCCCGCCGCCCGGGCCGCTGCCGTCAGCCGAGCTCGCCGAGGCCGCCACGGCCGCCCGCGAGCACGCGGAGATCATCCGCTCCATCGACGAGAACGGTGCCGATCCAGGGGCTGACGAGGCTGCTCAGGAGATCGCCCAGCCGTATCTCGGCAGCACGATCGAGCGGCTGGCCGGTACTGACTTCGCCGAGCTATCTGCGGCAGAGCTGGCCGAGCTCGCCACGGCCATGCAGAAGATGACACTCGCGGTGCCGAGCCGCCGGTCCCGGCGGCGAGACCGCCGGCCAGGCGGGCGTCGCACCGACGTCAGGTCCACCCTGCGGCAGGCGAGACGGACCGGAGGGCACGCTTTCCGGCTGATCGGAGAGGTGCCTGCCATCCGGCCGAGGCGGCTGGTCGTGCTCTGCGACATCTCCGGCTCGATGGAACCGTATGCCAGGGCGATGATCCAGCTGCTGTACTGCGCCGCCGGCGGCGCGAACGCGGAGGTATTCACGTTCGCGACCCGGCTCACGCGGCTGACGACATCGCTCGCCCGGACGACTCCGGCCATCGCCATCGCCCGGGCCGCGCACGCTGCGCCGGACTGGAACGGCGGCACCAGGCTCGGGGCGGCCCTGAAGGAGTTCAACGACCGGTACGGCCGGCGGGGGATGGCTCGCGGCGCGGTGGTGCTCATCATCTCCGACGGCTGGGACACCGGAGATCCGGAGCTCGTCCGGCAGGAAATGCAACGGCTGTCGCTGGTGGCGTTCCGGGTCGTCTGGATGAACCCTCGCACCAAGAGCGCCAGTTACGAGCCGCTGGCGGCCGGCATGGCCGCCGCCTGGCCATTCTGCGACGCCGTGGTGTCCGGGCATTCGCTGGCGGCCGTCAGCCGTCTCGCCGCCGCGCTGGCCGACCCGGTCCGCCGGCGGGCGATCGCCGCTCCCGTCGCTAGCTGACTGCTAGTCGTCGTCGGGGTCGGCGACGCCGTGACGCCACTCATGACGCTGAACTCGCCGCTGGTCGCGCCACTCGCGTCGGCGCTCGCGGGCCTCATCCCGGAATTCCCGCCGCTGCTCGATCACTCGGCCCAGGACGTCCTCGAGCACGAAGTCACCGCGTTCGCCGATTGCCGCGCGGCGCGACGCTTTGTCACCCGGCCGCGGCCTACGCCGGACCTCCAGGCCGCCCAGTACGCACACGCCTTCGATCCGTAGTACCGGCGAGTCCGGCCCGACGTTACCGGCACCGCCCTTGATCTCGCGGCCACCGAGGATCGCGACGCCGTTGTCCACCACATGCATCTCGGGCGGCACCGTGATCTCGACGCCGCCCAGTACAGAGGTGGCGCGCACCGTGACCTCTTTGCCCGGCAGCACGGCGTCGCGGAAGTCAAGTTCCGCCCCGCCCAGCACCGTCAGCACGGTAATGACCGGCTCGGCGTGCCAGGCGCCCTTCCTGGTAGCACCGCTGAGGATCGCGACGATCCGGCCACCCCGCCTGGACCTGGCGATCTGGGTGGAAGTCGACGTGACCGGGGCCATCGCCTGCTCACCTGGCAGGTCAGCGAGCAGCGGGACAAGCTCGGCCTGCGTCTTCGCGGCGTAGATCGCGTCGAGCCGGTCGTTGTGCTCGTCAGCGGTCAGACGGCCCTCGGCCAGCGCGTTGTTGATCACCGCCGCAGCCGCGTCTCGGTCGGCGTCCGACGCGCGCAGGCCGGAATTCTCGTTGAAGCCGGGGCCGCCCATGCAGCTATTGTCGGCCATGCCGCCGGTAGGCGGAACACCGACGGCGAATAGGGAGAATTTCGATGGGCCATGTGGAGGCAGCGCACGTCACGTTTGTGCTGCCCGACGGGCGCGTCCTGCTCGACGACGTCTCGTTCCGCGTGGGTGACGGGGTCGTGGCTGCCCTGGTCGGTCCGAACGGTGCGGGCAAGAGCACGCTCATCGGCCTGGTCACCGGCGATCTCAAGCCGCAGTCCGGGACGGTCAGCTCGTCTGGCGGGCTCGCCATCATGCGGCAGTTCATCGGGGGCATCAGGGACGACCGCACCGTCACGGACCTGCTGCTGTCGGTGGCGCCGAGCCGGGTCCAGGCAGCCGCCGACCGGCTGAACGCTGCCGAGCTGGCCATGATGGAACGTGACGATGAACCGACCCAGCTGCGCTACGCCGCCGCGCTGGCGGACTGGGGCGACGCGGGGGGCTACGCGGCCGAGGTGGATTTCGACGCCTGCTGCGTCGCCGCTCTCGGGGTCAGCTACGAGCGCTGCCGCTGGCGCACGGTGGCGGCGCTGTCCGGCGGTGAGCAGAAGCGCCTGGTGCTGGAGTCACTGCTGCGCGGCACCGAAGAGGTTCTGCTGCTCGACGAGCCGGACAACTATCTCGACGTGCCGGGCAAGATCTGGCTGGAGCAGCAGCTAGCGGGGACGATCAAGACCGTCCTGGTCGTCAGCCACGACCGCGAGCTGCTCGCCGCGTGCGCGGAGCGGATCGTCACCGTGGAGGATGCGCACGTGTGGATCCACGGTGGCGGGTTCGCTAGCTACGCCTGGGCCAGGAAGGAGCGCGCCGCGCGACTTGACGAGCTGCGGCGACGGTGGGATGAGGAGCACGACAAGCTCCGGCAGCTGATGCTCATGTACAAGCAGAAGGCGTCGTACAACGCCGACATGGCGTCGCGGTACCAGGCTGCGGTGACGAGGCTGCGCAAGTTCGAGGAAGCCGGGCCGCCGGAGCTGGCCCCGCGGGAGCAGAACGTGCGGATGCGGCTCCGCGGCAGTCGCACCGGCAAGCGCGCGGTCACCTGCTCGCAGCTCGAGCTCACCGGTCTGATGCGGCCATTCGACCTGGAGGTCTGGTATGGCGAGCGAGTGGCGATCCTCGGCTCCAACGGGTCAGGCAAGTCGCACTTCCTGCGCTTGCTGGCCGGCGACCAGGTCGCGCACGAAGGTGTCGCGCGTCTCGGCGCCCGGGTCTCGGCCGGCCTGTTCGCGCAGACGCACGTCCGGCCTGACCTCGCCGGGCGAACCCCGGTGGAGATCCTCATGGCCGAGCACGCGCTGCTGATCAACGAGGCGATGTCGGCGCTGGCCCGGTACGAGCTGACCCCGTGCGGGCGGCAGCCGTTCGAGACGTTGTCGGGCGGTCAGCAAGCGCGGCTGCAAATTCTCCTGCTCGAGCTCGCTGGGTCCACGCTGCTGCTCCTTGACGAGCCCACCGACAACCTGGACCTCGCCAGCGCGGAGGCCCTGCAGGAGGGGCTGGAGTCGTATGCGGGAACCGTGCTCGCGGCTACGCACGACCGCTGGTTCGCAAAGTCGTTTGACCGGTTCCTCGTGTTTGGCGGGGATGGTGAGGTCTACGAATCATCAGCGCCCGTCTGGGACGAGAGTCGCGTGCAAAGACCGCGCTAGCGGCTGGCTTGCTAGAGTGCAGGGGTCTGAAGGGGCTCCGGCCGCCAGGCGAGGCCTCTTCCGGAGTCTGGAGCCGGAAGGATTCACGCACCGTGGTGAAGAAGCTGCTCATTGTCGCTGTGCTTGGGCTGAGTGCGTTCGCCGTTTGGCGCAAGGTTCAGGCTGACCGAGCCGAGCTCAACCTGTGGACCGAGGCGACCACGGCCGACGACTAGGCTGCCGCCGGCTTGTCCATGGACAACGCAACTGACTCGGCCGGCATCAGCCTGGTGTGCTGCGGTCTGATCGGCACTCTCGTGGCCGACGACGGCCTGATCGAGCGTTCGTTCGCCGAGGCCATTGCCACCCAGGGGGTGGTGGCGGGCACCAGCGCGTTCGCCCGGCGGATGTCCCAGGTTCATCGCGCCCGCGGCATGCCGCCCGGCGACGTGCTGCGGGTGCTGTTCCCCGACAACGAGGCCCGCGCTCAGGCGGCCGAGCTTGCGTTTGATCGTGCGCTGCCCGACGCGCTGAGCCGAGCCGACGTCAGGATGCTGCCTGGTGCGGCCGAGGCGCTCGACGACCTTCGCGCGGCGGGCCGTCGCGTCTGCGTGCTGACCAGCCTGCCGCGGCGGGTGCTCAATCAGGTCCTGGGTACCGCCAACCTCCGCAGGCACGTTGACCTGGCGCTCAGCACCGATGACGCACCGCGGGGGTTCCCGGCGCCGGACCTGGCACTGGCGGCGATGCTCCAGGCTGGGGTGACTGCGGTGCAGGACATGGCGCTGGTGCACGGCACCGGCGCCGGGATGGAATGTGGCCGCAGGTCGGGGGCCAGCGTGGTCGTCGGCGTGCTCACCGGGGCGCACTCGGCCGCCCGACTGCGCGCCGCCGGGGCCACCCACATCGTCAGCAGCATTGCCGAGGTGCCCGCCCTCCTGGAGAAGCTCGACCCGCGCGCTCAGCACGCGCTCGGGACCGAGAACGGTACGTCCGCTGGGGACGGCGTCGCCGCCGGTGCAGCCGGCCCCGCGGCCGCCGTGTCGGCCACCATCGACGTTCCACCCCAGGCGACCGCGGAGCGGCGCCGTCTCGGTCGCTGACCAGCGGGCAGATCTGTACTGCAGTCATCAGTCCAGGCCGACCGAGGGCGATCGAGGTAGCCAGGCCCGATGGATACCAGCAGGCTCGTCATGGTGGACTGCGAGGCGCGCGGACCCAGCCCGGTGCGCGGCGTCATGTCGGAGTTTGGCGCGGTTCACTACGACACGCGGCAGATCTTCCACGGCGTGCTGTTCGAGGGCAGGCCGGACCCGCACAACCCGTTCGTGCCCATCGTGGGCGAGCGGGTGGCATCGGACGCCGAGGTCGCTTCGGCGTTCTGCGGCTGGCTCGCGGGCCTCGTGGCGGGTCGACCGGTGTTCGTCAGCGACAACCCGGCCTTCGACTGGCAGTGGATCGCCGCGATGTTCGCGGTCGCCGAGATCGAGAACCCGTTTGGGCATTCGGCGCGGCGCATCGGCGACTTCTATGCCGGCTTGACTCGCAGCTGGCCGAACACCCAGGAGTGGAAGCGGTGGCGCGTCACCACGCACGATCACAATCCTGTGCACGACGCGCTCGGCAACGCCGAGGCATTCGATCAGATGCTCAGGAGCTTCGAAATCCAGTAGCCCGGGTGCGGCCGCCGCTCCGCTCGGTATTTCGCCCGGCTCGTCACTCGGCTCGGCCTCCGACGGCTCGGCGGTTGCCGTGCTGACCAGGAGGTATGCGGTCAGGGCGCGGCTCGCGCGGGCACCGACGACGAATCGTGACTGCTAAAATCCCGTTGGCCGCGTGACCGCGGTTGCCCGGGGCTATAGCTCAGCTGGAAGAGCACCTGCTTTGCAAGCAGGGGGTCAGGGGTTCGAGTCCCCTTAGCTCCACAACGTCCTGACGCGGGCTGTCCAGCGCGCAGCCGCGAACGACCTCGTAGGCCGGAACGTCTCCGCGCTCGCTGAGCGACCCCAGGGTCAGAAGGCCGGACGCCCGTCGAAGGCCATGACGCGTGACGTCGCCCGTGCGCTCGTCCTCGAAGCAGAGAAGGACCCGACGATTGGGAGCTACCTGATCCTGAGCGT
>JASHPF010000330.1 GCA_030038295.1 Streptosporangiaceae bacterium
CCGCGAGCTCGGCCGCCGGGTCGCCAGGGGGCCGCGCTGCTACCGCCCCGGCTCCGGCGCCGGCCTCGGGTCCCGCCACGGCACCGTCCGCCCCGACCGCGGTTTCGGTCGGCGCCAGCCGCATCCGCCGCAGCGCACGGCCGATCTCGCGCAGCACCGCGGGATCCTCGGGCAGCAGATGGGTGCGGCGCAGCTGACGGAGCTGCACGAGGTGCTCGACCCCGCGCAGGAACCGGTACGCCGCTGCCATCGCGGCGGCGTCCGCCCGGCCGACGTAGCCGCCGGCCGCGAGCGCCGCGAGCGCCGGGAGCGTGCCGGGCAGCCGCAGCGTCTCGTCGGCCCGGCCGTGCACGAGCTGCAGCAGCTGGACCGCGAACTCGATGTCACGTAGCCCGCCCGGCCCGAGTTTGAGCTCGCGCCCCGCCTGGTCCGCCGGAAGGCTGGCGACCACCCGGCGCCGCATGGCCTGCACGTCGGCGACGAAGCCGTCCCGCTCGGCGGCCCGCCAGACCAGCGGGCCTATCGTCGCCAGGTAGTCCGCGCCCAGTTCCGCGTCGCCGGCCACGAACCTGGCCTTGAGCAGCGCCTGGAACTCCCAGGTGCTCGCCCAGCGCTCGTAGTAGGCCAGGTGACTTGCCACGGTGCGCACCAGCGGGCCGTCCCGGCCCTCCGGCCGCAGGTTCGGGTCAATCGGGAACAGCTGGCCCTCGGGTGTGACCTGCGAGCAGACCCGGATCACGCGACTGGCCAGCGCCGTCGCGGTCCGCAGCGGGCCGGGCTCGGCCGAGCCCGCCACGAAGATGACGTCGACGTCGCTGGCATAATTCAGCTCCCGCGCCCCGCACTTGCCCATGGCGATCACGGCCAGGCGGCACGGCGTGGCGTCGGCGGCCAGCTCGGCGCCGGCGATGACGAGCGCCGTCTCGAGCGCGGCGCTCGCCGCGTCGGCGAGCCCGGCCATCACCTGGTCGAGCGGGTACTCGCCGGTGAGGTCCCCCGCCGCCAGCCGCAGCAGCCGTCGCCGGTAGGCGACCCGCAGCTGCGTCACGGGGTCGGACGCATCCGCCGCGTCCGCGGGCCGCCACGGCAGCCCGTCGAGAGTCCCATCCGGCGCAGGGAACGGGGTCGAGCCGGTCAGCAGCCGCCAGTCCGCTGGATGCCGACTCAGGTGATCGCCCAGCGCGGCGCTCGCGCCGAGCACGCTCACCAGCCGATCCCGCAGCACCGGATCGGCCCGCAGCGCGCGCCGCAGCTCCGCGTCGGGTGCCATCCGGGCCAGGCCGACGAGCGCCAGATCAGGGTCGGCGGCGGCGGCCAGCGCGGCGAGCAGGGTCGCGTCGGCGCCGCTCGCGGTCTGCGCGTCCAGCCCCAATTCGGCCACCAGCTGCCGGGCGCGAGCGGTATCGGCGAAGCCCATGGCAGCCAGCTGCCCGGCCAGCGTCCCGCGCGGTGAGCTCACACCAGCACGGTAACCGGCGGACGATGCGGCGTCTGCACGTCAGCGGGCGGCGGCCAGCGCGGTCACAGCACGCCGAGGTAGCGGTCCAGCTCAAACTCGGTGACCTGACGCCGGTACTCCTGCCATTCCTCCCGCTTGTTGCGCAGGAAGAACTCAAACACCTGCTCGCCCAGTGTCTCGGCCACCAGCTCGCTGGCTTCCATGACGTTGATCGCTTCCGACAGGTTCTGCGGCAGCGGTTCGATGCCGAGCGCGTGCCGCTCGGTAGACGTCAGCGCCCAGACGTCGTCCTCCGCGCCGGGCGGCAGCTCGTAGTCGTCCTCGATGCCCTTCAGCCCGGCGGCCAGGATCACCGCGTACGCGAGATACGGATTGCACGCCGAGTCGATCGAGCGGAACTCGATCCTGGTGGCGTTGCCCTTGCTGGGCTTGTACATGGGCACCCTGATCAGCGCCGACCGGTTGTTGTGACCCCAGCAGATGTAGGCGGGCGCCTCGCCGCCGGCCCCCGCGATCCGCTCAGTGCCGCCCCATAGCCGCTTGTAGGAGTTCACCCACTGGTTGCACACCGCGGTGATCTCCGCGGCGTGCCGCAGCAGGCCGGCGATGAACGCCTTCGCCACCTTCGACAGGTGGTATTCGCCGCCGGGCTCATAGAACACGTTGCGGTCGCCCTCAAACAGCGACATGTGCGTGTGCATCCCCGAGCCTGGGTGCTCGGTGAACGGCTTCGGCATGAACGAGGCGTACACGCCCTGCTGCAGCGCGACCTCCTTCATGGCCAGCTTGAAGGACATGATGTTGTCGGCCGTGCTGAGGGCGTCGGCGTAGCGCAGGTCGATCTCCTGCTGGCCGGGCGCAGCCTCGTGGTGGCTGAACTCCACCGAGATACCGAGGCCCTCCAGCATGGTGATCGCCTCGCGCCGGAAATCGTGCGCGATGCTGTGCGGGGTGTGGTCGAAGTAGCCGCCCGCGTCGATCGGCCGCGGCCGCTGGCCCGGCTCAGGCTTCTCCCTGAGCAGAAAGAACTCGATCTCGGGATGGGTGTAGAAGGTGAAGCCGAGCCGCGAGGCACGGCCCAGGGCCCGCTTGAGCACGAACCGCGGATCGGCGTAAGAGGGCGTGCCGTCCGGGGTGAGGATGTCGCAGAACATGCGGCCGGTCCCCGCGGTCGCGCCGCCGGCCGGCATGAGCTGGAAGGTCGACGGGTCGGGCCGGGCGATCATGTCGGCCTCGTAGACGCGGGCGAAGCCCTCCACCGACGACCCGTCGAATCCGATCCCCTCCGCGAATGCGCCCTCGAGTTCGGCGGGCGCCACCGAGACCGACTTCAGGTAGCCGAGGACGTCGGTGAACCACAGCCGGACAAACCGGATATCACGCTCCTCGAGCGTGCGCAGCACGAACTCTTCCTGCCTGTCCACTGCCACAGTGTGCCCGGTGGATGTTTCTGCTTTGTTACCGGCCCCGGCCGTTAGGCTGACTTCGTGCCTCGGCTTCGGATCGGTCTTGCCCAGGTCAACGCCACGGTGGGTGACCTGGCTGGCAACAGCGACAAAGTTATCGAATGGACGATGCGCGCCGCCGAGCAGGGCGCCGGCGTCGTGGTGTTCCCCGAGATGATGCTCACCGGCTACCCGGTGGAGGATCTCGCGCTGCGTCGCTCGTTCGTGGACGCGTCGATCGCGCGGCTGCACGCGCTCGCCGCCGAGCTAGCGGGCGAGGGCCTGGACGGCATCGCCGTGGTGCTCGGCTACCTGGACCGGCGGACCGACCAGCAGCCTCGGGTCGGGGTCCCGGCGGGCGCGCCGCTCGACGCCGCCGCCGTGCTGCACGGCGGGCGGGTGGCGATCGCCTCGGCCAAGCATCACCTGCCCAATTACGGCGTCTTCGACGAGTATCGCTACTTCGTGCCGGGCAACACGCTGCCGGTCTTCCGGCTTACCACGGTGAGCGGCGACGCCGTCGACATCGCGGTGGCCATCTGCGAGGACCTCTGGCAGGACGGCGGACCGGTGGCCGTCACCCGGCAGGCCGGGGCCAGCCTGCTCGTCGTGCCCAACGCCTCCCCGTACGAGCGGAACAAGGATGACGTCCGGCTGGCGCTGTGCCGCCGGCGCGCCCGCGAGGCCGGCACCGTTCTTGCCTACGCGAACATGGTCGGCGGACAGGATGAGCTCGTCTTCGACGGCGACTCGATCGTGGTAGCCCCGGACGGCACCGTGCTGGCCCGCGGGCCACAGTTCGACGAGGCTCTCGTGCTGGCCGACGTCGACCTCGCGGCCGCGGATCCGCTGCTGCCGGCCGGAGATCAGCGCGCCACCGCGTCCGACGCGGTCATGACGATCGAGCGGGTCGAGCTCGCACCGCTGCCGGCCCCGGACCCTGGCATGGCGCTCGGTGCGCCGATGATCTGGCCCCGGCTGGACGATCTGGCCGAGATCTACGGTGCGCTCGTCCTTGGCACCAGGGATTACGTACGCAAGAACGGCTTCGGCTCGGTCATCCTGGCGCTGTCCGGCGGCATCGACTCGGCGCTGACGGCCACCATCGCCGCCGACGCACTCGGCCCTGACCGGGTCCACGTCGTGCTGATGCCGAGCCAGTACTCCTCCGATCACTCCGTCACCGACGCCGAGGACCTCGTCAAGAGGCAGGGCGTCCACGCCAGGACGGTCCCGATCAAGCCGATCTTCGACGCCTTCACCGGCAGCATCGACGTGCACGGCCTGGCCGCCGAGAACCTGCAAGCGCGGATCCGCGGCATGATCTCCATGTCGCTGTCCAACGAAGAAGGCCACCTCGTGCTCGCGACCGGCAACAAGAGTGAGCTGGCCACCGGGTACTCGACCCTCTACGGCGACTCGGCGGGGGGGTACGCGCCGATCAAGGACGTGCCGAAGACGCTGGTCTGGGACCTCGCCCGGTGGCGGAACGAGCAGGCTACCGCGCGCGGCGCGGGCGCGCCGATCCCGGAGAACTCGATCACCAAGCCGCCGAGCGCCGAGCTCGCGCCTGGCCAGCTCGACACCGACTCGCTGCCTGACTACTACCTGCTCGACCCGCTGCTCGATGACTACGTGGAGCAGGACATGGGGGCGGCCGAGCTGGTCGCCGCCGGCTACGACCCCGGGCTGGTTGAGCGCATCATCCGGATGGTCGACCGGGCGGAGTACAAGCGCCGCCAGTACCCGCCGGGGCCGAAGATCAGCATCAAGAACTTCGGCCGGGACCGGCGGCTGCCGATCACGAGCCGGTGGCGGGAGCCTCGGGTCGGCTGAGCAGCCGCCGAGGCGCGGCTGCTCAGAGCAGCCGGAGATCGACGGCGCGCTCGATCGCCTCCGAGCGCGACGCGACGAGCAGCTTGTGGTAGATCGAGCGCAGATGGGTCTTGACCGTGTTGCGAGAGATGTACAGCGTGTCGGCCATCTGGACATAGGTGCTGGTCGGCAGCAGCTTGAGCACGCGCATCTCGGCGTCGGTCAGCGAAGCGGCCAGTCCCGAGCCGGGTGCCCCGGTGGCGCGCTCCGGCTGCGCCGAGCGCACTCGAAGCGCCGCGGCGATGAGCCGCGCGAGGAACGGATCGGGCCGTACCTGTGTCGAGTGCTCGACCAGGTAGCCGGCCACCTGCGGGGCCGCGGCCAGCACGGTCGCGCAGAATCCGAGCCGACGCGTCACCTCCAGCAGGTCGGCCGCCAGGCCCGCGACCGCGGGATCGCCGCGGACGATCGCCGCCGCGGTCACCAGTGTCTGCCGCAGGAGCGCCTGCCGGGGCGGCAGGCTGCCGAGATCAAGCTGGCCCAGGCGATCGAGCGCCGCCTCGTGATTCCCCGCGGCCAGCGCGACCCTGGCGAGCAGCAGCTGCCGGGGCACGGCGGGCAGCGAGGCCGCCAGCTCGGCCGGGGACTGCAGGTCGCCGAGCGACAACCGCAGCCCCGCCTCGAGCTCATCGGCGCGAGCCAGCAGCACGGAGCCGGAGCTGACGCCCGCCAGCACGGACCGCGCCGTCGTGACTGCCTCCAGCGCCCGGCGAGCCTGCCCGCGAGCCGCCCGGACGGCGGCCAGGTCGAGCAGCGCGAGGAATTCGGGCGCAGGCCCGGTGCCGTGCGATGCGGCGACGTTCTGCTCGGTCAGGCGCTCGGCGGTGTCCAGGTCATCCGACTCCAGCGCGAGCCCGGCCAGCGTGCGCCGGCTGTCGACCGCGACGAAGTGCCGGCCGAATCCGAGCCGCGCCGCCTGCTGGTCGGCGGTGCGCGCCGCCTCGGCCGCGGCCGCGGGATCGGTGGCCGACAGCGCGACGTTCAGGTTGAGCAGCGCGCGGCCTAGCCGGGAGCTGTCACCGTCCCGGGCGGCCACCCGCGCGGCTTCCCGATCGTAGGCGACCGCCTCGGACAGCCGGCTAGCGTGGTTAAGGAAGATCCCGCGGATGGTGAGCAGGTCGCAGAGCTGGCTGGCGCTGGCGCCGAGGGCCTGGCTGAGGGTGAGCGCCTCGGTGGTTAGCCGGTCGGCGTCGGGCGAGCCGGCGAATACCTCGACCTCTGCGAGGGCTCCGAGGGCGCGCACGGTGTCGTGATCGGGTTCTGCCCGCAGGACCTCGAGCGCGGCGGTGAGCTGCTCGCGTGCCTCGGCCAGGCGGCCGCCAGCGCGCAGGCCGAGACCGGCGATCGCCTGGGTGCGGGCCGCGGCCCGGGCCTGGCCGTGCTGCAGGTAGTA
>JASHPF010000331.1 GCA_030038295.1 Streptosporangiaceae bacterium
GCGGCGGCTAACGACACGGCGGCGGTCATGGCGATTTTCGCGACCTACCAGGAGCAGGTGATCGCCGGGGATGCGGCCGGCGTCGAGGCCAGGGCCAGGGCGCGCTGGAACGCGGCAGGCATCGATCGCGCCGAGGTGGCGCGGCGCCGGGATGCAGTGATCGAGCGCGGCCGGATGCAGGTCGGCCCGGCACGATAGACCGCGTCGCGGCTACGCGCGGATCAAGGGCAGTTGGAGGCATGCGGATCTACGTGCTCCGTCCTGGGCAATCCGCTGGCCTGTACCGCAACCCGGACGACATCGCCGAGCCGCAGCGGCCGCACGCGGTCGCCGGCCCGGGGTCCGTGTCGGTGGCAGACTCTTGACATGACCTATGTGGCTGCGGCGGACAGGTACGACGAGAAGATGCCCTATCGGCGATCGGGGCAGAGCGGCCTGAAACTGCCGGCCATATCTCTCGGGCTATGGCAGAACTTCGGCGGCGAGACGCCGATCGAGACCCAGCGGGCGATCCTGCGCCGCGCGTTCGACCTGGGTGTCACGCATTTCGACCTGGCGAACAACTACGGCCCGCCCTACGGCTCGGCCGAAGCCAACTTCGGCGAGATCCTGCGCAGCGACCTCCGGCCTTATCGCGACGAGCTCGTCGTGTCGACCAAGGCGGGCTACGACATGTGGCCGGGGCCGTACGGCGAGTGGGGTTCGCGCAAGTACCTGCTGGCGAGCCTCGACCAGTCGCTAGCCAGACTGGGCCTGGACTACGTCGACATCTTCTACAGTCACCGATTCGATCCGGACACGCCGCTCGAGGAGACCATGGGCGCGCTGGACACCGCGGTGCGGTCCGGGCGCGCGCTGTACGCGGGCATATCGTCGTACTCGGCGGACCGGACCAAGGAGGCGGCGGCGATCATGCGCCAGCTCGGCACGCCGCTGCTGATCCACCAGCCGTCGTACTCGCTGCTGAACCGGTGGATCGAGGCCGGTCTGCTCGACGTGCTTGGCGAGGAGGGCATCGGCTGCATCGCGTTCTCGCCGCTCGCCCAGGGGCTGCTGACCAGCAGGTACCTGACCGGCGTCCCGGCCGGGTCGCGGGCAAGCCGGGACGGCTCGCTGTCGCGCGACCAGCTCAGCGACGCCAACCTCGCGCACGTGCGCGCGCTGAACGAGATCGCCCGCTCTCGCGGCCAGTCGCTGGCCCAGCTGGCGTTGTCCTGGGTGCTGCGTGACGAGCGCGTCACCTCGGCGCTGATCGGCGCGAGCAGCGTGGCTCAGCTGGAAGAGAATCTGGCTGCCGCCGCCCGGTCGGAGTTCTCGGCCGAGGAGCTCGGGGCGATCGACAAGCAGGCGGTCGAGTCGGGCATCAACATCTGGGCTGCCTCGAGTGAGAATTGACCCGGCGAGCTGGCGTCAACCTGCGGCAGGTAACGACGGACCTGCGCCGCGCGGTGGCGGGCTTCGACGCGGCCACACCCAGGGAGATCAGCTCGCGGGCCCGGTTCCTGGCCGAGCTCGGCCGGCTGCCCGAGCCGTTTGACCGGGACGCGGACCCGGTGCACGTCACCGGGTCTGCCATCGTGGTGGGGCCGCGCGGCACCGTGCTGCACTGGCACAAGCGAGTCGGCGGCTGGCTGCAGCCCGGCGGGCACATCGACGCCGGGGAGGCCCCGTGGCAGACCGCGTTGCGCGAGGCGCACGAGGAGACCGGGCTGCCGGTCCGTCACCCCGCCGACGGACCGCTGCTGGTTCACCTGGACGTGCATGACGCCGGCGCCCACGTCCATCTGGATCTGCGCTATCTGCTGCAGGGCGACGACGCGGAGCCGTGCCCGCCACCGGGCGAGAGCCAGCAGGTGCGCTGGTTCAGCCTCGCCGACGCGATCGCGATTGCCGACCTGGCTCTCGTGGACGGCTTGCGGCGGGTCGCGGGCCGGCCGCCAGACACTAGCCCGCCGCGATGACGGCCAGCAGCACGAACACGATCGTGGCCGTTGCGAGCGCGCCGTGGAGCGCGATAACCAGGACTGGCGCACGGGCGGTTGGCGAGCCAGGCGGCACGCCGGTCACCGTGGCCGCCGGCCGCACGGTCACCGCTCGGGCAGGCTGACCGGCCGGGTCGGCGAGCAGCGTCGCCAGGCCCATGCCTGCGAGCACCCAGGTCACGGCCACATCTATCCAGCCCAGGGTCGGTTGCAAAGTCACCAGGTAGGCGACCCAGACACACAGGCCCGATAGAGCGAGGAGCGCGTGAGCGCCGGCCAGCCCGGATATCCAGCGCCGCCGGCGGCGGGTGGGCCACCGCAGACCCGTCAGAAGGTAGCCGCCCGCTAGCGCGGCAGCGAGCCACGCTGCCAGCGCGGCGAGCCGCGCTACCAGGGTGTGCGGCGCCGCGGCGGCGGTGGCGGTCAGTGGCGCCGGCCGGGGTGGGCGGCCCTGCCGGACCAGGCTGGCGAGGTAGCGGCTGTCGGCGAGCTCATGGCGTCGAGCCGCGGCCTTGGGCAGCGGTCCGATGACGGTGCGGATTGCCCGGCCGACCGTCAGATTGATCTCGGCTGCCCCGAGGCCGGCGCACGCCGGCGGCGTGCGCCGGACGACAACGTGCCGGCGCAGCGCGCTGACCGCGAACGCATAGCACGCCGCCGGGCTGGCCGGCGACGCGGATGGCGCGGTGCTCGGCTGGGTCGAGGCGAGCACCGGGCCGGCGGTCGCCCAGCAGGCGGCGCACAGCAGCGCGGCCATGAGCGTTCCGGCGGCCGCGGCGACAGTCGTGCGCATTCCGGCATTCTTGCTGATCTCCGCCGGAGCCGGGCACCGTCCGCGGCTGGCGTGCGTCAGCCCTCGCGGCTGACCGGCAGCGTGACGGTGAACGTGGTCTGGCCCGGTCGGCTGGTGACGTCCGCGCGGCCGCCGTGCGCGGTCGTCACGGCGTGCACGATCGCGAGGCCCAGACCGCTGCTCCCGGCCGCACGGGACCGGGACGTATCGCCGCGCACGAACCGCTCGAAGACGTCCGGCTGGAGGTCAGCCGGGATGCCCGGCCCGGTGTCGGTCACGCTGATGACGGCCGTGGCGGGGCCCGCGGGTGCCGACTGGGTGGCGAGGGTGATGGTCACGACCGTGCCGGCCGGCGTGTGGCGCGCTGCGTTGCTCAGCAGATTGGCCAGCACCTGGCGCAGCCGCTGCTCGTCCCCCGACACGCTCACCGGCTGCGCGGGCAGGTCTAGCCGCCAGCGGTGACCTGCGGCAGCCACCCGAGCGTCGCTGGTGGCGTCGATGATGAGGCGGGTGAGATCCACTGGCTCGCTGGCCAGCGGCCGCCCGGCGTCCAGCCGGGCGAGCAGCAGCAGCTCGTCGACCAGCTCGCTCATCCGGGCGGCCTCCGACTCCACTCGCCGCAGCGCGTGCCCGACCTCGTCAGGCAGGTCTGCGGCGCGGCGGCGGGCGAGTTCGGCGTATCCGCGGATGGCGGCCAGCGGGGTGCGCAGTTCGTGGCTGGCGTCCGCCGCGAAGGTGCGCAGCCGCGATTCGCTCGCCTCGCGTCGCGCGAGCGCGGCCTCCACGTGACCGAGCATCCGGTTGAATGCGGCGCCGACCTGTCCGACCTCGGTAGCCGGGTTCGCGTCCGGCACCCGCTCGGGCAGCCTGACCTCGCCGCTGCCGAGCGGAAGCCGCGTCACGCTCGTCGCGGTGGCGGCGACCCGGCGCAGCGGGCGCAGGGAGAACCGGACCCAGAAGGTGCCGATGACTCCGGTAACGACCAGCGCGGCGAGGAACACCGCCAGCTCGGCGATCGCGACCTGCTGCAGCGTGTGCGTGACCGGGCTGAGCGGCAGCCCGGTCACGACGATCCCGTCTCCGGTCTCGCTGGCAGTCATGCGGTAGGCACCGTAAGGACTCAGGTCTAGGGTGACGAACCGCCCGACCGGGACGCTGGCGACCTTGGCCCGGTCGGCCGCCGACAGCTGGCAGGTGCCATCGGCGCCGGCGAGATACGGGTCGGTCACCACCCGCGGCGTCGTGATCACGGCCGTGAACGCCGCCGCCGTCTGCTGCTGCGCACACTGGGCTGGCGGCTGGCCGCCGCCCGGTTGCGGACCGCCGTCATCGTCGTCGTCCTGGTGCGGGCTGAAGCAGCCGGAGTAGCGCAGGCTTGCCGTGGTGAGCTCCGTGTCGAGCTCACCGACCAGAACCGAGTGCAGGTGCGTGTAGGTCACCAGGCCGACCGACGCGCAGGCCAGCGCCAGCAAGGTGAGCAAGCCCGCAATGAGCCGGGCGCGAAGCGTCCGGCGCGCCAGCCATTGCCGGGCGCCGGGGGACAGCCGTCGCGTCGCCACGGTCAGCCCGGTGGCCTCAGCACGTACCCCACGCCGCGGACCGTGTGGATCAGCGGCTCGCGGCCAGAGTCGATCTTCTTGCGCAAGTAGCTGATGTACAACTCGACGACGTGCGCCTGGCCGCCGAAGTCGTAATTCCACACCCGATCCAGGATCTGCGCCTTGGACAGCACCCGACGGGGATTGCGCAGCAGGAACCGGAGTAGCTCGAATTCGGTGGCGGTGAGCTCGACGAGCTGCCCACCCCGGCGTACCTCTCGGGCGTCCTCGTCCATCGTCAGGTCGGCGACCGTGATCTCGGTGCCGCCGCTGGCGCGCGCCATCCCGGCACGGCGCAGTAGCCCGCGAAGCCGGGCGACGACCTCCTCCAGGCTGAACGGCTTGGTCACGTAGTCGTCGCCACCCGCGGTGATGCCGTTCACCCGGTCCTGCACGGAATCTCGCGCGGTCAGAAACAGCACGCACACGTGCGGCAGGATCGCCCGTACTCGCCGCAGGACCTCGAGCCCGTCGAAGTCGGGCAGCATGATGTCGAGGATGATCGCGTCCGGCTCGAAGTCGCGAGCGGCACGCACCGCGGAGCGGCCATCCGCCGCGGTCTGGATTTCCCAGCCCTCATAGCGCAGCACGCTGCCGAGCAGCTCCGCGAGGCTGGGTTCGTCGTCGACGACCAGGACGCGGACCGGGCTGCCGTCGGCGCGACTGAGCCCGCCGCCGGACGCCGTGGCGATGAGCGGATCCCGCACGGACATCATGCCGATAGCCTGCCCGGTCCCGCTCGGGCGCACGTCAGGCTCGGCTCTGAATCTCCTCTGAGACCGGTCAGCCGCGCCCGGTCAGCTGGCTGAACGGCACATCGCGGTCGACCCTGATCTCGCCGGGCAGGCCGAGCACCCGCTCGGCGAGGATGTTCTTCTGGATCTCGTCCGTCCCGCCGGCGATCGACTGACCGGGAACCGACATGAGGACCTCGGCGATAACGCCGCCAAGCGCGGAGTCCGGCCCGGTGAGCAGTCCGGCGGCGCCCGCGATCATCGCGTGTACTCGTGCTGACTCTCTCGCGACGTTGCTGGCCGCCAGCTTGCCGATCGAGCCCTCGGCGCCCGGCCGGGCGCCCATGGCCCGCGCCAGCCGGGCGCGGTCGGCCGTCCACTGACTCACCCGGTGCAGCGTCACGAGCCGGGCGATCGCCTGCCGGATGACCGGGTCGGTCGAGACGCCGGCCGCGCGGGCGTGCTCCACGACGAGGTCCGGTCGTCCGGCGCGCTGCGGATACCACGAGTAGGTGGCGAAATGGCGGTCGGCCTCGGCCCGCGCCTCGGCGAGCGCGCGGCCCGGCGTCAGCGAGTAGCCCGGACGCTGCAGGGCGGCAAAGCGCCGCTCGTAGGACAGCGTGGTGAGGGCCGCCGCCCACCCCAGGCCGACCGCTCCGACGACGTTCTCGCGGGGGACGCGCGCCTCGGTGAGGAACACCTCGTTGAACGAGGCGTGGAAGTTCATCTGCCGCAGCGGGCGGACCTCCACGCCCGGCTGGTTCATGGGCAGCGCGAAGTAGGTGATGCCCTGGTGCTTGGGCACCGAGCTGTCGGTGCGGGCCAGCAGCATCGCCATGTCCGCATGGTGAGCACTGGTGTTCCATACCTTCTGGCCGCTGACAACCCAGCTCTCTCCGTCCAGCACCGCGGTAGTGGACAGGCCCGCCAGATCCGAGCCGGCCCCGGGCTCGCTGAACAGCTGGCACCAGGTCTGTGCGCCGGTCAGGATCGGCCGCAGCAGCCGCTCTCTGAGCTCGTCCGGACCGTGCGCCAGAATCGTGGGCGCCGCGAGCCAGCTGCCGCTGCCCACCGGGATGCCGACGGCACCGAGCCGGATCAGCTCGGTCGCCACCAGCTCGTCCGCCCAGCCTGGCAGGTCGCGGCCGTACCAGCGCCGCGGCCAGCTCGGCACCGCCCAGCCCGCCCCGAGCAAGAGCTCGCGCCAGTCACGCAGCGGCCGGTCGGGGTCCCAGCACTCGCGCACCCACGCGGCCAGCTCGGCCCGGACTTGCTCGGGGGTCGGCACGTCCGCGGCTGGCGCTGAGCGGACGGTCACGCGAGTGGCTCCGGTGTCGCCGCGCGCGGCTCGCCGCGCACGCTGAGCTCGGCGAGGAAGCGGGTCACCGCGCGGTTGAACGCCTCGGGCTCCGAGACGTTCGGCGCGTGCCCGGCACCGGGAATGACGACCTTGCGCGCACCGGGTATCTTGCCGGCCATGTAGTCGGCTGCGCCGAGGAACGGCGTGTCATCGGCGCCGACGACGACCAGCGTGGGCGCGGCGATGCCGGGGAGCCCGTCGATCACGCGGGCGTCCCGCTGCGTCAGCGTCTGCGTCGCGGCGTGGATCAGGCCGCTGGCGTCGCGGTGCTCGTCGCTGTGCAGCTCTGCGCTGCCGGGCAGCCCTGCGAGGCCGCGCTCGGCGAGCCGTGCCGCGGTGGCGTGCGCCCGCCGGTTCCAATCGTCCCTGGCCGCGTCGTTGCGGTAGCCGGGCCCGGTGCCGATGAGCACGAGCGCGGCGACCCGATCGGGGAACGTGAGGGCGAAGTCAAGGGACAGGAAGCCGCCGAGCGAGTGCCCGCCGAGCACGGCCCGGTCCGGTCCGAGCTCGGCGAGCAGCGCCGCCATGTCGGCGAGTGCGTTGGCGGCGCTATACGCCGCCGGATCGGCCGGGTACTCACTGCGGCCGTGACCGCGCAAGTCCCAGGTCACTACCCGGTGTCTCGCGGCGAGCGCCGCGAGGTTGCGCGCGAACATGGCCGAGGTGGCGCCGTAGCCGTGCGTGAGCAGCAGCGGCGGTCCGGAGTTCCCGGTGACCTCGTAGTAGATGTCGCCAGCTGGCCTCGCCAGTACGGGCACCGCGTCCTGCCTTTCGTTAGCTGCCGGTGAACTGTGCCGGGCGCCGCTGCATGACCGCCGCCACGCCTTCCTTCCAGTCCGAGGTCTGCATCAGCCGGTCCTGCTCGGCGCGCTCGCGGGCCATCGCCGCCCGGGCCCGGGCGGCGAGTTCGGCCCGCATGGTGGCCCGGATCGAGCGCACCGCGAGCGGTGCCGACGCGGCGATGTGGGCGGCCAGCGCGTGCGCGCCGGCCCTCGCCTGGCCAGGCTCGGTGAGGCGGTCGGCCAGGCCGAGCCGGTGCGCTTCCTCGCCACCGACCCGGCGCCCGGTGTACAGCAGGTCAAGGGCCGCCTGCTGGCCGATGGCAGCCGGGAGCGTGACGGTGAGCGCGAAGCCGTGATGGAAGCCGAGCAGGGCAAAGTTGGCCGCGAACCGCGCCTCGGGCGCGGCCACCCGGAAGTCGGCCGCCAGGGCCAGGCCGAGGCCACCGCCGATGGCCGCACCCTGGACGGCCACCACGACCGGGAGCGGCTGCTCGAATAGCCGGATGGCCTGGTCGTATAGGTGCGTGCCGTCGGTCGCCCGGACGGGATGCGCGGCGTCGAAGTCAGCGCCGGCGCAGAACACCCGGCCGGCGCTGCACAACACGACGGCTCGGCAGCGCGGATCGGCCGCCAGGCTCTCGCAGGCTTCGGCGATCTGGCGGATCAGGCTGACGCTGAAGAAGTTGCTTGGCGGCCGGCTGAACTCGATAGTGGCCACGTGGTCGTCGCCCACTTCGACGGTCAGTTCGGGCGCGTGACCGGCCTCGTCGTGCTGATCCGTCACAGGGCCTCCCGACGACCTGACCGTTCCGTCCGCTTTCAGAATGGTAGAACCACTGGCGCCACGGCGGGAGAGTGAGCGGCTGACCCGCGGGCGCCGCTGCTGGCGCGGGCGGTTTCGAATGGCCACGGTCCGACGCGGCGTCCTGGGGACATGTGGATGAACCTGTGCATGAAGCCGTGGAGACATCGCGTAGACGGGGGATAAACGCCGGGCGTCCTGTGGATGACAAAAGAATCTTGAAGTTATGCGGGAAAGGCCTTGTGCGGCGCCGGGAACAGGGCGTAGAAATCTCTCACTGCTGAAACCGGGATCCGCCTCAGGGGCAACCCTGGGAACGCCGGGGCGAGTCAGGTGACCGGCGTTAACCGACTCGCGGGGATCCTCGCACCAGCTGTGCCGCGTGGCAAGGGGCGGCCGAGCAATCGGCAAGCCGGTGCAGCGGGGCACGCCACGTCGCAAGCGGCGGCCGGGCAACCGGCTTGCCAGGGCGGCGGGGCACCTGTCACGCCGCGCGCGGTGGCCGGGCAACCGGTTCGCCAGGGCGGCGGGGCGACTGTCACGCCGGGTACGGTGGCCGGGCAACCGGCGGGCCGGACGACGCGAGACAGGGGCGGGCCCCTCCATCTCATACATGGAGGGGCCCGTTCGCATGCGCAGACATGCGCTCGGCGTGCGTCTGCGCGTTCACCGCCGTGTTTCCCGCGGCCGCCGGCCGGCAAACCTGACCAGGTCCGGGCAGGCCGCGTTCCCTCGGGCTGAATGGTAGCAAAGCTGCCTGGGGCGACACCGGGCAAAACCGCGCCCGCGGGCGTCGGCCGGCCCCGGCGTGTCCAGTGCGTGATGGTCCGATTACGATGCGACACTGGCCGGGGGACGGGGGACCATGTGAGCATCAGCACCAGTCGCGACGTCATGACGAGGCAGGAGCCGGGGCCGCAACCGGGTCGGGTCACAGCGACCGCAACGGCACCGCCGGCCAGCCTCTTCCGGTTGCGATCGGCGCAGCCGAGCCGCCGGGCAGTGGTGCACCTGCAGGCAGCCGGGGATCCGGTGGTGCCGGCCGACCTGGCGGCGTGGTTCACCGAGCGCTCGTGCCATTTCTACCTGTTCGGGATCCGGGTGCCGACGCGCTCGCTGCTGCCGTCGCGCCGGGCGCGTGCCACCGAGCGCGCGTTCGCCGAGCTCGATGCCGTCAGTGCGCACCTGCGCGACACGGACGGGATCGAGCATCTGATCGTGTCCGCCCAGGGCCGCGCGGCCGGCGTCGCGGCCCGCTGGTGTGACCGTCGGACCGGTGGCCGAGGCCGGGACGAGCTTCCGGCAGCCCGGCCTCCGGCAGCCGATGCGCTGATCCTGTACGAGCCTGCGTGGACGGCCGGCGGGCGACTGCGGCTGGACATCGGCTGCCCGGTTCTGGTGGTGTCCGGCACAGCGCCCCGGTCGCCATACCGCCTTCGGCGGCACGCCGAGGCGGTCTACCTGGGCGGACATGTGACCCGGCTGCGGCTGCCCGACACCGGGCTGGCGAGCCCGGCGGGGCTCGTCCGGACGGCCGGAGGACCCGCGAGCCGCGCGTTCTTCGCCGAGCTCGGTCGCTGGCTCGGCGCCTACATGTACGGGGTTCCGGTCGACCAGCTGCTGTGACCAGGCCGCCGGCAGCCTGCCAGCGGTCGCGGCCACCGGCGGCTAGCTGACGACGTTGACCAGCACCGAGGGATACCCGGATGCCCCGTTGGGTTCCGGCGGCTCGACCAGGGACGTCTGGGTGTAGCCGGTCTTGTCGGTGGCCCGCGCCTCGATCAGGTAGCTGCCTGGCTCGACGTCCACGTCCCACTCGTAGACCCATTGCCGCCACGTATCGATGTCGGGCACCGCGGCGAGCTGCGCCTGCTGCCAGGGGCCGTTGCCGACCCGCACCTCGACGGCCTCGATGCCCTTGTGCTGTGCCCACGCCTCACCGGCGATCGCGACCCTGCTGCCGGCGGTCAGCGAGTTCTGGCCCGTGGGCACGTCGATGCGGGAC
>JASHPF010000332.1 GCA_030038295.1 Streptosporangiaceae bacterium
TACGGCCACGGCGGGGCCGGTGTCACGCTCTCCTGGGGCTGCGCCGAGGACACCGTGGGCCTGGTGCTCGCCGCACTCGGCTGACTCAGAAGCCGGGGAAGATCGCCCGCAGCTTGTCCAGCACGTCCGGGTCGCCGGACACCGACGCCGGGGTGTGGGCCGCGTCGAGCCTTCCGTACGACAGCCGCAGCAGCGCCTCGGCGGGCATCTCCACGTGCGGCACCTCGCCGTCGGCCTCGGCCTCGTCGCCCGGCCAGTTCACCACCCTGACCGACTCGGCCGACGTCAGCAGGTAGTCACGGGCCGGCTCGGTCGTCGTGATCCGCACCCGGAACGTCTCCGGCAGCGGCTTGCCGAGCCGCGGCGCGAGGAACTGCGGGACGTTGTCGATGAGCAGCTCTACGGCGTCCGCCTGCACGGTGGCGTCCGGGTTCTGCATGACCGCGAGGTCCCAGGTGTGCAGGACGTGCTCGCCGAGTCGCAGCCGGATGATGCCGGTCGCGTCGAGCTGCATGCCGAGGAAATCCAGCCGGGCCGCGGCGAGCTCCTCGTCGCTGAGCTCCTCGAGCCGCTGCACGTGCCGTTCGTCCGAAGCCAGCGCGTCGGCGGCCTGATCGTCCGGGCTCTTGGCGTTCCACGTGTCCCACACGGCGGGGAACGCGTCGCGGCTGACGGGCGGTCCCTCGCCGAGCGCGCCGGGCAGTCCCATGAGCGCGATCTCGGCGCCGCTCCCGAGGTGCGACAGCACCTGCGCGTTCGTCCAGTCCCGGCAGTACGACTGGGCCCGGACCTCCTCGGGCGTCATCGGCCCGGCGATGCGGACCAGGTTGTCATGCGACCGGCGCAGGGTCGCGATCCAGGTGCGCGGGCCTGCGTTCACGTGTGCCTCCACCTTTTAAGGGAACGGGCTCGTTCCGTATCTCGGCCATCCGCCCGGCCGCGGTTAGGGTGGGCGAGTGGACATCGGATTCGGCGCCCCAGTGTCGGGCGCGTGGGCTACACCGCAGAATCTAGCGGCCTTCGCCGCGGCTGCAGAAGCAGCCGGGTACCACTCGTTGTGGAGCTTCCAGCGGCTGCTGGTCCCGGCCGGCTCCGGAATGGACCCGGTCTATCAGAGCGTGCTGGATCCGATGGCGGCGCTGGCCTTCGCGGCCGCGCACACCAGCCGGATCAGGCTCGGAGTCGCCGTGGTCAACCTGCCCTTCGTGTCGCCTGGCTACCTCGCGAAGCAGGCCGCCTCGCTCGACGTGCTGTCCGGCGGGCGGCACGACCTCGGGCTCGGCCTCGGCTGGATGCCCGAGGAGTTCGCGCTGACCGGCGCGGACTTCGGCCACCGCGGCGCCCGTGCGGCCGAGTACGTGCGGATGCTGCGGGCCCTGTGGGCAGGGACCGTCGACGCACCGGTAACTGGCGCGTTCTACGAGATCCCGGCGGGCACGCAGCTGCCGCGGCCGGTCCAGCCGGCCGGCCCGCCGGTGCTGCTCGGCGGCCTGGCCAGGCCGGCGCTGCAGCGGGTCGGCCGCGTCGCGGACGGCTGGGTTACCTCGAGCCGCACGGACCTGTCCACGGTCGACAGGCTCATCGCGGTGGTGCGCGAGTCGGCGGAAGCGGCCGGGCGGGACCCGGCCGCGTTGCGCTACGTCTGCCGCGGCGTGGTGCGCGCGGGCGCGCCGGTGACCGGGCCGGACGGGCAGCGGCTGCTGCTCTCCGGGGACTACGACCAGATCCGCGCCGACAGTCAGTGGCTCGGCGAGCACGGCGTGACGGAGGTGTTCTACGACCTCAACTGGGACCCGCTGATCGGGTCCCCGGACGTCTCGCCGGAGTCGGCCACCGAGCGCGCGCAGGAGATCCTGCACGCACTGGCGCCGTGACGCAGGCGCGACCGACCGGACGGAGCAACAGGCCTCAGCCGCGCCGGCGCAGCGCCGGGTCGGCGAGCGCCGGCGGGACGTAACTGCCGTCGGCCGGGTTCAGGTTCGTGCCCGGCGGCACGATCTCGTCGATCCGGTCCAGCAGCTCCGGGGGCAGGCCCTCGGGGGCGCCGAGCTGGCTGTCGAGGTGCTCCATGGTGCGCGGGCCGAGAATGGCCGACGTGACCGCCGGATGGCTGACGACAAAACCGATGGCCAGGTGGATGAGGGACATGCCCGCCTCCGCGGCCAGCTTCGCGAGCTTGTCGGCAGCGGTCAGCTTGGCCTGGTTCGCTGGCAGGCTCAGGTCGAACCGCTGCGGGAGCCGCCGCGAGCGCCGGCTGGCCGGCAGGTCGGCGTCGAGCCGGTACTGCCCGGACAACCAGCCGCTCGCGAGCGGACCCCAGGTGATGACGCCGAGCTGATGCCGCTGGCAGGCCGGCAGCACCGCGGCCTCGACACCGCGCACCAGGATCGAGTAGGGCGGCTGCTCGCACACGAAGCGTTCCCGGCCGCGTCGCTGCGCGGCCCACTGCGCCTCGACGATCTGATCGGCCGGAAACGTGGAGGTGCCGGCGTAGAGGATCTTGCCGGCCCGGATGAGGTCGGACAGCGCGGCGAGCGTCTCGTCGATATCGGTGTCGG
Organism: Streptosporangiaceae bacterium; assembly: GCA_030038295.1. Taxonomy (GTDB): domain Bacteria; phylum Actinomycetota; class Actinomycetes; order Streptosporangiales; family Streptosporangiaceae; genus JAJYUU01. The sequence continues at coordinate 2,559 of JASHPF010000332.1, forward strand.
GGTCCGGCCGGTGAATCTGGTAGAGGTCGATGTAGTCGGTGCCCAGCCGGCGCAGGCTCGCCTCGCACTCCCTGATGAGCCAGCGGCGCGAGTTACCGCGCTGGTTGACGTCCGGGCCCATCACGCCATGCGCCTTCGTGGCCAGGACGACATTGGCGCGGCGGCCGTCGGCGAGCGCCTTGCCGACGATCACCTCCGACTCGCCCTCGGAGTACACGTCGGCGGTGTCGACGAAGTTGAGGCCGGCGTCGAGCGCCTTGTGGATGATCCGGATTCCCTCGTCGTGGTCGGGATTTCCCCAGGTGCTGCCGAACATCATCGCGCCCAGGCAGAACGGGCTGACCCGGACGCCGGTGGAGCCAAGTACACGAGTGGTCATGAGGCAACCCTACGAGCCGGCCGGGCGCCTGGGCGCGATCAGAGCGCGGCGAAGGCCTGCTCGGTCCGCTGCAGCATCGCCTCGCGTTGCTCGCTCGTCTTTGTCGTGACGCTGGCGTAGTTCGTCCACCGAAGGTTCCGGACGCCGATCTTCGCGAAGGTTCCCTTGAACAGGATTTTGGTGAGCGGGTCTCGGTACCACCAGCGGTACGCCTTGTCCGGAGTGGTCATGACCGACAGGACGCTCACCCCGCCGAGGTTGGTCAGCCGGCTGCGGAACGGGTTGCCCCTAGCGTCGGCGAGCTCCTCGTACACCACGCCCTTGGTCAGCACGCGGTCGAGGAAGCCCTTGGTGGCGGCGGGCATGGCCTCCCACCAGACGGGAAACACGAACGCCAGGTGCTCGGCCGCGAGCAGCCGGCGCTGGTAATCGAGCACCACCGGATCGATAACGCGGCCCTGTCTCCACGCGGCCAGATCCGCCTGGGTCATGGCCGGCTGGAAGCCATCGGCGGCCAGGTCGATCAGGTCGACCTCGTGCCCGCCTGAGCGGGCACCGCGGATCGCGGCGGCGGCGACCGCGGCCGAGAAGCTGCGCCGGTGGGGCACGTTCTCGGCCGACGCGATCGTGTACGGGTGGTCGAGTACGACCAGGACTCTCATGAGCGTGACCCTTCTCGCGATATAAGTTGTTACAACAACGGTTGCATAAAGAACAGTTGATTGTCAAACAGTCTTCGCTATGCTGCTGCCATGGAGCGGAGCACCCTGCCCGACGAGCTGCCTGACGAACTGGCCACGCTCTGGTACCTCATCCGCCGGGTTGCCGGGGTGATGGACCGCCAGGGCGAGGCGCTGTTCCGGCGCGAGCTCGGCGTCTCGCTCGCCCAGTTCCTGGTGCTCTCCGTCGTGGACGCGCACCCCGGCCCGCTGAGCCAGCAGGCCGTCGCCGACCGGGTCGGGCTCACCAAGGGCAGCGTGAGCCGTCAGATCGACAGCGCCGTCGCGGCCGGCCTGATGACCGTGCGGGTGGCGACGCACACGCGCCGGGAGAACTCGGTCGCGCTGACCGACGCAGGAACGGCACTCGTCCGCCGCGGCGACGCGCTCCTGCACACCTCCCGCGCCGCCATGCTGGCCGCGATCAACCCCGACGAAGTCGCGGCCGCGGTGCACGTGCTGGGCGGCCTGCTTGGCGCGCTCGAGCCCTAGGCTGCGAGCGTGCCGACTCCTCCGTTCATTCTCGATCTGCGCGCGCACGTGGGCCACGAGGCGCTGTGGCTGCCCGGCGTGACCGCGGTCGTGCTGGCTGACGACGGCCGGGTACTGCTCGTCCGGCGGGCGGACAACGACCTCTGGACGCTGGTGACCGGCTGTCTCGAGCCAGGCGAGCAACCAGCCTCCGGCGCGGTCCGCGAGGTGGCTGAGGAGACGGCAGTGCTGGCCGTCGCCGAGCGCATCGTCAGCGTCTCTGCCCTGCCGTTGGTGGTCTACGGAAACGGTGACCAGGTGCACTGGCTGGACGTGACCTTCCGGTGCCGGGCGGTGGGCGGCGCCGCGCGCGTGAACGACGACGA
>JASHPF010000333.1 GCA_030038295.1 Streptosporangiaceae bacterium
CGCCAGTCCGGCCTGGGCCCGGATGGCCGGGTCCCGGCTCGAGACGAATATGCAGTGGGGGGTCTCGATGAAGATCTCAGCTGCCCTCATCCAGCTTTGATCACAGAACACGCAGCCTTCGAACATCGGGTGCCTCCCACACGGTCGCCTGGCACGGTCCCAAGCTACGGCGCCAGGATCACGTTCCGCGATAGTTGACTGCTCGCGGTCCTGTCGGGATTCCGTCGTGCTCGGCGCTCGCTACCGGCAACTCGGAGACTCTAGCCGGGTCCGTGAGCGTGCCCGTCGCGTGCCCGATCGAGGGGTAAGCCAACCGCCCTGACGGTCACCCGCGGGCAATGGAGATTCCTGTTGACCTGCGAATCGGCTGCACAGCGGCATGGCAGCCGCAGCCTTCCAAGCTGGTCATGAGGGTTCGATTCCCTTCGCCCGCTCCAAGCAGGCCTTGACCCCAGGTCAGGACCTTGGCCAGAGGATCGCTCGCAAGGTCCGGCAGGTCAGCCTCCCCTTCTTGCCACACGGTGAGTCGATCACCGGTTAGTTAGGGGCCCCAGGCGCCTCGGAGGACTCCAGCGTCCGGTCCAGCGTCCGGACCGGTGCGACGGGTTGCTCATCCATAAACCCTGCCGTCGATACGTTCTCGGATGAGGTCCGCGTGGCCGCAGTGCCCGGCGTATTCCGCGATCACATGCATGTAGGCCCAGCGCAGTGACATCTGACCCCAGCGCGGATTGGGATGCACGAAGCTCGCGTCGAGCGGCCGGTTCGCGACCGCACTCCTGGCCGCCGCCTGCTCGGCGACCAGGCGGTCCAGGTCGCGCTCGGCCATTGCCGGATCCAACTCGTCAAAGTCGCCATCCGGCCGGTCCGGGTTGGAGTACAACCTGGGCAGCTCCTCGCCAGCAAAGCGACACCGGAACCAGTTGCGCTCGCCGTCGGTGACATGCCGGACGAGGCCTAGCAGTGACAGATTCGAGGGAGGGACGGCCATAGTGACTAGCTGCTCGCCGGTGAGCCCGGAGCACCTGCTAAGCAGGCTTACGCGGTACCAGTCCAGCATCCCGTCGAGCATTGCGCGTTCCGGACCCGTAAACGGCTCGTCGGCGCGGGAGTACTCAGGCGCGGTCCATGTCATGGTGTGCCTCCGGTAATCAGATGCGCGGTCTGGCCGTAGTTGTAGTTGCTGATGTCGGCTGCAGCTTGCCAGGCTTTGGAAGGGCTATCCCGTTGACCGCAGGCGGGGCTGGATGAGCCTGGCTGCTTTTTTCTCCGAGAGGGCCTGGGTCGTGTGACATGCAGGCTCTCGGGCTAGCCCTTCGGAGATGCGAGCCTGGGCGCGGCTGTTGTCGGCCGTCGCTACTGGGGACGAACTTGCGGGGTTGTGGACGAGGAACTGGTCGCCGGAGGCGAAGCCAAGGAGAATGCCGTCGGCGGTCGTTCTTCCTTTCACCGTTGACAGCGTGTGGTGGAGGTCCTCTCCGGCGGCTACGAGGCACTGACCCCACTGGGACAAGGTGACGATGACCGCCTTGACTGTGGGGTTGGCGGTACTGGCCGCGGCTCCGTGGGTGGCACATGAGGTAGCGAGGGCGGATACCAGCGCCAGTGTTGCAACTGGCAGGCCGCCGCGCCGTGACACTGTGTTTATTCGCATGCTGCCCGTCCTTGCCTGGTCGCTAGCTAGGGCTGGTCCATCATGGTCAGCCCTGCGGCCCATCAGCATCATCGAGTTGGCTGATCAGCCGCTTGAGCTGCCTGAACTCCTCGGCCAGGGCGGCCCGGCCTTGCTTGGTGAGGCTGATCCAGGTGCGGGCGCGTCTGCCGGCGTAGCCCTTCTCGATGGTGATCAGCCCGGCGGCCTCCAGCACGCCGAGGTGCTGGGAGAGGTTGCCCGCGGTGACTTCGAGGCTGGTCCGCAGGTAGCCAAACTCCACCCGCCGTGCCTCGTGCGCAATGGTCAGGATGCCGAGCCGGACCCGCTGATGGACGACGTCGTCAAGGTAGCTGACAGGGTGGCTGGTCATTGCCTGGCCTGCCGGGCCGGTCGCTGAGTCACGGCGAAGCCGATACCGCCCAGCAGCAGCACGCCGCCGTTGATGACGAGGTGCGGGAGGAACGACCACGGTGACGACCGGGCCACGACCCAGCCGAAGGCAGCGGGTGATGCCAGCATGACCGCCAGGAAGCCAACGGTGAAGATGAACAGGGCCCGGTTGCGCTCGGCCCAGGCCAGCACTAGCAGAGCCAGCGCCATGGCACCGAATGCATTGGCCAGCCAGTAGAAGCCGGCCAGCGGCAAGCCCAGGACGCCGGATTCGCCGGCCGCGGGGTGGCCGACTGCCCACAGCGACGCTCCGGTCACCAGCGCGGCGATGATGATCCCCCCGATGACGTACAGCCCCGCTCGAGTCCCGACGCCGCGGGCCCGGGAGCGGTGGATGTACACGACGGCTGTCACCACGTACACCACTACGAGGGCGGCCGGCCAGTACACCGACGCCGCCAGGGATGAGGTGACGCAGACGCTCCCATTGCCTGCGGTGCCGGCAGCCGCGCAGGTCGTCGTGTAACGACCGTACCGGTCGACCGGCACGGCGGCGAAGGTCACCGCCGCCAGCGCTAGCAGCGGGAACCAGGTGGCCCGCTGGGCCTGGCGCACCCGCTGTGCAAGCCCGCGAGCCTCCGAGAGCAGCTGCCGCGGATCTCCTCCAGGCGAGGCGAACTCGGTCGTCATGCCACAAGGTTAGCGTTGCAAACTTGTCTGCATCAAGGAGTAGATAATGCGAGCGGCAGACAGAGCTCCCCGACGCCGTGCCATGTACGTGCCACACGCGGCGAGCCACAGCGGTCAGCCGCAGCGACTCACGGTCAGCCGACAGCGCCGACTAGGACCAACGAGTGTCCTGGTCAGCCAGCGTCGGCGCTCCCGAACTTCCAAGCTGGTCATGAGGGTTCGATTCCCTTCGCCCGCTCCAA
>JASHPF010000334.1 GCA_030038295.1 Streptosporangiaceae bacterium
AGGGTGAGCTGGCTGAACCAGTAACGCGCGCTCTTGAGCATCTCCAGCGCCTGCTCGGCCAGGAACATCCGCGACTCGCGGAGCAGATCGGGCTGCTGCGCCCGCCGGTTGGCCGCGTACTTGAAGCCCTGGGCGAGCGCGATCTCCAGCGCGATCGGCAGGTCCTGCTCCCCCGGCCGCCTGCCGTCCCTGGCTACGTGCCGGAGCCAGCGCATGAGATCGGCCTGCGCCTGGTCCGCGATGCCGCGGTCCGCGGCCGCGTCGCCTCTGCCGCCGGTGGAGCCCACCAGCATCGGCGCGATCCAGGCGCTGAGCACCGGAGCACGGAGGCTCGCCGGGTCGCCCGCCGGGCCGCCGGTCCCGGCGGCGAGCCACTCGCCGGCGCTCGCCGGCGGCTGCGCGTACCGCAGCGCGGGATGCTGAGCGGCGCTGTCGGCGCCGGATAGCACCCGCTCGGCCGCGCAGGTCTCACACGGCACGAAGAGCGCGTCGCGCAGTTCGGTGTACGCGGTCTCACCGCTCACGCCGATCTCCTGCGCGGCGGCGAGCCGCACCGGATAGGCGGGGTCGAGGCAGCCGACCTCATACAGCTGGCGATAGCTGGGCCGGGCGTCGATGCGGTCACCGCGGCGCAGCCGGTCGTCTATCACCCGTGCCGTCTCGCCCAGCCGGTGCACCAGCGCGACCTTGCTGTCCTCCAGCGTCCGCCGGTCCTGGGCGTAGATCCGGGACCAGCGATCCCGGATCTCGGTCGCGAGCTCGCCGTGCGCCGGTTCCGCCGCGAAGCAGTCGATCTCCAGCGCGGCGGCGTACATGTCGAAGACCTTGTTGTCGTCCCTGGAGGTTCCGTCCTCGCCTGCGGGGCCGTCGTCGTCGCCGCGCCGCGCGTCGCCGTCCTCCGGTGCCGCGCCCGCGCGGGGCGCGGGCGGATAGCCGCGAGCCACGGCGGAACGCAGCGGCGCCAGCAGCTCCGCGCGGCTGGTGCCCGCCGCGTCGCCGGGCAGCGCCGGGTTGCCGCCACCCGCCCGGCCGCCTCCGGTCGTCGCTCCGGCCCGTGAGCGCAGCACGAGCGCGATGAGGAACTCCTGGCCCGGCCGCGGATAATCCAGCGCCTCGCGGGCGTAGTCAGGGTCGGTCAGCGCCGTGTCCAGCAGCCGGGAGCCGAGGTATGCCTGCATGAGACTGTGCGGGAACCTGACCTTCTGCCCGCGCACCTCGACCAGGTTGAGCTGCGCCGCCCACGCGGCCGCGAGCTTCACGTCCACGGTCCGCAGGCCGGGCGCGGCCTGCGCGTGCGTGTCGAGGCGCGTCAGCCGCTGCCGCACCTCGGCGCGCAGCTGCGGGCCCGGCTCGACGTCCATGGCCACCTCGAGCGTGTCCGCCCGGAGCCCGACGCAGGCGAGCACGGACATCTGCTCGACCGCCGCCTGGCGCTCTGCCTTGCTGAGCGGCACGTCGGCGCGCAGGTGCCCGTTGACCAGCGCCCGCTCCCAGGTCTCCAGCAGGCTCAGCCGGAGCTTGGCCCGGTCCACGCCCCGCGTGTCGACGACCCCCAGCTGGCCGGCAGACGTGGGCTCGAGCAGCCCGCTGCGGTGCAGCTCACGGGTGACCTGCAGGTACAGGGGCGCCTCCACAACCTCGGCGGTTTCCACGATCCAGGCGAGCCGCCGCTCGTCCTCGGTGGTCCCGTCGCCGCCGATGTAGGCCAGCGCCGCCTCATAGCTGAGCGGCTCCAGGTCCAGGATGGCCGCGTCGGTCCCGCGCAGCGGGTCATGCGGGCGCGACGCGATGACCAGCGGCAGTCGCTGCAGGTACGCGCGCCTGATCGCCTCGCGGATGATCGTGTCCCGTTCCGGGCTCCCGGACAGCGTTTCCTCGAGACCGTCGGCGAGCACGATGATCTTCCCGTCCTGGCGCAGCCGCCGCCAGATGGTCTCGCCCTCGGCCGACGAAATGAGGCCCCGGTTCACCTCGCTCAGGAAGCGGTCCCGCGCCAGCGCCTCGAAGTCCAGGTCGGCCGCGTCCCGGAGCCGGATCGGCACCGGGATCGCGCGCTTGGCGGCGAGCATCTCGGTCAGCCGGACGAGGACCGCGGTCTTGCCGGTGCCGACGCCGCCCACGATCAGGTGCGGGCGGGTGCCCCGATCGTGCAGGTCCGTCATCACGGCCAGGCAGAGTTCATCACGGCCCACGACCTGGTCGATGATCGCACCAGCCGTCGGCACCAGCTCACGGGACTCGTCCCGGGCTCGGTCCCAGTAGCGCCGCTGCAGCCCGAACAACCGCCACAGCAAGATGGCCGACGCCAGGGCGACGAGCACAGCGGAGGCCAGCAGGTTTGTGACGATCCCGCACGAGAAACCGAGCGCCGAGCACCGCCGGTCGGGGTCGAAGGTCGCGCCGGACGGCCCGCCACGCGCGACGTACAGGTAGACCACCCAGCCCAGCCACAGCACGAAGGCCACCACCACGACGCCGGTGACCACCGTCAGAACGCGAACCAGGCCGTGCGACCGCCAGTTCGCCGGCTCGTCGATGCCGCTGCGGTCGCTGCGGCGCGGCCGCAGTCCGCGGGTGAGCCGGCTCGCTAACGCAATCCGTCGCCTGTGCCGCACACCCCTGCCCCGGCCACCCACCATGGACCCCTCCGGCGTCGCCGTACTCATCCAACTTTCCGGTGATCTTTCCGGAGGATTGTACGGCGGTCCGGGCGCAGGATCTTGTTAGTGAAACGGTCCGGCGCGGCCGGTTGCTACACGCCGGCCGTGGCGAACGCCGGCGCGGAGTAGGTCCGCGCACCCAGGCCGCGGCCGAAGACGAACTTCTCGTACGACGTCGTCGGCAGCGTGGTGGTGCCGTCGTGCTGCGGCGTCGCCTCGTCGCTCACCGCCGGGATGGCGAAGTACTGGAACGTGATCGTGGTCTCGCCGGGCCCGTAACCGGGGTCGACGTCGAAGATCGCGTAACCGTACGCGTCGCTCGGGTCGGTCTT
>JASHPF010000335.1 GCA_030038295.1 Streptosporangiaceae bacterium
GCCCTCGGCGCGCTGCTGTACGGCCTGACCGGAGCGATCATCCTCACCTGGAAGACGCTCGGCATCATCCCGCTGTCCCTGTCCGACCTGGCAGCGACGGCACCCGCGGTAATCGTCGTGCTCGCGCTGCTGCTCCTGGTCGGGCGGTATCGCCAGCCCACCGCGCTCAGCAAGCCGTACCTGCGCGGGGTCATGTGACCCGGCGAACGTGGCTCCTAGATACGAAGGAGAGGGAGCACATGAAAGGCAAGAGATCGAAGGCGCGGTGGCTCCTATTGCCGGCCGCCGCGGCCATCGCAGTGGCGATGGTCGGCTGTGGCAGCAGCGGCAAGCCGGCTGCCTCGGCGGGCCACGCACTCAAGGTTGCGCTCATTACCCCGAGCGCCACGAACGACCTGGCCTTCAGCCAGGCCATGTACTCCGCGGTCGAGTCGCTGAAGACCAAGTACAACCTGCAGATTTCCGTGCAGGACAACATGTACGTGGTGGCCGACGCCGCGAACGCCATCCAGCAGTACGCCGCTGAGGGATACAACCTGATCATTGCGAACGGGTCCCAGTACGGCAGCACGGTGCAGCAGCTTGCGCCCAAGTACCCCAAGGTCTCATTTGCCTGGGGCACGGCCGGGTCGACCTTCAACATGAAGAACGTGTACGCCTACCAGGCGGCGGCCAATGAGGGCGGTTACGTGCAGGGCTACATGGCCGCGCTGATGAGCAAGAGCAAGGTGATCGGCGTCATCGGGCCGATCGACGTCGGTGACGCACAGCTCTACACGGACGGATTCAAGGCCGGCGTGATGGCGGCTGACAAGTCCGCGACCGTGCACCTGTCGTTCACTGGCTCGTTCAGCGACGTGAGTCTGATGGCCAGTGCGGCGCACTCGTACGTGTCAGAGGGCGCGGACGTGCTGACCGGCAGCTCACAGTCGGTGGTCGGCGCGATCGGCGTCGCGAAGTCGAGCAATGTCGCATGGTTCGGCACACAGTGGGACCAGTCGACACTGGCGCCATCGGACGTTGTTTCCAGCCAGGTCTACAACTGGGTTCCCGTGCTTGACCACATCCTCACCGGCATCAAGGCCGGCAAGCTCGGCGGCGCGACGTACATGATCAACCTGCGCAACGGGGGCGAGAAGATCGTCTTCAATGCCAGCTACCCGCTGCCGGCCTCGATCAAGGCACGCGGCATGGCCGTGCTCAGCAAGATTGAGTCCGGCGCGCTGATTCCACCACAGTGACAACTGAGCACATCGGTTACGGATCCGGAGACGACGTTGGCGAGCACACAGGCAGCATCGGTCCCGCTGCTGGAAATGCACGGGATCACTAAGCAGTTCCCCGGCGTGCTCGCCAACGACCGGGTCGATTTCGACGTGCGGGCCGGGGAGGTGCACACCCTATTCGGCGAGAACGGCGCGGGCAAGAGCACACTCATGAAGATCCTCTACGGGCTCTACCAGCCCGACGCCGGAGAGATCATCCTAGGCGGACAGCCGACGGTCATCCGCTCGCCTGCAATGGCCATCGCTCATGGGATCGGGATGATCCACCAGCACTTCATGCTGGTGCCGACGATGACCGTGGCGCAGAACGTGGCCCTCGGCCTGAAGTCCTCTCGCGGCCTGCTGACCGACTCTGGCCGCGTCAGCGCGCGCATCCGCGAGCTGTCCGACACCTACGGCCTCGCGATCGACCCTGGCGCCCTGGTGCACCAGCTCTCGGTCGGTGAACGCCAGCGGGTTGAGATCATCAAGACGCTCTACCGCGACGTCTCGCTCCTCGTGCTCGATGAGCCCACCGCGGTGCTAACCCCCGGCGAGGTACGTGAGCTGTTCCGGGTGCTGAAGGAGATGATCGCCAGCGGCCTGGCCGTGGTGTTCATCTCGCACAAGCTCAACGAGGTGCTTGAGCTCTCAGATCGGATCACGGTACTGCGCGCGGGGCGCAAGATCGCCACCGTCGATGCGGCCGACGCATCCAGGGACGAGCTCGCCACGATGATGGTCGGGCACGAGGTCGCCGCCATCTCGCTGCCACCGGGCACGCCGGGGGATGTGCGGCTGTCGGTGGCGGAACTGCGGGTTCCGGGCGACCGGGCGGCAGAGGCCGTGAGCGGCCTGTCGCTCGACGTGCGCGCTGGTGAGATCGTCGGCATCGCCGGTGTCTCCGGCAACGGCCAGCGCGAGCTGGCCGAGGCGATCGCCGGGCTCCGGCCGGTCACGAGCGGCCGGATCGTGATCGACGGAGTCGACGTGACCGGCAAGCGGCCGGCGGGAGTCCGGCACGCCGGACTCGGCTACGTCCCCGAGGAGCGAATGCGGGACGGGCTCATCGGCGATTTCACGGTGACCGAGAACCTCCTGCTCGTGGACAGCACGAGCCCGGCGTACTTCCGTCACGGCTTCATCCGTCCGGAGCAGGTTCGCCGCCACTGCGCTGAGCTCGTGCATGACTTCACGGTCCGCACGCCCAGCCTGGACACGCCGGCCCGCAACCTGTCGGGCGGCAACATCCAGAAGCTGATCATGGCGCGCGAGCTGTCCAGGTCACCCGGCGTGCTGCTGGTGGCGCAGCCGACCCGCGGCATCGACGTCGCCTCGGCGCAGTACATCCACGAGCGGCTGTTCCGGCAGCGCGCGGCGGGCACCGCGGTGATCGTCGTGTCCGAAGATCTGGACGAAATCATGACGATCTGCGACCGCGTCCTGGTCATGTATGAGGGAAACGTCGTCGGAACCGTCGACCCGCGGGTAACCAGCCGCGAGACCGTCGGCCTGCTCATGGCCGGCACCGCTGCGGCCACGCCCGGCTAGCGCCGCGAGGGCACAGCTGCGTTGACAGAGAGAGGGGGCACGAGACCCGATGCCTCGACGTGTGTTGATCATGGGCGCTGCGGGGCGCGACTTCCATAATTTCAACGTCATGTATCGCGACAGCGCCGGCCACCAGGTGGTCGCGTTCACCGCGACCCAGATCCCGTTCATCGAGAACCGCCTGTTCCCTGCCGAGCTCGCGGGGCCGCGATATCCGGACGGCATCCCGATCCATCCGGAGAAAGATCTCGACCGGCTTATCCGGGAACTCGCCGTTGACGAGGTGGCGTTCAGCTACAGCGACGTCTCGCATGCGTACGTGATGGGCAAAGCCAGCCAGGTGATGGCTGCCGGTGCCTCGTTTGTGCTGCCAGGCCCAAGGGACACCATGCTCGCTGCCCGGGTTCCCGTGGTGGCCGTGTGCGCCGTGCGTACCGGTTGCGGCAAGAGCCAGACCTCGCGCCGCGTCTGCCAGGCGATCCGCGGGGCGGGCCTGACGCCGGTGGTGGTCCGCCATCCAATGCCGTACGGGGACCTGGCGGCGCAGCGCGTCCAGAGATTCGCCAATTATGACGACCTGGCCATCCACCAGGTCACCGTGGAAGAGCGGGAAGAGTATGAGCCGCACCTGGCTGAGGGCACGGTCGTCTACGCCGGCGTCGACTTCGGGGCAATCCTGAAGCAGGCGCAGGCCGAGTGCGATGTCCTCGTCTGGGACGGCGGAAATAACGACTATCCGTTCTATCGGCCGGATCTGTGGATAACCGTCGCCGACCCGCTTCGCGCGGGACATGAAAGCGCCTACTACCCCGGTGACCTCAACTTCCGGGCGGCCGACGTGCTGGTCGTCAACAAGATCGACTCGGCGACACAGCAGCAGCTGGACGCGATCGACGCCGCCATCTCCGCGCTGAATCCCACCGCCACGGTCGTACATGCCCGCAGTGACGTGACCGTGGAGAAGCCCGAGCTGATCAGCGGGCGGCGAGTGCTGGTGATCGAGGACGGTCCCACCCTGACGCACGGCGAGATGCAATACGGGGCCGGCGTTGTCGCCGCCCGTCGCAACGGCGCCGCCGAGATCGTGGACCCCCGTCACCTCGCCACCGGCACCATTCGCGACGTGTACGCGAAATACGCCGTCGGCCCGATTCTTCCGGCCATGGGGTACAGCAACCAGCAGCTACGCGACCTCGAACAAATGATCAACGCCGCCGACGCCGATACAGTAGTCATCGCGACGCCGATCGACCTGGCGCGGCTCATCACGATCAGCAAGCCAGCGCTCAGAGTGCGGTACAACCTTGCTGAGGCAGCCGGATCGCCGACGATCGAGGACGTCCTTAAGCCACTGCTGGATGCCGTGCCGCGCGGTCACGCCTGAGCTCGGCTCGCACGGGGACGATGCCCGAGCCCACCATCGGCGACCGCCGCTGTCAGGGCTGCACCCTGACAGCGGCGGTCGTTAGCGGTTACCGCTTACTGCGGCAGCGCGGAGAGCTCGCCCTCCTCCCGGACTGAGCGCTCCCCGAACAGCCCGTGCAGCGGGCCAGCAAGCAGCCAGTACAGGCCCGCGCCCAGGACGATCCCGATCAGCCAGCTGAAGTCCGCGCCGTCCGTGCGGCTGGACAGGGGGCCGACGTACGACGGGTATGCCGTGGGAGCGTCGATCCACATCAGGGCCGCCACCATACCGACGCCCTGGGCAATCACCGCGGGCCAGTGAATCCCGCCATGACGCCAGTACAGGCCGCCGCGCCCCGCAACCAGCGCCTCCCGGTCGTACCGGCCGCGGCGGAACAGGTAGTCGACCATCAGGATGCCGAACCACGGTGCCAGCCACACCACGATGTACAGCAGGAAGCCGGCGAAGTCGCTCGAGAACTT
>JASHPF010000336.1 GCA_030038295.1 Streptosporangiaceae bacterium
CCTCGGCAGCCCGAAGCTCTGCTGCCGGGTCCGGCGCCCGCAGCGCGGTCACCGCGGCGGCCACGACGGGAACGGCCGCGAGCCCTGCCGCAATCAGCAGCACCCAGCTGAGCGGCAGCGCGAGCAGGACGGGCGGCACTGGCACGGCACCGGTGGCCGTGACGGTGAGACCCGCAACCATGACGCGCGCGAGGACGACGCCGATCACCAGCCCCACCGCCGTCGCGGGGATGCTGATCAGCGCTTCTTCCACGCAGAACAGCCTGGCCTGGGCCGCCGCGGGCACGCCGAGCGCGGCGAGCAGCGCATGTTGCGAGCGCCGTTCCCGCGCGCTCGCGGCGACACTCACGCAGAAGCCGAGCGCGGCGAGCAGCGCAACGGCCACCGCCACGGCCGCGGCGGCGTGCACCGGCGCAGCCGACAACGGATCACTCTCGAGCCGGCTGGCCAGCGCGTCCGTGTCGCTGACGGGCCACCCGGCCGGCACCCCCGCCGGTGCCGCACCGGTCACGGTGGCCAGCCACCACTCGGTCACCGGTAGCGAGCCACCAAAGCCAAGAGTCGCGAGCGCGTCCTGCACCGCAGCCTGGTCCGCCACGAGTACCCCGCCGCCCGGGAAGGCTGCGACCGTCGCCACCAGCTGGCTGGAAACCTGCTGGCCCTCGACCGTGACATTGAACACCGCGCCGAGGTGGAGGCCATTGCTCGCGGCGTACCGGGCCGTGGCGATGACAGGGACGGGCAGGCTGGCCGGAGGAATGTCAATCTCGACGTCGGCCTGGCCGCCCGGCGGCGTCGCACTCATGCCCGGGGGCGGGTTCGGCAGCAGCGGTCCGTGGCCAGGCGAAAACGTGATCTGCTCGGCCCCGCCTGCCGTGGCCCTGGCCGTGAGGTCCGGCTTCGCCGAGCCGTCGGTGAGACCGCCGAGCCCCGACAGCTCGAAGAGAAGCCCGGGGTCGGCCACCTGCGCGGGCCACGCCGCGATCTTCGGTCCGGCGGCAAACGGCGGGGAGAATGGCCCGGCGTGGCCCTGGCTGACCGAGAAGCGGCCCAGTTGCAGCACCGCCAGCTGGTCGGCGCGCGCTGCGAGGGCGGTCAGCGGGTAAGCCGGCATGGTGTAGTTGATCGAGATGCCGATGAGCCGTAGCGGGTAGGCGGTGCCCGCGGCGCTCAGCCCGGCCACGAGCTCGTGGTATCGGCCGTCCGCCGGCATCGCGTTCGTCTGGATGGCATAGCTGACACCGAGGGCGTCCTGCACGGCCAGTGTGGCCGTCACCGGACCGAGGGCAGCGGCAGCCGCGCCGCCGGACGGGTCGGTCAGGCTCGCGGTGAGCTCGAGCTGCGCGGGTCGGCCGGGCAGCAGCAGGCCGCTGCGACGCCGCGTCGCGATCGCCCCGAACAGCTGGCCCGCCGGGCGGCTCGACAGGTCGGGGCGCAGCGTCACCGTGCGAGCCGCCAGCGCCGCGTCGAGAACCAGCAGCGGCCCGGAACCCACCTGCGGCACCGCGCTGACCGGCATCGCGACGGTCACCCCGGGCAGCCTGGCAATCCGCGTCGCATCGGCTTCCGGCGCAAACAGGGGGGCCTGCACGCTGACCTGCGCACCGGTGGCGAATGCGGCCTGGTCGTGAATCGATCGCCGCCAGCTCTGATATTGGGCCAGGCCAAGCGTGCTGGCGCCGACCGCGAGAATCACCAGCAGCGCAGGCCCGCTCTGCCGCAGCGGGCGGCGGCTAATCTCCCAGTTCGCCATGGCGGTGCCGAACCGGCTGGTGCGCGCCGTCAGCCGCTCCAGGCCTCTGGCCGCGACGGGCAGCAGCCGCAGCGGCACGATGGCGAGTCCCGCGAGCGCGAGCGCTGGCGCGACCGCGATGACCGGGTCGACGCCGGCTCCGCTGGCCACCTGCGCAGCAGCGGAATAGCTGCGCAGCTCGCGCACGGCGAGAACAGCGAGCGCGATCAGCGCGACGTCTACGCCGGCCGAGATGGCGACGGCCAGCTGCGCGGACCGCCCGCGTCGCGTCCGCACGTCACCGGGACGCGGCGGCCGCAGCGTGGGCCAGATCACGATGCCCTGGCACACCACGGCAAGGACGGCGGTCGCCAGCCACGCTGTCGGGCCGGGCGCCGCTGGCTGCGCGGGCAGCCCGGTCAGGTGAGAAAGCAGCGCAGCCGCGAGGAAGCTGCCCGCGACCGCGCCCACGGCCGCGCTGAGCACGACGGCGATTGCCGCCTCGACCACGCTCTGCCTGATCAGCTGGCGGCGGGCGGCGCCACGCGCGGCCAGCAGCGCAGTCTCCTCCTCGCGATAGCTGGCCAGCAGCCGGCTCGCCAGGGCGAGCGCGACGCAGGCGAGCAGGAGCAACTGCAGACCGCTCATGAGCACGAGCGATCTGGCCGTGCCGAGCCCGGCCAGGGCATCGGCAAGCAGCAGCGGCATCTCGGTACTGGCGGTCAGGTAACCAGAGTTGTCGATCGCGCTCGCCGCCCTGGCGATCTCGTGGGCCAGCGGCGAGATATCGGCCATCCGGATGCCCGCGACCTGCGGCAGCGCTACGACCGAGAGCTGGGTCGGACTCAGCATGCCGCGGGACTCGCCGCCGAACGCGGCCGGGCTGACGACCGCAGGACCGTAGATGAGCCCGCCGTCCTCCGCCACGCCGGTCGGACCGATGCCGTCGACCTGCCAGTAGGGGGCGGTCGGGCGCATCGGCAGGTACACGCCGCTGACTCGCAGGGTGATCCGGCCGCCGGTGCTCGGGTCGGCCACGGTCAGCACCGAGCCAACCCGCAGCCGGAGGTTCCTCGCCGCCAGCGCGGGCAGCGCAGCCGGGATTGGCTGGCCGGCCCGCGCGCCAGCCGGCCAGCTGCCCGCTGTCAGGCGGGCGCTGGCCGTGATGCCGCCGACGGTGGCGGCCTGAATCAGCGGCGCCTGACCGTCCTGCGGCGGGCCGGGCACAGCCAGATCGGCCGACCACGTGGCGGCGTAGACCCGTGTTGGGACCGCTCTGATCGCGGCCGAGAGCCTCGCCGCGACGCCGGCCGCCGACTCGCCACCGCCGATCACACCGTAGACGGCGACCGCCATCGGCCCGGACTCAGGCAGTTCCGTTGCCACCGCGGACGGTAGCGCGGCCGTGTAGAAGCTCGCGAGGGCCGACGCGAGCGCAGCCGTGACGAGAACGGTAGCGGTCAGGCAGCCGACGAGCAGCCACGCGGAACGCATACGCCGGAAGGTGACCGATCCGAGCACGCCTCCGGCCCCTCTCGCCGCCGTCTGGCTGGCCCCGTCTGCACGCTACTCAGGACAAACGCAGTGGCGGAACATCTCGGCTCAATTGGTTACGAGACTGTTGGCGCGCCGTTGCCGTGCGCCCTAGGGAGCGGGACTGCCCGGTCTCCCGCGTTAGCTGGGGACGAGCTGGCCGTCGTTCAGGGCAAGGACGGTGTCGGCCATGTCGAGGAGGGCAGGGTCGTGGGTGGCGACGAGGGCGGTGATGCCGTCGGCGGCGACGACGGTGCGGAGCAGCCGCATGATCTGCCGGCCGGTTTCTGAGTCGAGCTGGCCGGTGGGCTCGTCAGCGATGAGCAGTTCGGGCTGGACGGCCAGGGCCCTGGCGATGGCAACGCGCTGCTGCTGGCCGCCGGATAGCTCGCCGGGCCGCTGGTTGGCGTGCTGGTCCAGGCCGACGACGCTGAGCAGCAGCCGGACTCGCTCGTCCCGTTCGGCCCGCGGGGTACTGGCGATGCGCAGCGGAATGCCGACGTTCTCGGCGGCGGTGAGCATGGGGATCAGGCCGAAGGACTGGAAGATGAACGAGATCGTGCTCCGGCGCAGCAGGGTGCGGTCCCTGGCGGGCATGGCCGACACGTCCCGGCCGCCGACGAGGACCACGCCACTGGTGGGGGTGTCCAGCCCGCCGACCATGTTCAGCAGCGTCGTCTTCCCCGAGCCGGAACGGCCGATCAGCGCGACCAGCTGACCCCGCCGGACCGTGAACGACGCGCCGCGGACCGCGTGCACGGCTGTGCTGCCGTGCCCGAACGTGCGGGTCAGCTCGCGCGCCTCGACCATCAGCGACGCGGTGCCGAGCGCTGCCGCGGCCGCCCCGCCGGGCTGGGCCTCGCGCGGGCCGTCGGCTGGCCCGGTCACTGGCTGCGCCGTTCGGGCTGTCCGGTTCCGGCCGGGCCGTCGGCCGGCCCATCACCGGGGCGGTTCTGGCCGCCTGGCGCGGGCCCGGCGGGCTGGTCGGCCCACACACCGATGTGGTCGCGCTCCGATTCCAGCCGCACAAGATCCCGCATCTGATGCTCCTCGATCATCTCGCGCGGCAGCTGCACCCGGCCCGCCCGGTCGAGCACCGCATACTCGACCGCGTGCCGGACCGCGTTGCCGAGATCGTCGGCGGTGTCGTGGCGCAGGGTCTCAGTGCTGGTCCGGCCGTCCCTGATCGCCACCGTGCGCCGCACCTGCGCTGACACCGCCGGATCGTGCGTGACTACCAGCACCGTCGCGCCCAGCTCGGTGTTCGCGGTCTGCAGCGCGGCGAACACCTCCTGTGCCGTCTGGCTGTCGAGCTCCCCGGTAGGTTCGTCGGCCAGCAGCAGCCGCGGCAGGTTCGCCAGCGCCGTGGCGATCGCGGCCCGCTGCTGCTCCCCGCCTGACATCCCCGACGGCGTCCGGTTCGCGCAGTGTGCGACCCCGAAGACCTCGAGCAGTTCCATCGACAGGCTCGCGCGGCGCCCCCGGTCCACCCCGCTCAGCCGCATCGGCGTCGCCACGTTCTGCCGCGCGGTCAGGTACGGCAGCAGGTTGCGGGACGCCTGCTGCCACACGAACCCCACCTGCCGCCGCCGGTAAGCCAGCCGCTCGCGCGCGCCGAGCGCGCCCAGATCCTGGCCCGCCACCTTGACCCGGCCCGCGGTCGGCGTGTCCAGTCCCGCCAGGATGTTCATCAGCGTGGACTTCCCGCTCCCGGACGCGCCCACCATGGCGACCAGCTCACCCTCCTCGATCAGCAGGTCCAGGCCCTGCAGCGCCTGCACCTCGATGCCCGCCCCTGAATAGATGCGCACCACCTGATCACAGACCACCAGCGCGCCCTCGCCATAGCTCGCGCGCGCCCGCCGCGCCTCCGCGCCCAGCTCGGCGATTCCGCTCGCAGCAGCCGGAACCGCGGCCTCCGCAGGTACCATCACACGCACCTCCGCACTGTTACCGCCACCTCACTCACCCATCCGCAGCGCCCGAGCCGCGTTCCGCCCTGCCAGCACCGTCTGCGCGGTCAGCGTCACCACCGCCAGCACCACCAGACCCACCCCCGCCACCAGCAGCCACGCGGGCTCCACCCGCACCGGCACCCCCGCACCCGACCCGGTGAACACCGACAGGCTCAGCGCCGGACCCGTGAGCGGCACCAGCGCAACCGCACACGCCAGGCCGCCCGCCAGCACCCCCGCCAGCTGCGGCGCCAGCTCCACCAGCCCGAGCACCCGGCCCTGCCGCGTTGACAACCCCATCGTGCTCATCCGCGCCAGCGCCACCTCTCGCGCCGACGCCGACAACAACAAACTCAGCAACAACACCAGCAGCCCGCAACACCCTGCCGCCCCCGCTCCCAGGCCCAGCGCCACATACGTCCCATACTGCAACGGCGCGTCCTCAAGCCCGGCCAGCAACCGGGACCGGAACACGACGGTGGGCGTAGTCCCTGGCCGCGTCACGGCGGTGCGCAGCGCCTGCTGGTTGATCGACTGCCCGACCACCATGAGCGCGTCTGGCACCGCGGCCGCAGCGCCGGCCACCTCCCGGTCCAGCACCAGGTACCCAAGCCCGCCGCCGATCGCGTCCACGGCCGAGTCGCTGGGGGCCAGGCCCACGACGCGCACCGTGACCGGCTCGCCGTCCACCAGCACGTCCACCGGTCCGCGGCCGAGCTGCGCCGCAAGGGCCGG
>JASHPF010000337.1 GCA_030038295.1 Streptosporangiaceae bacterium
CGCCCCTGGCTCGTGCCAGGACGGCAGCACGATCGCGGTGCGCACCCGGCTCGGCCCGGCCGACCAGGTCAGCCGCGGCCGGGGCGGCGGCAGGTTCGGCACCTCGGCCAGCGAGGCGATCCGGGCGAGCTCGGTGAGCGGCCCTTCGGCCGACGACCGCAGCACCGTGACGGTGGCGTCCGCCGCGTCCATGGTCCGGCTGGTCAGCACCATGGTGCCGCCGGCCGCGGTGCCACCGTGCACCCCGTCCGGCGGGCTGAGGAGGCGCAGCCCGCCGGGCCCGGCGCTCCAGACGCGCACCGAGGCCGGGTCGTCCGCGGTCGCGCTGAACAGGACCGTGTCCTGGTCGACCGCGAGTACCTCGCGCACGTTGAGCTCCGGCGGCGTGATCAGCACCGCGGACCCGGCCCTGTGCTCGGCGGCGGTGCCCAGCACCAGCCGCTTCGCGCCGTCGGCGTCCGTCGTCCAGACGATCCGGCCATCGTCCGTGGTGGCCGGGACGCCGGGGACGATGTCCACCCAGGACGGATCGGTGTCGGCTCGGACCAGGCTGGTCCCGCCGGAGGCGGGATCGACCGCGAGGATGCGCATGTCCCGCTGGTCGCGGCTGAGCACGACGAGCAGCGGCTGCCCGTCACCACCCCGTTCCCAGCTCGCGGTGACCAGGTAGGGGTGTGTCCCGGTGTCCCAGGTCACCGCCGTGAGCGTGCCGTCCGCGGCGGTCAGGTGCAGCGACACCAGGGCGTTCGGGGTGCCAGCCGCGGGGTAGCGGACAACCCTCGGCTGGTCGGCCGGGTTGGCCGGGTCGCCAATGTGCCAGCGCTGGACGGGGGTCTCATCCACCCGCGCGACGAGCAGGGCCGAGCCGTCGGGCGCCCACCAGAACCCGCGGGTGCGGCCCATCTCCTCGGCCGCGACGAACTCCGCCAGCCCGAAACTCACGTCGTCGGCACCCGCCGGATCGGCCAGCACGCGGTCCGCCCCGGTCGCGACGTCGTGCACGCGGAGCGCGCGGCCGCTCACGTAGCCGACAAAGCGGCCGGTCGGGTCGGGGCGCGGGTCGGCGCCGGGCACGGCGGTGCCGAGCCTGCGCACCCTGCCCGCCGCCCGCAGGTCGGCTCCGTAGACCACGCCGCCGAGGGTGAACGCGGCGAGGCTGTAGTCACGGTCGGTCGCGAACGAGACGATGCCGCCCGCCTGCTCCCTGACCCGCTCCCGCCTGGCGGCCTCGACCGGATCGTCCGCGGCGCCCGTGACGCCGAGGTCGGCGGGGTCGGCGATCAGCCGCTCCTGGCCGGTCGGGGCGTCCAGCGCCCACAGGCAGGTGACCGGGTCCGTGCCGCCCTGCGACCGCAGGAACAGCACGGTCTGGCCGTCGGGGGAGATCCGGAACGAGCGCGGAGCGCCCAGCGTGAAGCCCTTCGTGCGCGCGGACTGGCGCGGGAACGACGTAGCCACGCCCATGATCCTGCCAGTCGGCCAGGCCTACCAGGACGATAGGCTCCCGCGCGTGATCAACGCTGGTGACCGCCGACTGCTGCTCGTGCACGCCCATCCCGATGACGAGGCCATCGAGACCGGGGCCACCATGGCCAGGTACGCGGCCGAGGGCAGCCGGGTGACGCTGGTCACCTGCACGCTCGGCGAGCTGGGCGAGGTCATCCCGCCCGAGCTGGCGCACCTGGCCTTCGACCGCGACGGCGGCCTGGGCGAGTACCGGATCGGCGAGCTGGCGGCGGCGTGCCGGGAGCTGGGCGTGACCGATCACCGGTTCCTCGGCGGGCCGGGCCGCTGGCGCGACTCGGGCATGATGGGCACCGCGACGAACGAGCTGCCGGGCTGTTTCTGGCTCGCCGACGTGGACGAGGCGGCCCGCGACCTGCTCGCGGTGATCACCGAGGTCCGCCCGCAGGTGCTGGTCAGCTACGACGCGCGCGGCTTCTACGGGCACCCCGACCACATTCAGGCGCACCGGGTGTCGTGGCGTGCGTTCGAGCTGGCCGACGGGCTGGTGAGCAAGTTCTACGCCACGGCCATGCCGAAGTCGGTGCTGGCCGAGGCCATGGCCCTGCTGGCCGCGGACTCCCGCGGCGGCCAGCTGGGCGGCGTCGACTTCAGCCGGGTCGAGTCGGTCGCAGAGCTGCCGTTCGGCACCGAGGACGCGAACGTGACCACGCAGATCGACGCCGCCGACTACCTCGCCGCCAAGATTGCCGCCATGCACGCGCACGCCACCCAGATCGCGGTGGACAGCCCCTTCTTCGCGCTGTCGGACCTGGTGGCCCGCAAGGCGCTCGGCACCGAGTACTACACGCTGCTGGCCGGCCCCCGCGGCGCCGGCGACGGGCCCGCCGGACGGGAGGCCGACCTGTTCGCCGGCCTCGGCTAGCCTTCGGAGCGTGAGCAGCAGCCGGGCCCCGGGGCCGCCAGCCGCCACGACCGGCGAGGCCGCCATCACGGCGGCGGCCTATCTCGCGCTGTTCCTCGTCGGCGCCGTGCAGGGACTCATCGGTACCTTCCAGTACGGCCGCGGACCCGCTCCGCTGGCGGCCATCCTGTTCGACGCCGCCATCGGAATCACCTGCGTGCTCGGCTCGCGGGGCATGGGCACGGCCGCGGGCGGTGTCCTCCCCGCGGTGGGCTGGCTGATCGTGACCCTGGCGCTCACCAGCTTGGCCACCGCCGGCGGCAGCGTCATCGTCACGAACACGCCCGCCGGGATGTGGTTCCTCTACGGCGGTGCGCTGTGCGCGGCGGCCGGGGCGGTGTACGCCTTCGCGCGGTGGTCGCGGCCCCGCCGGGAGCGCCGGGCCGCCCGTCGGCCGCGCTGACGGGGCGCCAGGGCGCAAACTATGCCCCGCTAGAGCCTCAACTAAGGCCGGGGACCGCGAGAAATAGGGATTGCTTCCGATCCGCGGCCGGGGGCCTTACCGCGAACCTCGTGGGTACGGACACCACTGTGGCGTCCGGACCACAGGAGGCCGATATGAACCACCACCTGACCCTGGCTCTCGCCAACCAGCGGGTCGCCGAGATCCGCGCGGCAGCGGCGCAGGCCCAGCGGGCCAGGATCGCCGCGGCCGACGGGCACGGCCCGGCGGCGCGGCGGAGCAGGCTGTCGCGGCTGCTGGCCCGTCGCCGGTACCGCCGGGTCGAGCTGGTCTGGCCCGACGGCGTCTGCAGCGTCGTGTCGGTGCCGCGCCCGTCGGCGTCCGCCGACGACTCGCCTCGCGGGATGGCGGGCACCAGGCGGTAGCGGCGTGGCGCCCGAATCAATCGCGGGGACGCCGACGGGGCTGGTGCTGGCACCGGGCGCTGGCATGCTGCCAGGCGCGACCGGCCGGGTCAGCCCGATCTTCGTCGGCCGGGCTGAGCAGCTGGCCGGCCTCGCGGCGGCGCTCGCGACGGTGCGCCGCGGCGAGCCGGCCGCCGTCTTGCTCGGTGGCGAGACCGGTGTCGGCAAGACGCGCCTGGTCAGCGAGTTCGCTGACCGGCTAGCGGGCAGTGGCCGGGCACTGACCGGCGGCTGCCTCGAACTCGGCCCTGCGGGCCTGCCCTTCGCGCCGTTCACCGCCGTACTGAGCCAGCTCGCGCGCGAGCTCGGCGCGGCGGGAGTGGGCGCGCTGCTGGCTGGCCGGCCGGCCAGCGAACTCGGGCGGCTGCTGCCCGAGCTGGCCGATCTGGCAGGCCAGAGCGACGAGGCGGACCAGGGTGAGCCCAGACCCCGGCTGTTCGAGCAGGTACTCCGGCTACTCGAGCGCCTCGCCGAGGCCGCTCCGGTGGCCCTGACCATCGAGGATGCGCATTGGGCCGACCGGTCCACCCGAGACCTGCTGACCTTCCTGATCGGGAAGCTGCCCAGCGTCCGGGGGCTGCTCATCGTCGTGACGTTCCGGTCGGACCAGCTGACCCGGACGCACCCGCTCCGTCCGCTGCTCGCCGAGCTTGGCCGCATCAGCTGGGTCGAGCGCCTGGAGTTGCCGAGGCTGACCAGGCCGGAGGCGGCCGCCCAGATGGCCGCGATCCGGGCGCAGGAGCCGTCGCAGGCCGAGATCGACTCGGTGTTCCGGCGGAGCCAGGGCAATCCGCTGTTCGTTGAGCACCTGCTCGGCTGCGAGTCCATGGTCCCTGCGTCGCTGCGCGACCTGGTGTTCGCCAGCGTGCAGCGACTGCCGGAGGAGACCGCGGAGCTACTGCGGGTGGCCGCCGCTGGCGGCAGCCGGCTGGGCCACGCGCTGCTGACCCGGGTGACCGGACTGGCCGAGGAGGACCTGGCGAGGGTGCTGTGGCCCGCCGTGTCGGCCAACGTGCTGCTGGCCGGCGCGGACGGCTACCAGTTCCGGCACGCCCTGATCCAGGAGGTCATGCACTCCGATCTGCTGCCGGGCGAGCACGCGCGGCTGCACGTGCGGTACGCAGAGGCGATCACCGCCGACCCGACGCTGGTGCCAGCCGGCCGCGCGTCGGCCGAGCTGGCGCGTCACTGGTACTCCGCCCACGACCTGGCCCAGGCGCTGATCAGCGCCTGGCGGGCCGCGGCGGAGGCGGCGCGCGCGCTGGCCTACTCCGAGCAACTCGGCATGCTCGCGCGCGTGCTGGAGCTGTGGGACCGGGTGCCGGACGCCGCGCAGCGGATCGGGGCCGACCACGCGACCGTGCTCGCGACCGCGGCCGAGGCCGCCGAGCTGAGCGGCGAGTCAGCGCGCGGCGCGGCCTTCGCCGCCGCGGC
>JASHPF010000338.1 GCA_030038295.1 Streptosporangiaceae bacterium
GGCGCTGTGCGAAGCGGACCCGGCGGCCAGGCCCAGCGCGCCCCGGCGCGGCCTGGTGGCGGCCAGCGATTAGACCCGCAGGACCGCGATCCGCTCGGCTCGCGGTCGGCCTGGCTCCTCGGTGAGCCGGGCGAGGTCGTCCGGGTCGCTGGTCAGCAGCACCACCGGCCGCGGCTGGCCGAGCGCGACCGCCGCCAGCAGTGCGTCGATCGTGCACCGGTGCCCGGACAATCCCGCCCGGCCGAGCAGTTCGCCGGCCGCCCTGCCGAGCGCCTTGTCGATCGGCACGACGGTTATCCGGCTCAGCACGCGGTGTACCTTCGCGTCATGCGGGCCGCCGCGAAGCACCTCGGCCAACGCCGTAGCCGCGGTGACTACGTTGCCGTTGCGCTGCCAGGCATACCTAAGGCGCTCGAGCGTTCTTGGGTCACCGGCAGCGAATTTGACAATGCCCTCGGCGTCCAGGATGAGGCCGCCGCCTACTCGTCCTCGTAATCTGGCCACTCTTTCATCGCCTCTCGGACGCCGGCTTCGTCGATCGGGCCATACTCGGCTTCGAGTTCATCGAGCAGATCGCCGAGCAGATCGTGCTGGATCCGATCTTGGACTGCGTCGGTGACGTACCGGCTAAAGCCACCGGCGCCTGTCCGGGCGCGAATGGCCTCCGTCAGCTCGCTCGGCAACGACACGCTGACTTTCTCGACTTTGCCGTGCAGACCGGGCTTGGGCCCGCCGTCTGTATCGGTGCCACCAGTGGGCAGCAGTCGCAGGACGCGCTCAAGCACCTGCTCGCGGGAGTACGACTCCAGTGCTCGCCGCATCGCCTCTTCAAGGGCGCTGAGTGGCGGCACAGGCTCGGGATCAGAGTCGGCGTGTGCGGGTGCACTCACGGATTGATGCTACCACCGGTAGCAACGGCTAGCGAGCGAGATACTCCCAGCCGGGCTGCCAGCCGAAATCCCGGCTGACCAGGTCTTCAAGCGGGGTGCCGAGCAGTGCGATCTCCAGGCCCCACCGGGTGGCTACGTGCCCGATGACCAGCACCCGCTGGCCGGACCAGCGCAGTGGCAGGTCCACCAGGAACCGGCCGACTCGGTCGGTGGCTTGCCGCCAGCTCTCCCCGCCGGGGTACGGCTGATCCAGGTAGTCCGCTCGGTGTCCGTGCACCTCGGCGGCCGGCCTGCCGTTCATCGACCCGTAGTCGCACTCGCGCAGCCGCCAGTCAAGCAGCACCGGGATGCCGGTCCGGTCGAAGGCGATCTCTGCGGTCTGCACCGACCGCGCCAGGTCCGAGCAGAAGACCGCGGCGAGACCGTCCGCGGCCCGGCGGCGACCGAGGTCAGCGGCCAGTTCCCGCCCGGCGGCCGAGAGCGCGCCTGGCAGCCAGCCGGTCGCGCGGCCCGCCTCGTTGTCCACCGTGATCGAGTGCGTCTCATAGACGATCTGCACCGGCACGGCGCCTCCCGTAGCGGCCGATGGGCTACCGGACGACAGCCTCGAGCTGATCGATGGCCCAGTCCAGTTCGTCCTCGCTGATGACCAGCGGCGGCGCCAGCCTGATGGTCGAGCCGTGGGTGTCCTTGGCCAGTACGCGGCGCTCGGCGAGCCGCTCGCACACCTTCCGGCCGGACAGCCGGGTGAACTCCACGCCCGCCCACAGCCCGCGCCCGCGGACCTGCCTGACCTCACTGTCGGGCAGGTCGCTGAGCCGGTTGTGCAGGTGCGCGCCCAGCTTCGCGGACCGCTCCTGGTACTCCCCGGTCGCCAGCATGGCGATGACCTCACGGGCGATCGCGCACGCCAGCGGGTTGCCGCCGAAGGTCGAGCCGTGCTGGCCCGGCCGGAACACACCGAGGATCTCGGCCGACGACACCACGGCGGAGATCGGCACGATGCCGCCGCCGAGCGCCTTGCCCAGGATGTACATATCCGGCACGACATCCTCGTGCTCGCAGGCGAAGGTGGTGCCGGTGCGGCCCAGTCCCGACTGGATCTCGTCGGCGATGAACAGGACGCCGTGCGCCGTGCACAGCTCGCGCACCCCGGTCAGGAACCCGGCCGGCGGGACCAGCACACCGGCCTCGCCCTGGATCGGCTCCCCGAGCACCGCGACGACGTTCTCATCGAGCGCGGCCGCGAGCGCCGACAGGTCACCGTAGGGCACGATCCGGAATCCGGGCGTGTAAGGCCCGAAGGAGTCCCTGGCCTCCGAATCGGTGGAAAAGCTGATGATCGTCGTAGTCCGGCCGTGGAAGTTGCCGTCGAAGACGACGATCACCGCCTCGTCCGAGGGCACGCCCTTGACCTCGTAGCCCCACTTGCGCGCGGTCTTGATCGCGGTCTCCACCGCCTCCGCGCCGGTGTTCATGGGCAGCACCATCTCCATGCCGGCCAGCTCGGCGAGCTCGGCACAGAACGGGCCGAACTGGTCATGCTCGAACGCGCGGCTGACGAGGGTGACGCGCTCGAGCTGCCGCTGGGCCGCGGCAACCAGGCGCGGATGGCGATGGCCGAAGTTGATCGCGGAGTAGGCAGCCAGCAGGTCGAGGTACCGGGTGCCGTCGACATCGGTGACCCAGGATCCCTCGGCCTCCGTGATCACCACGGGGAGCGGGTGGTAGTTGTGCGCGCTGTGCGCCTCCGCCTGGGCCCGCAGCTGAGCCGCTCGCGGACCGGCCGTCCCTGCCATCACTCGCCTCCCTGGGGTCGTCGCGGTTGCGGGTGGCTGGCTACCTCAGCTCCAGCGTGCAGCACTTGGGCCCGCCGCCCGCCTTCAGCAGCTCGGACAGGTCTACCCCGATCGGGCTGAAGCCCGCGTCGGCCAGCTGCGCCGTGAGGCCGGTGGCCTGCTCCGGCAGCACGACGTGCCGCCCGTCGCTGACCGCGTTGAGCCCGAGCACCTCGGCGTCCTCGTCCTTGGCCTCGATGAGCTCGGTGAAGTAGCCGGCCAGCGTTGCCCGGCTCGCGTCGTCGAACGCCGCCGGGTAGTACGCAGCCACGTCATCGGTCAGCACCGTCAGCGCGGTGTCGAGATGGTAGAACCGCGGGTCCACCAGCTGCAGGCTGATCACCGGCAGCCCGAACAGGTCGGCCAGGTCGGGCGTGACCGCCTCGGCGGTGCGGAAGCCGTGGCCGACCAGGATGGCCCGGCCGGCAAACGCGATGTCGCCCTCGCCCTCGTTGACGGCGACCGACTCGCGGACCAGAGCGCCGTCCCGGCCGTAACCGTGCTCGCGCAGCCAGCGCAGGTAAGCGGCCGCCTCCGGCTGGCGTTCTGGGTAGCGGAACCGGGCGCCGAGAACCTTGCCGTCGATGACGGTCGCGCCGTTGGCGGCGAACACCATGTCCGGCAGGCCGGGGACCGGCGCGATCGTGTGCACGGTGTGTCCGAGGCCGGTGAACACGTCGCGGAGCCGGCGCCACTGGTCGATCGCCCGGTCGACATCCACTGGTTCGTCCGGATTCATCCAGGGGTTGATTGCGTACTCCACCGCGAAGTACTCGGGGGAGCACATGAGGTAGGTCCGCGACCGCGGGGTCACTCGCGTGGTGTGCGTCATGATCGGGCGCTCCCGTTCGGCAGCTGGCTGCGGTCGGACTGCGGATGATCTCGGTAGCTCCAGCCTACGGGGCACCCGTCGGCCGACGGCATACGCGCCTCATGCGCGCCGACGGCGATCTGTTGCGTTGATCGGGGCCGATACGGCGATCTATTGCGCGCTGTGGCCGCCATGAAAGCTGTGTCACCGTCACAGCGGTGCGGGCGACACCGTCCAGCTCTGGCCGTCGGGAGTGTCGATCACGGTGACGCCTAGCTCGGCGAGCTCGGTCCTGAGCCGGTCGGACGCGTCGAAATCCCCCCGCTGCCGGGCCGCGGCCCGCTCCGCGAGCCGCGGCTCTGCTCCGGCGGGCAGCGGGGCACGCGCGGGCCTGGGCCGGCCGATCAGGGACACCAGATCGAGGCCAAGCACCCGGTCGGCGCTGACGAACGTCTCGAACTTGGACCCGGCGGCAATCGCCGGGTCGGCGGCCAGTTCCCGCAGCGTCCGCAGCGCCGCCGGGGTGTCCAGGTCGTCGTCCAGCGCGCTCGTCACGCGCGACCAGTACTCCGCAGACATGGGCCGGCTCGGCTGATCCGCCCAGTCAGCCACCAGCTCGCGCCAGCGCTGCAGGGTGGCGTCCGCGGCCGTCAGCGTGTCCCAGGTCAGGTTTAGCTGCTGCCGGTACCGATGCTCGAGAAACACCAGCCGGGCGGCGAGCGGATCGAGGCCGCGGTCGGCCAGGTCCGCGAGCAGCACCACGTTGCCCGTCGACTTGGCCATCTTCCTGCCCTCGAACAGCAGGTGCTCGCAGTGCACCCAGTGCCGAACTACCTCCCGGCCCGTCAGCGAGTCCGACTGGGCCCGCTCGTCCTCGTGGTGCGGGAAACGCAGGTCGATGCCGCCGGTGTGGATGTCGATCACGTCGCCGAGGAATCGCAGCGACAGCGCCGAGCACTCGGTGTGCCAGCCGGGAAAACCGTTGCCCCACGGCGCCGGCCAGGTCAGCTCGCGGCCGGCCGGCGCCTCCTTCCACAGCGCCCAGTCCGCGTGGAACCGCTTGCGGGTGTCGACCTCGCCGTCGGACCGGTAACCCGGCCGCAGCGCGTCGAGCCGGTTGCCGGAGAGCGCGCCGTAGTCGGCGAAGCTGCGCGCGTCGAAGTACACCGAGCCGGTGGCGACGGGGTAGGCGTGCCCGCCGGAGATCAGCCGCCCGATCATGTCGATCATCAGCTCGATCGACTCGGACGCGCGCGGCGCGTACTCGGGCGGCAGCAGGTTGAGGGTGGCGCAGTCCGCCCGGAACGCGTCCTCGTAGCGGCGGGCGATCGCCATCGCGGTGCTGCCCTCGGCCCGCGCCTCGGCGAGCACCTTGTCCTCGCCCTCCGGGTCGCTCTCCGCGTCGTCGACCAGGTGGCCGACGTCGGTGATGTTCTGGCAGAGGATGACCGCGAGACCATGCCGCTCCGCGTTCCGCCGGATCAGGTCTGGCAGCAGGTACGCGCGCATGTTCCCGACGTGCGAGAGCCGGTACACGGTTGGCCCGCACGAGTACACGCGCAGCTGGCCGGGCCGGGCGGGCCGGACCTCGGTGACCGCGCGCAGCCTCGTGTCGTAGAGCCGGAACACTCCGCCAGCCTACGATTGCCGCCGCCGCAGTTTCTCGATCCGGGCCGTGTGGGTAGCCAGCAGCTCGCTGCCCCGCTCGATGTACCCGGTGATGAGCCGAATCTCGGCGTCGGAGTACCTGTCGTATTCCGCGCTCACGTCGACGAACGGCCCGTAGATCTCCGCCGCACCCTGCTGCGCGAGCTCGGTGAGCTCGACCAGGATTCGGCGCCGGTCGGTCGCGTCGGGCAGCCGGCGCACGTACCCGGCCCGCTCCAGCCGGTCCAGCAGGGCCGTGACCGCGCCGCTGGTCAGCCCGGTCTGCCGGGCGATCTCGCCGGCGGTGAGGCGGCCTGCCCGCTCGAGCACGTCCATGCAGCGCATGGCGGTCCGGTTGACGCCGAAGTACTCGGCCGCCGCGTCCTCGAACCGGTCGTAGGCATTCTGATGCAGCCTGGCCGCGAGCGCGGCCTGATGGACCAGCTGCTGCCGCGTCGTCGGCTCCGCGCCGCTCACCCCGATCACGTTAGCCGCCCACGCGGCGGTTGACACCGCGCCGACTCGCGACATATCTTGTCTGCGTTATCTCAATCATAAAGATTCTCAATCATCGAATTATAGTCCAGATGAGGGAACGGGGTGACCTCGTGCTGATCGAACCTGCCATCCGCGCCGACCAGCTGGTCAAGAGCTTCGGCCGGACGCGAGTGCTTGACGGGCTGGAGCTCGAGGTCCCGGCCGGGGCCATCTACGGGCTACTCGGCCCGAATGGCGCGGGCAAGACGACGCTGGTGCGGATCCTGACCACGCTGCTCGCACCCGACCGCGGGCGAGCGTTCGTCCTCGGCCGGGACGTCATGGCGGAGCCCCAGCGCGTCCGCGAGGTCATCGGGCTGACCGGCCAGTACGCGGCCGTCGACGACCTCATCACCGCGCGCGAGAACCTCTACCTCATCGGCAGGCTGCTCGGCCTGCGGCCGCGCGCGGCGCGGTCTCGGGCCGCCGAGCTGCTGACCGCGTTCGGCCTGGCCGACGCGGCCGGGAGGAAGGTGAAGGACTACTCGGGCGGCATGCGCCGGCGACTCGACCTGGCGGCCAGCCTGGTCGGTCGTCCGGCCGTGCTGTTCCTGGACGAGCCCACGACGGGCCTCGACCTGGCCAGCCGGAACCAGCTCTGGGGCATGATCAGAGGGCTCGCGGCGGACGGCGCCACGGTGCTGCTCACCACCCAGTACCTCGAAGAGGCCGACCGGCTGGCCGGCCGGATCATGGTGATCGACCGGGGCCGGACCGTGGCGGAGGGCACCCCCGCCGAGCTCAAGGGACTGGCCGGCGGCCAGGTGCTCGAGGTGCGGCCGCTGGACCCGGCCCACACCAGCGCCGCGGTCGCGGTGCTCGCCGGCCTCGCCGGGGCAGCCCGGCCGGCCGCCGAGGAGGACCTGGTCACCGTCACCGTGCCGGACGAGGAGCTGGTCGCCGCCGCGGCCCGCAGGCTGGACGAGGCCGGGATACCGGTCCGCCACCTCGCGGTCCGGCTGCCCAGCCTGGACGAGGCGTTCCTCGCGATAACCGGGCACCGCGCCGAGGCCGAGCCGGCTCGGCCGGCCATGGCGCGCACGGAAGGCGGCGCGTGATGGTCGTCGCCCAGACCGGGGTCATGGCCCGGCGCAACCTGCTGCACGTGCTGTCCGACCCGGAGCAGCTGATCGGGATCACCATCCAGCCGCTGATGTTCCTGCTGCTGTTCGTGTACGTGTTCGGCGGCGCGATATCGGGCTCGACCAAGGGCTACCTGGAGTTCGTGCTGCCTGGGCTGCTGGTGCAGGGCATCGGGTTCGGCACTACCCAGACCGCGATCGGGCTCAACGCGGACTTCCAGCGCGGGCTCATCGACCGGTTCCGCTCGCTGCCGATGGCCCGCTCGGCGGTAGTGGCCGGCCGGGTCACCGCGGACATCGGCAGGACCGCGTGGATGTGCCTGATCACCGTGGGCGTCGCCGCGGCGCTCGGCTTCCGGTTTCACGGCGGGGTCGCGGGCGCCGTCGGCGCGGTCGGGCTGGTGATCGCGCTGGGCGTGGCCATGTGCTGGCTGATGGCCTTCCTCGGGGTGTCGCTGCGCAGCCCGGAGGCCGTGCAGACGGCCGGGTTCCTGCTGATCCTGCCGCTCACCTTCGCCAGCTCGGTGCTCGTCCCGGCCGCCAGCATGCCCGGCTGGCTGCAGGCCTTCGTCAAGGTCAACCCGATCTCGATCTTCGCGACGGCGATGCGCGGCCTGCTGCTCGGCGGTCCGGTGGCCACGCCGGTGCTGCAGGCCGCCGCGTGGATCGTGGGGCTGTGCGGGGTGTTCGGCACGCTGACGGTAAGCCGGTACCGGCGCCGCGCCTAGCCAGACAAGAATGGGCGGCATGACGGAAACGAGCCCGGCCGACGTCCTCGACGCGCTGGCCCGTGATGTCCGGCTGCGGGTCTTCCTGCGCGACGGGCGGATCGACGCGATGCCCGCGAAGCACTCTCGCAGGCGGCAGCTCCTGGCCGAGGTGGCGCAGGTCTTCGAGCCAGGCGTGCGCTACCCGGAACGTCACGTCAACGGCGTACTCCGCGCGATGTACCCGGACTACGCCGCGCTGCGCCGTTACCTGGTGGACGAGGAATTCCTCGACCGGGACCGCGGCGAGTACTGGCGCATCGGCGGCCCGGTCTCCTCGTAGCCCTAGCCGTCCAAGCCGACGGAGGTGGCGGTCGGGCCCATGCCGAACGGGGCCGCCGCCAGGACCCCGACCTCGCTCGCCGGCGCGGACAGCAAAGTCTGGGTGGCGCCGGTCGAGGGATTCAGCCAGAGCAGCGCGGAGGAGCCGGGGCAGCTGGTCTCGGCGAGCAGCAGCAGCCGGCCGTCCACCGCCGACACCACCGAGGTGTGATTGTTGGTGGTGTCGACCGCGCTGACCTGCTGCAGCGAACCACCGCTGACCGAGTCGAGCGAGAGCCCGCCCGGCCCGGTTGCGGCGGTCGGGCAGAGGTCGGCGTCGGTCGCGTTGACGTACACGGCACCGGCCGCCTGCCACGCGCCAGTCTCCAACCCACCGCCTGTTATCGATCCGGACGGATTGGTCAGTGCGGTCGGGCTCGCGCCATCGGTTGGCACGAGCCACAGTTCGCGACTCACGGAATCGGGGGCGTAGCAAGAGGCGAGCGCGGTGTCGGCGTTCCAGAAGGTCAGTGGGACACACGACGACGGCGAGCCGGAGCCGGGCACGGCCAGCCTGCGGATTACGGGGCCGCCGGCGTTGCTCAGGAACTGCATCTCGTCGCCGTCGACGCCCCAGATGGCGTACAGCCCTGTCGGCGAGCTGAGGGCGCCGCA
>JASHPF010000339.1 GCA_030038295.1 Streptosporangiaceae bacterium
CGAGCGGCTGAACCAGGTCAGCCGCGAGCTGATCGTGGTGCCAGCCTGATGACCAGCCGAGAGGCCAGGGACGAGACCGCGGCTGAGCTGTTCGCGCTCACCACGCAGATCGCGGATGCGGAGCTGCGACCGAAGGTGGTGGCAGCCGAGCGCGAGGGGTACTTTCCGCGCGCGGAGTTCCGGACCCTCGGCAAGGCAGGCCTGCTGAGCCTGCCGTTTCCTGAGGAGTACGGCGGCGGCGGCCAGCCGTACGAGACCTACCTGCAGGTGGTCGAGGAGCTCGCCACGGCGTGGTTGGCAGTCGGCCTCGGGGTCAGCGTGCATACGCTCTCCTGCTTCCCGATTGCGACCGCAGGCACGGACGAGCAGCGCGCGCGGTGGCTGCCCGACATGCTCGGCGGCGACCAGCTCGGTGCCTACTGCCTGTCCGAGCCCGGCAGCGGCTCCGACGCGGCGGCCCTCGCCACCAGGGCGGTTCGGGACGGCGACGAGTTCGTGATCGATGGCGTCAAGGCCTGGACCACGCACGGCGGGCAGGCGGACTACTACACGCTGTTCGCCCGCACCTCGGGAGACCCCGCCGGGCCGAACCGGTCGGCCGGCATCAGCTCCTTCCATGTGCAGGCGAACACGCCGGGGGTGGCGGCGGGACCGCCGGAACACAAGATGGGCATGCGCAGCTCGCCGACCGCACAGGTGCGGTTCGAGTCGGCCAGGGTGCCGGCCGGGCAGCTCGTCGGCGAGCCGGAGCAGGGCTTCCGGATCGCGCTGGCGGCGCTGGACGCGGGGCGGCTCGGCATCGCGGCGTGCGCGACCGGGGTGGCCCAGGCCGCGCTGGGCTGCGCGGTGGCGTACGCCGCGCAGCGGACGCAGTTCGGCCGGCCGGTGATCCAGTTCGAGGGCCTGCAGTTCATGCTCGCCGACATGGCGACGGCGGTCGCCGCGGCCCGCGCGCTGTACCTGAGCGCGGCGCGGCGCAAGGACGCCGGCCTGGCGTACGGGCCGCACGCCGCGATGGCCAAGCTGCTCGCGACCGACACCGCGATGCGCGTCGCCACCGACGCCGTGCAGGTGCTCGGCGGGTACGGCTACGTCGAGGACTTCCCCGCCGAACGGTTCATGCGGGAGGCCAAGGTGCTGCAGATCGTGGAGGGCACCAACCAGATCCAGCGCATGGTCATCGGCCGGGCGCTGGCGGCGGAGCGCGCTGGCGGCGTCGCCTAGTTCGCGGCGGCCCCGATCGCGAGCCCGCTGGCGGGGTCGAAGAACTGCAGGCTGGCGGTGTTGACCGCGAGCGAGACCGGCAAGCCGGGCCTGATGGCGCTGCGCGCGGCGACGTGCGCCGTCCAGAGCGTCTTGTTGCCGGCCGGCGGGATGGCCTCGTCGTCGCCGTCAGACGCCCTGGCGTCGCTGATGCTGGCGTGCTGGACGGGGGGCGCGTCGATGGTGAAGATGACGTGGATCTCGCTGCCCAGTTCCTCTGTCACGCTGGAGCGCACCGCCATCCGCGGCCAGTCGGGCTCGGCTAGCTCGGCGTCCTCGAAGTCGGAGGGCCGGACCCCGAGGATGACCGAGCGCCCGAGGTAGCCGTCGAGGCCCGGCCGCGCCGCGAACAGCGGGTCCGGCACGGCGAGCCGGTGGCCGGCGAAGACCGCGACCGGTCCGCCGTCACGAATGAGCTCGGCGACGGCGAAGTTCATCGCGGGTGACCCGATGAATCCCGCCACGAACAGGTTCAGCGGGCGGTTGTACAGCGCCTGCGGGGCGTCAACCTGCTGGAGCCTGCCCTCGCGCAGCACGCAGACGCGCTGGCCGAGGGTCATCGCCTCGGCCTGATCGTGGGTCACGTAGACCGTGGTCACGCCGAGCCGCTCGTGCAGCTGGGACAGCGACGCGCGCATCGAGACGCGCAGCTTGGCGTCGAGGTTGGACAGCGGCTCGTCCATGAGGAACGCCTGAGGTTCGCGCACGATCGCGCGGCCCATCGCGACGCGCTGACGCTGGCCGCCGGACAGCGCGGCCGGCTTGCGCGTGAGGTACTCCTCCAGGCCCAGCATCTTCGCGACGTGGGTCACCCGCCGCCGGATCTCGTCCCTGGGTGTCTTGCGCTGCTGGAGGCCGAAGGCGAGATTCTGCTCGACCGTCATGTGCGGATACAGCGCGTAGTTCTGGAACACCATGGCGATGTCGCGGTCCTTGGGCGGCAGGTCGTTGACGATCCGGTCGCCGATGGTAATGGTGCCCGCCGAGATGTCCTCGAGGCCGGCGATCGACCGCAAAGCGGTGGACTTGCCACAGCCCGACGGGCCAACGAGCACCATGAACTCACCGTCGGCGATGGAGAGGCTCAGATCATCGACGCGCTTGACGCCGCCGGGATAGACCTTGTCGACGTGGTCGAGCGCTATCTGCGCCATGAGAACCTCAGCTTCCGCGGTGCCGCGGCTCGGCCCGAGCCAACTGCCCGGAGCGTACCTTTACGTCCGCTACCTGAGCCATCGCGCGAACCGTCATGTTACGGGAGTGTAAACGCCGTTATCATTTCGTTAGCAAGTCACGACAGCACGCAGGTCGGCCGCCACGTAACGTTGCCGCGTGGAGGAGATCAACGCGACGATTGTTTCGCTGCTCGCCAGCGATGGCCGGATGAGCTTCACCGAGCTGGCCCGGCGGACCGGCCTGTCGGTGTCGGCCGCGCAGCAGCGCGTCCGCCGCCTCGAGCAGCGCGGCGTGATCACGGGCTACGGCGCCGTCATCAGCGCGGAGGGCATCGGCCTGCCGCTGACGGCGTTCGTGTCCATCAAGCCGTTCGACCCGGCCGCGCCCGACGACGCCCCCGAGCGCCTGGCGCACCTGTCGGCCATCGAGGCCTGTCACAGCGTGGCTGGTGACGCCAGTTACATCCTCAAGGTACGGGTGGCGTCACCTGGCGCGCTGGAGGATCTGCTGCAGGAGATCAGGGCTGCCGCGAACGTCTCGACGCACACCACGATCGTGCTCAGCACGCCGTACGAGAACCGTCCGCCACATGTCTCGAGTACGGCGCTCGCCTAGTCTTCGGTGTTGGCCTCTGGTTTCGCGATTCAGCTCAGCGCGGGGGATTGCCGGACTGATACCAGAGGCTTATCATAGTGATATCAGTTTTAGAAGCCGCCTGCCGGGTGACTGGAGGAAGCAATGGGCGCACCGGGACCCGGGCTGACCGGGTGGAATGACCGGGCACGGGTAGGCGGGTCCGCGATTAGGGTGCGCGGGCTTCGGAAGAGCTTTGGTGGCAAGGCGGCGGTCGACGGGATCGACCTGGACATCGCGGCGGGCTCGCTCGCCGGTCTCGTGGGGCCGAACGGTGCGGGCAAGACGACGTCGCTGTCCATGATGACCGGCCTGCTCCGGCCGGACGGCGGATCGATCCAGGTGGGCGGTCTGGACGTGTGGGAGGACCCGGCGGCCGTGAAGGCCATCATCGGGGTGGTGCCCGCGGAAGTCCGGCTGTTCGACCGGCTGAGCGGCGCCGAGGTGCTGGAATACTCCGGGCGGCTGCGCGGCTTGTCGGCGGCGGAGGCGCGCACGCGGTCGACGCAGCTGCTGGATGTGCTCGACCTCACGGCGGACGCGAAGCGACTGGTGGCCGACTATTCCACCGGCATGCGGAAGAAAGCCGCCCTTGGCTGCGCGCTCATCCACAATCCGTCGGTGCTGTTTCTCGACGAGCCGCTGGAGGGCGTCGACCCGATATCGGCTGACGTGATCCGGCGGCTGCTGACGCGCTTCGTGGACTCCGGCTCGACGGTGCTGTTCTCGAGTCACGTCATGGAGCTCGTCGAGCAGGTCTGCGATCACGTGACGATCATTGACCGGGGCACGATCGTGGCCTCTGGCACGACCGACCAGGTGCGCGACGGGAAGACCCTGCAGCAGGCGTTCATCGACCTGGTGGGCCCGCGGGCGACCGACGAGGAGGTGCTGTCATGGCTCGGCTCCTCGTCCAGCTGAAGCTGCGGCTACTACAGAACGCGCTGCGCTCGTCCACCCCGGCGAAGGTGTCGTTCGTCACCAGCTGCTTCTTCGCCGTGGTTGTGGCGGTCGCTGCCTTCGTCGCGCTGGCACTGTTGCACGGCAGCGCGACGTCGGTCGATCTGACCACGGTCATCTTCACCGCCTTCGCGTTCGGCTGGCTCATCTTGCCGATCTTCGCGTTCGGGCTCGATAGCACGCTGGACCCGGCCACGCTGCAGCTCTACCCGGTACGGACCCGGTCGCTCGCGGTGGGTCTGCTGTGTGCCTCGTTCACGGGAGCCTGGCCGGTCGCCAACGTCATCGGCCTGCTCGGCGTCACTGTCGGCCTGGCAAGCGGGCCGCTCGGCGAGGTCGTCGCGGTCCTCGCGGTGGTGCTGCAGGTGCTGTTCTGCATCACCCTGGCGAGGCTGGTCACGACGACCATGGCACGGCTGCTGCGCTCGCGTCGCGGCCGGGACCTGGCCGCGTTCCTGATCGTTCCTATCTTCGCGCTGTATGAATTTTTCGCTCAGGTGGTCCCGAGGCTGGCCGCGGCCGGCAAGCTCCACGCGTCCAGTTTCGCCGGATTCGACTCGTGGATGCGCTGGCTCCCGCCCGGGCTGGCGGCGCACGCGATCCTGGACGCGTCGACCGGGCACGCGAGCACCGCGCTGCTGCGACTCGCCATCCTTGCGGCGGTGATCGTGATCCTTGGTGCCCTGTGGATACGATCGCTCGGCCGGGCGCTGGTCACCGCCGACACGTCGACGCAGTCGTCGCGGGTGCACGGTGCGGCGCTGCCGTTCGCCCGGTGGGGCACGCTGGGCGCTGTCGCCGCCCGGTTCTGGATCTATCAGCGCCGCGAACCGGCGTCCCTGGTTTACTGGGCGATCACCGCCGTCATCATGGCGGTCGCCTCGGCCAGCGCGATCTTCGGCAAGCAGCATCATCCCGCGGTGCTGTTGACGGGCGCGGTCTTCGGCGCCGCGTTCGTCGGGTATTTCCACGCCAACACGGTGGGGCAGACCGGGCCACCGTTTATCTACGAGGCGATGGCGCTCACCGGGCGGCGGGAGCTGCGCTCGTACTTCTGGGGCCAGGACATCGCCCTCAGCGTGATCGCCCTTCCGCTGCTAGTCGCGGTCTCCCTGGGCCTGTCCGCGGCGGCCGGGCGGTGGGAGTACGGGTTCTTGGCCGCGGCTGTGGCCGTGGCCGGGACCGGCGCGGCCCTCGGCATCAGCAACATCCTGACCGCGACGCTCGCGTTCCCCATGGCCACCAGGGCGGGCAGCCCGCTGCGGCAGGCCGCGCCTGGCTACACCGCATACGGGCTCGGCGGCGTGCTCGCGAATCTCGCGACCGTCGCGATCACTGCGATACCGGTGATCGTGGCGGCGGTTCTCGCTGGGGCGCACCCGCCGGTTGTCTGGTACCCGGTGCTGCTCTGCTGCGCCGCGGCGTACGGCTTCGCGCTGGTCTACGCTGGCGTGCTGCTCGCTGCGATCGCGGCGGCGCCGAAGCTGCCGGAACTGTGCCAGGTCGCGCTGGCAAGTCAGCTGTGATGACGGCTGGCTAGGCCACCGCGAACAGCCGGAGCGCCTCGGCGGCAGGCACCTCGACGCCGAGCGGCACGATTGCCGCGGTGCCGCCGTGCTCGATCGCGGCGGCGGCTAGGTCGTCGGC
The DNA here is from genome assembly GCA_030038295.1 of Streptosporangiaceae bacterium. Lineage (GTDB taxonomy): Bacteria > Actinomycetota > Actinomycetes > Streptosporangiales > Streptosporangiaceae > JAJYUU01. The sequence goes on from JASHPF010000339.1 coordinate 5,680, forward strand.
ACTCGCCACCGCCGCGAGCGTGACGCCGTGCAGCAGGGCGTGATCCACGAGCGCCGTGTAGGACCGGCCGTCGCCCATCGGCGGTGCCACGAGCACGACGTCCCGCTCGGTCACGCCGGCGGTGCTGCGCAATCCGGCGAGCTGGGTAGCCAGGTCGAGATGCGTCAGCCCCACGGGGTGCAGCGCGCCGGCGGTGGTGCGCCGGTACGGCAGCAGCGCGAGGTCGTGCGGCCGGGCCGCGGGCGGCTGCAGCGAGCCCATGCCGAGCAGCGAGCCGAACGGCGTCGTGGCGGGCGCCTCGCCGAAGGAGATCACCTGCCGCACCCAGGATCGATCCGCGGCCGCGAGCGCGGCGGCCGCCAGCGGCGGCGCGGTCAGCAGCATCCGGGCGCCGCAGTCGGCCAGCTGCCCCGCCGCCGCACCGATCGACAGCTCCGGGCTGACCGGGCACGGGACGCCGCCCGCCGCGCCGATCGCATGACAGGCCAGCACGTAGGACACCACGTCGGGCACGTACACGCCCACGACGTCGCGTGGCCTAAGACCGCGCCAGGCGAGGCCGGCCGCGGCGCGCTTGATGGTGCTCGCGAGGTCGGAGTAGGTGTAGGCCTGACCGGCGACGTGGCCGATCAGCGCGTTCCGGCCGCCGTGCGCGGCTGCCGTCTCGACCAGCTGCTGCGTGACCGTGAGGTCCGTCACCGTCATCTGAGTCGCCGTCATGTTCGTCGCCCTCGTCCCTAGCCCCATATCTAACCCCGTCCGCTCGCAGTCTGGTCGTCACGACAGTAGGACTGCGCCAGCCATGGCCACATCGTCAGGATTATGTAGCCGGCTATGTATTCAGAGTCGGGGCCGGCCATCCCCCTCAGATGGCCGGCCGCCGCCCTGACTCTCGATGCCGTTCCACGCTAGGCAGCGTGGGCGGCGGCCAGCATCGACCGAATTGGCCATTCGGCTATGCAGTTCAGGCGCGGCGGACCGGCAGAAACGTGCAGACCGGCGGGCTGCCCTGACTACATATCCGGCGCGCGACCGGTCTGGCTATGCACGGGATGCGCGGGCGCCCGAGCTATGGGCGCGCCAGCTGGGCGAAACCGAGCCCGTTACCTGGCACCCTGGCCGACCACCCAGGCGGCGACCTGAGCGCGTGTGTTGAGCCCGAGCTTGGCCATGATGTTGGCGACGTGCCTGGCCGCGGTCGCCGGGCTGATAAACAGCTCCGCCGCGATACCGCGGTTGGACAGCCCGCGCGCGATCAGCAGCGCGATCTCCTGCTCCCTCGCGGTGAGTCCAGCCGACCCGGCGGCGTCTGACTCGGCCGTCTGGTCGGCACCAGCGGGCGCGGCCGACCGGAGGGCGTCGACCGAGCGCAGCGCATGGCTCGCCGCGTCGTGTGCGCTCAGCCGACGGCCTTCGGCGATGAGCGCGGCGGTCCGGTCCAGCCCGAGCCGATGGCGTACCGCGTCGAGTGCTTCGTCGAGCCGCACCTGCGCGGCCGCCGAGCGAACCAGGCCAGCCGCATCGCGAACAGCCAAGGCCGCTCCCTCGAGGCGCACCGCGAGCTCGTCGTCGCCGCGAAGCCCGGCGAGGGCCGAGAACGCCTCGATGCCGCGGGCGATCCCGAGCCGCTGACCGGTGGCCACGCTGAGCTCCAGGCTCTCCGCGAGGCTCGCCGCCGCGACCGGGATGTCGAGCTCGTCGAGCGCGATCCAGCCGATACCTGCCTGGCATCTGGCGATCTCGGTCCGGGCGCCGAGCTCGGTGAACAGCTCGAGCGCGGCGCGGAAGTGGCGCAGCGCACCGGCGTTGTCGTGCCGGGATCTGGCCAGGCTGCCGCAGCCATACAGCGCGTTCGCGACGCCCCAGCCGTTGTGGCCGGTCAGCAGGCGCAGCGCCGACTCATACGCCGCCTGCGCGTCCCCGGCCTGTCCGACGCGGGCCAGGATCGTCGCGCGGGCTACGTACGCGAGCCCCTGCTCCCACTTGTCGTCGTGCGCGGCTGCCGCGGCCACCGCGGCGTCTGCCTGCGCCAGCGCTTGCTCGGCCAGTCCGGCCCGCGTGCTGATCAGCGCGAGGATGCGCAGTCCGCCTGCCGGGCACGCGGCCCGGCACGCTTCGCACACGGCGACTGCCGCGTGCGCGTATCCGGCGGCGGTCCGGTAGTCCTGTTGCTCGAAGGCGAGCTCGGCGCCGAGCATGAGGGCGCGGGCGCGCACCGCAGCCGGCGCACGCTCGCAGAGCAGCAGGAACCTGCCGAACCACGCCACGCCCTCGGTGACGTCGCCGTTCACCACCCACGGTGATCGCAGCGCCAAGCACAACCGCAGCCCGTACTCGGCGTCGCGACTGTCCTCGCAGGACGTCAGCGCGGCGCGGAAGTTGCCCCGTTCGGCCGAGATCAGGTTGTACAGCGTGACCTGATCGGCCCAGCTCAGCGCGCCAGGCGTGAACGCGCGGCGGTTTATCTGCTCGGCCAGGCCGAGGAGGCAGCGCACGTGCCGGTCCCTGATGGCAGCCTCTTCGCCGGAGGCGGCGAGCCGATCGGCTGCGTACTGCCGGATGGTGTCCAGCAGCCGGTAGCGGGCGTCGCCCGCCAGCTCGTCCTCGAGGGCGACCAGCGACTTGTCGATGAGCGCGGCGAGCAGGTCAAGGACCCGTGACTCCGGGATGTGCTCATCGGCGCAGACCTGCTCGGCCATTTCCAGGCTCCAGCCGGTGAACACCGACAGCCGCCTGAGCAGTATCTGCTCGTCGGGCGTCAGCAGCTCGAAGCTCCAGTCGACGGCGGCCTGCAGCGTCTGCTGCCGCGGTGGGGCCGTCCGATCGCCGGACGCCAGCAACCGGAACCTGTCATCCAGCCGGGCGGCGATCTGCTCGACCGACAGCGCCCGGATCCGCGCCGCCGCCAGCTCGATCGCCAGTGGCACGCCGTCCAGCGTGCGACAGATCTGACCGACATGCGGCCAGTTGTCGCCGGTGAGGGCGAAGCCCGGACGGACCGCCGCGGCCCGATCGGCGAACAGCCGCACGGCCTCTTCCGCGCCCGCGTCGGCGTCGGCAGGATCACGCGACAGCCATGTCTGGGTCGGCAGGGAGAGCGGCTGCACGCGCCATACCGTCTCGCCTCTTACCCGCAGCGGCTCCCGGCTGGTCGCCACCACGCGCAGGTGCGGGCAGCTGGCGATCAGCTCGTGCACCAGGTCGGCTATCGCGTCGACGATGCGCTCGCAGGTATCCAGGATCAGCAGCAGCTGACGGCCGCGGAGCGCGTCGGCGAGGGTGGCAGCGGCGGGCCGACCGCGCTCTTCGGTAATGCCCAGCACGGCCGCAACCTGGCGAGCGGCGAGGGCCGGATCGCTGGTCGCGGCCAGCTCGACGAGCCAGACCCCATCCGCGAACTCGTCCGCGAGCTGCCAGCCGAGGCGCATCGCCAGCCTCGTCTTGCCGATTCCGCCGGGACCGCAGAGCGTGAGCGCGCGAACACTGCTCAGCAGCAGACGCAGATCGCCAAGGTCACGATCCCGGCCGACGAAGCTGTTCGGCTCCGCGGGGAGGTTGCCCAGGCGCTGTAGCGTTTCTGCCGTCATAACTGGTCTGCCGTCAATACCACGAGGGTGCTTCTTGAGGTGGTAAGCGCCAGTGTCTCACTGGTCAGGGCGGTTTGCAGCGCTACCGGACTGTCACTTCGACCGGCTCGGTGTACAGCACGCGGCCGAAATACATGACCTTGACCAGCGCCCACCACTGCTCGCCCCGCCTTGCCGTCGCCGGCGCGGTCAGCTCGAAGCGCAGCGTGTCCGCCGCGCCGGCGGCCAGCGCGAAGCCCTGCGTCCACGGTCGTGCCCGCCGCCAGCTGCCATGCGGCGAGATCAGCTGCGCTTCGCCGTGGATCGTTGAGCCCGTCCGGTTGCGGGCGAGCAGCTCGATCTCGCCGCTGCCGCCGGGCCGTATCGCCGCGGTCGCGCCCATGATGGCGACGTCCAGCTCGCCTGCCAGCGCGGTCTCGGCCGCCTCGTGCCTGGCCAGCTGCTGCGGCGCGGCCTGGTCCCGATCAGGTGGCGACGGCTGGCCGATCGCCAGCAGGGCGCTGTCCTCGATCAGCTGACCGGCCGGGCCGTCGATCTGGGCCGTCAGGAACCAGCGGCCGGGCTTCGTACCCGGCCGGGCCCTGGCGGTCAGCTCGAAGCGCTCGTAGCCCATCGGCCCGAGGTCGTAGCGGAGCGGGCCGGCCGGAGTGAGCGCGAACTCGCCCGGCGCCTCGAGCCGGACGGCGCCGGCCGCCGGCTCCGGCCCGCAGGCGACGGTGAGCCGCAGCACGGCCGTTCCGTCGTCGAGCGCGACGGTAGCGGGAGAGAGGTGCACCGCGACGGGCACGTTGCCGGCCGGAGCGGGCCCCTTGCCGTGCAGCCAGTAGCGCGCGTACACCGGCTGGGCTGGTTCGGTGTCGGCCGAGAGCAGGCCAGCGGGCCCGGACCTCGGTGCCGGCGGTCCGGCCGGGGTAACGACCACGGTGGCGAGGCCCGCGGTCGGCACGGTGACGCTCGCAGCGCCCCCGGAAACCGGGACGGCTGCGCCGCGGCCGTCCTCGCTGACGCTGGTCAGCGCCGCCTCCGCGAGGCCCGTGAACAGGCTGACGCTGGCGGCCACCGGGCCGCCCCCGGCGATCTCGCGCACCCGGACCGTGACACCCGCGGCCGGATCGGGCTGACCAGCGGGGTGCACCGGATTGCCGTACGGCTTGAGCGCCGACAGGAAGGCGCCGTCAGGCTTGACACGAGCCAGCCGGGCGCGGGCCGGCAGCGGGCCCTGGTGCAGTCCGGTTGCGACGCTGAGCAGGTCGTGGTTGTAGTCCTGGCCGGCCGCCGGGAACCCGGCCGTGCGCCAGTCTCCTGCTCCGGCGGCGAGCGCGTACTCGAACGTGTGACTCCAGTGCTGCCACGCAAAGCTGGTGCCGTCCGGTACCGTTCGCCGCTTGCCGTCGATCCAGACGCCGCACGGCCAGCTGCTGCAGGCCCGCATGAGCGCAATGGTGAGCTGGCCCGCCGGAGTGACGAGCCCGCTCGGCGTGCCGCGGTTGAGCAGCCCGACCGTGTGACCGGCGAGGGCGGTCGAGGCGCCTCCCGCGCTCGCTGCGGTCCCCGCGGTACCTGGTGCCCTAGTCGGCAGGGCGGATGCCTCGATCACGGCGTCGCCGAGGTCGGCGGCGAGCGCGGTGATCTCCGTGGCCAGGTCGGTGGCCGCCACGATGAGCACCGGCAGGTCGAGTGGCCCCCGCAGGTCCGGGCCGGGGCCGAACGCGTCCGCGCGGCTGCGCTCTGCGGGCAGCCACAGCCGGGCTGCGCCGTAGGAGCCGAGCCGGTCGGTGAGCGCCGCTGCCGCGTGCGGCCCGGCGGCCGCCAGCACCCGGCCGGTCTGCGCGTTGTCGTTCGGCCCGCCGAGGCAGATCCGGAAATCCGGCAGATTGGAGTCGAGCTCGGCGAAGCCGTACCGGGGGCTGTCCGGCTCCGAGCAGGTGGCGGTCACGCCGCGAGCGGCCAGCGCGGCCACCAGGTCCCGGACCGGGCCGCGCAGCGTCGGCGGCGCGATCACCTCGGCGACCCCGATCGCCTGCAGCTGCGGGCCGGACTCATGGCCGGCCACGCGTACCGCCGCGGTCGAGCCGAGGGCCAGCCACTCGGCCGCGGGGCAGTCGAGGGTGTAAGGGTGCTCGGCGACGTCGCTGTCGATGGGACCTGGTGGCCGTCCGATGACCGCCACGGCGGTCTGGTAGACCGGGAGCCCGCCGGGCACGTTCGCGGGGAACGCCACGCGCAGCAGGTGATCCTGGCCGATCGAGCCGTCCACGTGGGTGCGGAACTCGACCCGGTCGGCACCGTGCCACAGCACCGTCTCCTGGGTGACCTGCAGGCCGCCCAGCTCCAGCGTCGCCACCAGCCTGCTGCCGACCGGACTGGTCTCGGCGCGGACCAGCGCGGGACGGGCGGTCGTCCCGGTGCCGGGCCCGGCCGGGCACAGGAGCCACGGGCCCTCCGCCCAGCGCGGGTGCGCCGGGTGCTCGGGCTGCAGCACGAGCTCGTTGCCGCCGCCCGCGGCCTGCAGTAGCTCGGTGCCCGACCGCTTGTCGAGCACCCGGCTCAGCGTGCCGCCGCGGTTCGGGTCCGCCTCGACGACGAAGACCTCGTTCTCCAGCCGCGGCTGCTGGCCGGCCGGCCGCCAGCCCGCATCGGTGCCGTCGGCGTCGCCCGTCGGGCTGACCAGGTACGCCCGGTAGCCCACGCCGGGCACGTCCGTGGCACGGAAGGTCAGCCGGGCCGCGCGCAGCACGCCGTCGGCGGCCCTGACCACGCCGTCGGCCAGGAACGGGACCGGCGCGCCGGCGTCGTCACGAAGAGTCAGCCAGCTCGGCCAGTCCGGCGGCAGTGTCAGCTCGATCGTGACCATGGCGCTGCGATCGGCGGACAGCGAGTTGACCACGACGACCGCGAACGCGCCGCGGTCTCCGGCTGCGGCGGTCGCAGGGTCGTCCCCCTGGCGGGCACCGCCTGCCAGGCCCGCGGTGTCGGCCAGTCCGGCCAGGTACCTGATCGCGTGGGAACGCGCCTCGTCACCCCGTTCCCACGCTTCCCGCCACCCCGCCACTAGGTCGAGGTAGACCTGGTCGCCTTCGCTCCCGGTGATGGCGTCGTGGTGCGCGCCGTACACGAGCTGACGCCAGGCCTTGTCCAGGCTCGCGCCGGGGTACGGCGCGCCGGCCAGCCAGGCGAGAGTGGCGAGTCGCTCGCCGTCGAGTACCGCCGTCTCCGCCGCGCGCTGCGCCTGCTTGGTGTCGATGTAGGTGACATCCTTGCCGGTGTAGACCGGGTTCATGTCCCTGGTCTGCGGCGTGAGCCAGATGTCGCGCGCGGCCGCCTCGGCGCGCACGGCCGCGAAGAACTCGCTCGGCACCGCCGTGACGAACCGCGGCCAGGTATAGCGCGCGTTCCAGTCCCGATGGATAGGTGCCGCCCAGCGCGGCGGGATGGTGTGGTCGCCGCCGACGGGCAGCAGCACGTTGCGGGTCGCGGCGACGGGGGCGAGCTGGCGAAATTGCTCGTAGGCGTGGGCCTCGGCGGTTGCCAGGTCGGTTGCGTGATGGCCGGCCAGCCAGCCGGCCGAGTAGTGGTTCGCCATGTAGCTCGTGAGCAGGCCGGTGCCGTCCGGTGACAGCCACTCGAATTCCGACGCGAACTGCATCAGCCTGTTGTCACCCGCCGACGCGCGCGGGCCCCACTGGTGGAACGGGCCACGGGCCCAGGCAGACTCGGTCAGCCCGGCTGCGGCCATGATGGCGGGGTAGCCAGGATCGAAGCCGAAGGCGTCGAGCATCCAGGCGGTGCGCGGGTTGCCGCCGAGCACGTCGCGCTGGTAGCCGATGCCGTAGACGGCGTTCCTGATGGTCGACTCCACGCAGGTCAGGTTCGTATTTGGCTCGTTGTAGCTGCCGCCAACCAGCTCGATCCGGCCCGCCTTGATGAGCTCGAGCAGGTCGGCGCGGTCCTGCGGATGCGTGTCGAAGTAGGGCTTCAGATAGTCAAGCTCGGCCAGTACGAACTTGTAGTCGGCGTCCCGGCGGGCCGCGTCCAGGTGCAGCCGTACCAGCTCGAACGCGCTGCGGGTCTCGGGCAGCACGCCGGCATCGTCGGGAAGCACGAGGCGCGCCTCGGTGAACTGCCCCTGGGTGCTCCACCAGACCGGGTCGTAGTGGAAGTGGCTGACCATCCACATCGTCCAGCCGGGCTCGGCAACGGTGATGTCGGCCGCGAGCTCGGCGGTTCCGCCGGGCCAGGACGCGGTGGCGAGCACGGCGAGCGAGGTCCCTGGCGGCGCGGCTGCCGGGACGTCGACGGCGACCTCGGCCGTGGTCTCGCCGGCCGGGCTCGGCGCGCTGACGACCGCGGGCCGCGACGTGCCCACGTCGCGGCCCCGCACCGTCACGGTGACGGCCGAGCCGCCGGTCAGCGCCGCGGTGCCGGGGTTGGCCAGCCGCACCCGGACGATCTGAAGCGGCCGCTCTGGTGGCCCGGTGAACAGGTCGGTGGACTCGACGCCGCTGATCAGCATGACGTCATGGTCGCACGGTCAGTCAGGATGCGTGTCCGCGCCGTGACCTGCTGCCACCGCCCGCAGGGCGGGTCCCGTCAGCCGGTGCACGGTCCACTCCTCCATCGGGGTGGCGCCCAGCGCGGCGTAGAAGCCGAGCGCGGGGGAGTTCCAGTCGAGCACGGACCACTCGAGCCGGCCGTAGCCGCGCTCGAGGCAGAGCGCGGCCAGCTCGGCTACCATCCGCCTGCCGTAGCCGCGGCCACGCAGCGCTGGCTCGACGTACAGATCCTCGAGGTAGATTCCGTGCTTGCCCTGCCAGGTCGAGAAGCTCAGGTACCACAGGGCGAACCCGGCAACCTGGCCATCGTTCTCGGCGACGTGCGCGAAGACGGCGGGCTCGGGGCCGAACAGGGCAGCCGTCAGATCCTGCTCAGTGCCGGTGACCTCCGGCAGCGCCCGCTCGTAGCGGGCGAGATCCTCGATCAGCCGGTAGATCGCCGGGACGTCCGCACGGCGCGCGGGGCGGATCATTCCGGCGAGAGCGTGCCTGGCGGGCCGTCGCGCCGCCGCGCGCTCACTGGCTGCCCTCCTCGAGCAGCAGGTGATAGCCATTGGGAGTGCGCGCGTGCAGCACCCGGTATTGCCAGTCCGGGCTGGGTGTCATTAGTTCCTCGCGGTAGCGGACGCCCACCTCGGCCAGCCGCTTCTTCGCCAGCTCGAGATCACTCACGCCGAACTGCCAGGTCAGAACCCGGTCAAGCACGCCCGGCGAAAAGTCCCGCCGCCATTCGATGCCGAACTCGATCTTGCCGTGGCCGAGCGCCAGGAAATACGGGTACTCAGGGCCCTCGTAGGTGACATGAAATCCGAGGGCTTCATAGAACTCCCGCTCTGCCTGCAAATCGCCGACGAACAGGATCGGAATTATCCGGCTGAACAATGCCGCCATAGTGCGACATGGTAGCGACCCAGGCCACGCAGCGTGACACTCCGCGCCGATCGCGTGCAGCGGTGCGGCGAGGTCGCCCGGCTACGCCCCATGACGCCCGGTTTGCCATATCGCGGTGGGCCGTTGAAACAAGGCGTAGTGGGTAGATTACATTGGGTAGGGGGTGGGCAGCCGTGGCTGCCACGGCCATCACTGTCCGGTGATAGCGACTCGGGGGGAGATGTCACCATGACGACGCAGGCCGAAGATCTCCTCGGCGCGCGAGTAACGGGCGCCGACGGCAAGGTGGTAGGGACCGTCGAGCAGGTATTCAGGGACGACGTCGACGGGACGCCCGCGTGGGCTCGCGTCCGGTCCGGCAAGACTGGGCGCTTCGTGCCGCTGGGCAGCAGCCAGGTCACCCCGGACGGCCTCAGCGTTCCGTTCGACAGCCAGAAGATCATGAGCGGGCCGGACATCGACGCCGGCCAGCACATGTCGGCCGCTCAGGCGGAGGAGCTGAGCCGGTACTACGGGCTGACGGTGCCCACTCAGCAGCCCAGGGGCAAGCTGGCCGAGGACTCCGGCGAGATGGCGGCCGGCCAGCCGGGCACGGGTCAGGCGGGCCAGCCGGGTACCGGTGACCAGGCCGGGTCGGACTGGCTGATCCGCCAGGAGGAGCAGATCCAGGTCGGCAAGGAGATGATGGAGACCGGCCGGGTGAGGCTGCACAAGTACGTCGACGTCGAGTCCATCGAGCAGCCGGTGCACCTGTACCGGGAGGACTTCGAGATCGAGCGCATCCCGATCAGCGGCGACGAGCAGGTATCCGGCAACATCTCCGAGGGCGTGCAGGAGATCGTGCTGCACGAGGAGCGGGCCGTCCTGCGCAAGCAGCTAGTCCCGGTGGAGCGGGTGCGGCTGCGCACCAAGCGCGTCGAGCAGGACACGACGGTCAGCGACCAGGTGCGCCGAGAGCGCATCGAGGTCGAGCCCGACCAGCAGTTCGCCAGCAACCGGCCCGGCAACCAGGGCAAGAGCTAGCGGTTACGCCGCGAGCATCTGCAGCGGGTCCCCGGCGGTGGCCGGGGGCCCGCTGTCGGCAGGGCCGCGCGCGGCCGCCGAGACTGGCCGGTCGCTCCCGGCGGGCGGATAATCTCGTGGCATGCCCACGCATGCGCGCGGCCTGCCGCTGAGCTTCATCCCGAGCCCGCCGATCAACGGATTTCACCTCGGGCCGCTCGATGTCCACTTCTATGGCCTGATGTACGTGGTGGCCATCGCGGCGGCCATCTACATCACCCGGCGCCGCTGGACCGCCCTCGGGGGCAATCCCGAGCTGGTCGCCGACGTGGCCATCTGGGCGGTACCGGCCGGCATCATCGGCGGCCGGATCTACTTCGACCTGACCACGCCGGCGGATATCCCGCACGTCTGGTACGGGGTGTTCGCGATCTGGTCGGGCGGCCTCGGGGTCTGGGGCGGCATCGCGGGCGGCGCGCTGGTCGGGGTCTGGCGAGTCAGGCGGGCGGGGGCGAGCGCCGGCCTGTTCGCCAACGCCATCGCGCCTGCGCTGCTGGTAGCCCAGGCGATCGGCCGGATCGGCAACTACTTCAATCAGGAGCTGTTCGGCAAGCCGAGCACGCTGCCGTGGGCGCTCAAGATCTCCATGGCGGCCCGGCTCACCCAGCAGATTCCGGCGGCCGACCTGAAGTACAGCACGTTCCAGCCCTCCTTCCTCTATGAGATGATCTTCGACCTGGCCTGGGCTGCGGCGCTGGTGTGGATCGGGCATCACCGCAGGATCCGGCCATGGGGCCTGTTCGCTCTGTACGTGGCCGGTTATTCCGGCTACCGGATCTTCGAAGAGACCATCAGGATCGATTCCTCGCAGTATTTCCTCGGCCTGCGGCTGAACTTTTTCGTGGCGATCGCGATGACCGTGGTCGGGCTTGTCTGGTTTGCCTTTGCCCAGCGGGCGCCCGAGGTGCCCGCCGGTGCCGGCCCGGGCAGCCCGCCAGGGGGCGACTCGGCCGGCGCCGCGCTCGAGTCAGCCCAGCCGGAGCCCGG
>JASHPF010000340.1 GCA_030038295.1 Streptosporangiaceae bacterium
CCGCGGCGGACCGCTTGCCGGTCACGTCGGTTCCGTCGATCACGATCCGGCCGCTGGTGACCGGCCGGAGCCCGGCGATCGCCTCGGCGAGCTCCCGCTGGCCGTTGCCGGAGACGCCCGCGATGCCGACGATCTCGCCGGCGCGCGCCTCGAGCGACAGCCCGGCCACCGCCGTCTCGACCCTGTCGCCCGCCACCTGCAGGTCCGTGACCGACAGCCGCACGCCGCCTGGGGTGCCCGGCGGCAGGGTGATGGCGGCGACGTCGTGCCCGACCATCATCGTGGCGAGCTCGTCCCTGGACGTGCTGGCCGCATCGACGGTGGCGATCTTGCGTCCGGAGCGCAGCACGGTGATCCGATCCGAGAGCTCAAGTACCTCGTTGAGCTTGTGCGAGATGAACACCACGGCCAGACCGCTAGCGATCATTTCTTTGAGCACCCGGAACAGCTCACGTACCTCACCGGGGGTCAGCACCGCGGTGGGCTCGTCGAGCACGAGCAGGGACACGTCGCGGTACAGCGTCTTGATGATCTCGACTCGCTGCCGTTCGCCCACCGAGAGCTGGTGCACCAGCGCGGCCGGGTCGATGGCGAGCCCGTAGGTGTCGGACAGTTCGCGGATGCGCGCGCTCACCCGGCCAGAGTCGGCGAGCAGGCCGCGAGAGGACCTCATCCCGAGCGCAACGTTCTGGGCCACGGTCATGGTCGGCACCAGCATGAAGTGCTGATGAATCATCCCGACCCCGTGAGCGATGGCCATGGCTGGCGAGCGGATGACGGCAGGCTGCCCAGCCAGGATGATCTCGCCGGCGTCGGGCTGGTAGAGCCCGTAGAGGATCCGCATGAGCGTGCTCTTGCCCGCGCCGTTCTCGCCGAACAGGGTGTGCACCTCGCCGGGCCGGACGTCGAAGTCGACCCGGTCGTTGGCGAGCACGCCGGGAAAGCGCTTCGTAATGCCGCGCATTTCCAGCCGCGGGACCGATGCTGTCTGCGTGCTCGCCAACGTCGTCTCCTCTTTCGTACCGATGCCTTTGTCGCGTGTCACTGCGGCGGAGTGAGCGCGCCGGACTCGATCTTGCTGAGCACGGACAGGCCAGCTGCCTTCACCGAGGCGGGCAGCGGGTAGCTGGCGTTGAAGACGATCTTCTCGCCGCCGTTGCCCAGGTCGATGATGTACGTCGCACCACCGAGCTTGCCGGCCTTGAGACCGGTGATGATCTGGTCAAGGACCGGAACCCAGTTGTAGACCTGGCTGGATACCACGTCCGATGGCGCCAGCGACGACTGGTCCCACTGCGTGCCGAACCAGGCGACGTTGCTCGACTTGGCGACCCCGATCGCCCCGACCACCGACTGTGAGCTGCCGGTCAGCACGTCCGCGCCCTCGGACACGTACGAGTGCGCCGCGCTCGCCATCAGGCTCACGTCGCTGAACGAGCCGGTGAACGACAGGTGCACGGTCGCGGACTTGTCGGCGGCCATGACGCCGGCCTTGAAGCCGTCGGTGTACAGCTGTGCGTCGCCCACGTCGATCGGCCCGATGACGCCGATCACCTTGCTCTTGCTCATCAGCGCGGCCATGTAGCCCTGCACGTAGCCGCCCTCATTGGCCGCCGCCTGGTAGGCGTAGACGTTCGGCATGTTGAATGTCGACCCGGCCGTGCCCCACGCGAACGAGACCTTCGGGTACTTGGGCGCAAGCTGCTGGACCGTGCTGCCGTACTGGGACCCGTTCGCAATGATCAGGTTGTAACCCTCGGCGGCGTACTGCTGCATGGCGTTTGCGGCGTCGGCCACCACGTACATGTTGTCCTGTACCGAAACCTGCAGGTTGTACTTGGCCTTCACGGTCTCGACCGCGGAGTACATGGCCTGGCTAAAAGCCAGGTCGTTGGTGGCGCTCGGGGTGATGAGCGCAACCTTGAGCTGGTGGCCGGCCGAGCTGGTGCTCGTGCTCGGCTTGCTGCTGCCACAGCCGACCATTGCCACTGCGAGGGCCGCGGCGGCCGGCAGCAGCAGCCACCTCGCCTTCGTTACCTTGCCTTTCATTTGCTCCCTCTCCTTCGTGTGTCTAGGAGCTGGTTCGCCGGGTCAGCTGACCCCGCGGAGGTACGGCTTGCTCAGCGCGGTGGGCTGGCGATAGCGCCCGACCAGGAGCAGCAGCGCCAGCACGACGATCACCGCGGGCGCGGTCGCAGCCAGGTCGGAAAGGGACAGCGGAATGATGCCAAGCGTCTTCCAGGTGAGAATGACCGCTCCGGTCAGCCCGTAGAGCAGTGCGCCGATGGCGACCCCGGCCGGCCGCCAGCCGCCGAAGTAGACGAGCGCCACGGCGATGAAGCCGGCCCCCTGGGTGAGGTTCTCCTGGAAGATGCCGTCGACGATGAGCAGCGCTGCTCCGGCAAGTCCGGCCATCGTGCAGCCGAATATCACCGCCGAGTAGCGAACCCGGCTGACACTGATCCCGACCGTGTCCACGGCTGTGGGGTTCTCGCCCGCGGCGTGCACCTTCATGCCGTACGTGGTGTGGTGCAGCACGAATGTCAGCGCGGGGATAAGCAGGATTGCCAGGTAAACCAGCACGTTCTGCTTGAAGAACATGGTGCCGACGTAGGGGATCCGGTCCAGCAGCGGGATGTCGACCGCGAAGAACGGCCCGCGGGTGTTCGTGATCGGCAGCGGCGTCCCGACGTACCGCTCGAACAGCAGGCCGGACAGGCCAAGCGCGCCGATATAGATCCCGATCCCGCTGATGCCCTGCTCGGCGCGCACGGTGACATTGATGAACGCGGTGATCAAACCCATCACCGCGCCGACACCGAGCGCGACCAGCACACCGAGGGCGATGCTGCCGGTGCGCAGCGCGACGAAATAAGCGCCGAAGGCGCTCAGCAGCATGATGCCGTCGACGCCCAGGTTCAGCACGCCGCTGCGCTGCCCGACGGTCTCGCCAAGGGCGGCGAGCAGCAGCGGGCAGCCGAGGGCGATCCCGGAAGCGACCGTTCCCGACAGCACGGCCACGGTGAAGAAGTCGTTCATGGCAGTGCCTCCCGTGGGTCGGCGGGTATCAGTTCCGGCACCGGCGGCGGCACTGACGGTGCCGTTGCGTCATCGTTCGGCTGGATGGAGGTCGACAATGGTGCGGCGCCCGGGCTGCCGTCCGCTGGCGGGTGCCAGTTCCTGGTGAGCAGCTCGCGCAGCGAGGTGGGCCCGGACTGCAGGCTCGAGCGCCGACGGACGGCGTCGAGCGAGACGACGAAGCACACGACGAGGCCGACAATGGTGGTCACCAGGTCGGATGAGTACGGCACGTTCAGCGCGATCCCCATCGACACGCCGCCCACGAGGAGGCCGCCGAACAGGAAGGCCGACAGGATGGTCCAGAGCGGATTGAGCCCGCCAAACAGCGCTACCACGATGCCGTAATAGCCGTCGCTTCCGGTGAATCCGGTGAGCGTGCCGTCGGTCACCATCCGGTGGCTGATGCTGCCGAACACGAGCATCGCGCCGGCCAGGCCGCACATGGCCCCGGACAGGGTCAGCGCCATGGCCATGGTGCGCTTGACAGCCATCCCGGCGTAGCGCGAGGCGTCGGTGGACAGGCCCACGGCACGGATCCGGAAGCCGAAGTTGGTCCGCCGCAGCAGCACGTACACGGCCACCGCGACCAGCACGGCGATGACCACGCCTAGGTGGAGCTGGGTGCCGGGGACGATGATCGGCAGCCACGAGTTCGGGGACAGGAGTCTTGTCTGCGGGATCCGCCCGACGACCGCGAAGGACTCCGATTTATCGATCATCGGCCCGGCCAGCAGGTAGTTCATGAGTTGCACCGCAACCAGGTTGAGCATGATCGTGCTCAGCACCTCGTTGACGTTGCGGTAGGCCTTGAAGATGCCGGGGATGGCACCCCAGATCCCGCCGCCGACGCAGCCCGCCAGCAGTACCAGGGGGATCAGCACGATCCTGGGCAGGTTCGGCAGCGCGAGCGCGGTTGCGGCGCCGGCCAGGCCGCCCATCACGATCTGACCCTCGCCGCCGATGTTGAGCACGTTGGCACGGAACGAGATGCAGATGCCGACGCCCACGAGCAGCAAGGGCACAGCCTTCACGGCGGTGCTCGCGAGCGCGTAGGAGCCGCCGAAGGCGCCGGTGAGCAGGGCGTGGTAGCCGGTCAGCGGATTAGCACCCATCGCTGCGATGATCAACGCGCCGATCAGCAAGGCACCGATGGCGGCCGTTGGCAGGGTGAGCCAGCGCAGGAATAACGGCTTCCAGCCAGTGACTGCGATGCTAGGCAGCAGGGCTTTTCTCGGCCGCGATGCCTCTTGCTGGCTCATAGCGCCTCCTCCTGGCAGCGGCCGCAGCGCTCCCGTTGGAGGCAAGGTAAAAGGCAGCGAGCGGCAGGTCTCGGGCCTTTGGACTCGAGTCCGGGGGTCATGAGTCCCCACAACAAGGCGGGCCGCCGTGGGCGGCCGGATCAGTGCGCGGCGGTGTCGGCCACTACGCGCGCTGCGCTGCGCACCGCGTCGATGATCTTCTGGTACCCGGTGCACCGGCACAAATTGCCGGCCAGGGCTTCGCGGATCTCGTCCTCGTCCGGATCCGGCGTCTTGCCGAGCAGGTCGTGGGTGGCCAGCAGCAGGCCGGGCGTGCAGAACCCGCACTGGATGGCACCGCAGCGGACGAATGCCCGCTGCACCGGGTCGAGCTCGCCGTCACTGGCCAGCCCCTCAATCGTCGTGATGCTCGCGCCCTGAGCCTGGCCGGCCAGTACCAGGCAGGAGCACACCAGCACGCCGTCGAGGTACACCGAGCACGATCCGCACTCGCCCTGCTCGCAGGCGTTCTTCGCGCCGGTGAGTGCCAGCCGCTCACGCAGCACGTCCAGCAGGCTCTCGGCCGGCCGGACATCGGCGACGGATACGGCCTGGCCGTTGACGATGCAGGAAACGTTCATGGCATCTCCCTGAACTCGTCCCATGCCCAGGTAAGCGCCCGGCCGGCCAGGACCCGCAGGGCGTGGACCCGATACGCGGCCGATCCGCGCACGTCATCGATGGGCCGCGCGGCAGCGGCCACGCGGTCGGCAAACCCCGAGATGAGATCTGGCGGCAGCGGCCGCGGACGGTCCCACTGCCCCTCCGCGTTGAGCGCTTCCATCAGGTAGTCCTGCGCTTGGACTGCCTGAAGCGGGACCGGTCCGGCCGAGCCGATGCCGGTACCCACCCGGCGAGTGGGCGGGTCGAGCACAAGCGCCAGCGAACAGATGGCGATTACCATCGCGTTGCGCGTGCCGGTTTTCGCGAACACCTGTGGGCCGGCCGCCCTGGGCACATGCACCGCCGCGACCAGCTCTCCTGGCCGCAGGACATTGCGCTTGGGCGCGAGGAAGAACTCCGCTGCCGCGACCATGCGGGTGCCGGTCACCGAGGAGATCTCGATCTCGGCGCGCGAAGCCAGCAGCGGCGGGTGGCAGTCGCCCGCCGGGGATGAGGTGCCCAGATTGCCGCCGATGGTGCCGCGGTTGCGGATCTGCAGGGATCCGACGGTGCGGGCGGCCGCCGCCAGCGCTGGCAGGTCGGTCTGGATCTCGGCAAGCAGGCGGCTGTAGGTCACCGCGGCCCCGATCCGCAGGCGCTCGTCGGACCGGCTGATGACGGCGAGTTCCGGCACCGCGCTGATGTCGAGCAGGCATTCCGGGCTGAGGCGGCCGAAGTTGATGTCCACACAGACGTCGGTGCCACCCGCTACGACGAGCGCATCCGGGTGCTCGGCTCGTAGCTCCAAGGCCTGCGGCCAGTTCGCCGGGCGAAGGAACGCGGTCATCGACACCTCCGGCTCACATCAGCTTCTGCTGACCGGAGGCCATGCCGCTGTAGTACGGCACCGGCCACTGCCCGGGCACGGGCGGCACTGGCGGCGCGCCGTGGGTACGGGCCGGACCGCGCAGGCCCACCAGGTCGTCCGGGGTTACCGGGGCCCGGTTCAGGTCGCGGCCGGTCGCGTCCCGCAAGGCCGCGACGATCGCCGCCGTGGCGACGACGGTCGGGGCCTCGCCGATGCCCTTGAGGCCGTAGGGGTTGTCCGGGTCGGGCTGCGTGATCACGGCGGAGACGATCGGAGGCACGTCCAGGATTGTCGGCAGGAGGTAGTCGGTGAACGACGGGTTCTGGATCACTCCGCCGGCCAGCTTGACTTCCTCCATCAGGGCCAGTCCCAGGCCCTGCGCCGTGCCGCCTTCGATCTGGCCGTACAGTCCCAGCGGGTTCAGCACCGTCCCGGCATCCAGCGCGGCAGCGATCTGAACCACCCTGGCCAGACCGAGCTCGGTATCGACCTCGACTACGGCGCGCTCGGCCGCAAATGAATAGCACACGTGCACGTCGCCCTGGCCGTCCTCATCGAGGCTCTCGGTGACGCGATGGTGATACACGGCCGTGGTCGTGACCGGACCGCCTGCCAGCACGTCGGCGAGGCTGGCGAGCCGCACCCCGTCGGCGGTGACCCAGCCCTCGCCAAGGCGCAATGCCGCAGCCATCCCGGCGGCGGTGTGGCCACCGGCGAGCCGCGCGGCCATGGCCTCGCGAAGCTGCCTGCAGGCTAGCTGCACCGCGCCGCCGGCCATCATCGACTGTCTGGAGGCGGACGTCGAGCCGGCATTTCCCACGAGCGTGTCCGGTGGGTGCAGGCGCACGTCATCGACGCCGAGCTCGGTCCTGACCACCTGAGCGAGCAGCGTGTACAGGCCCTGGCCCATTTCGACGGCGGCGGTATGTATTTCCGCCACCGGGCCGTCCGGGCCCGCCATCAGCGTCAGCCGAGCGGTCGCGGAGTCGTCGAAACCCTCGCTGAAGCCGACGTTCTTGTAGCCGACGGCGTAGCCGACCCCGCGCCGGAGCGACTCGCCGCGAGTAACGCCACCGGCGGCACCGGGATAGTGCATCAGCGAGCGCCCGGCGAGTGGCTCGGCCGCGGGCAGTGGCTGGTCAGCTAGTGACTCGATCAGCTCGCGAACGGGCGCGCTGCCGCGCAGCGGCCGGCCGGTGGGCAGCATGGAACCGGGCCGCAGCGCGTTGCGGCGCCGTATCTCGAGCGGGTCAAGGCCAAGCTCGCGCGCGAGCTTGTCCATCTGCGCCTCATACGCAAAGCACACCTGCGGCGCGCCGAAGCCGCGCATGGCGCCGCACGGCGGATTGTTGGTATAGACGACGGTGCCCTCGACCCGCACGTTCGGCACCTCGTACGGACCCGAGGCAAAGGTGACCGCGTTGGCTACCACCGCTGGAGAGGACGAGGTGTAAGCGCCGCCGTCGAACATGAGCCGCGCGTCCACGGTGACCAGGCGGCCGTCGGCGCGGGCCCCGTGCCGAATCCAGATGCGCGACGGATGCCTGCGCATGTGGCCGTGAAACGACTCTTCCCGTCCGTAGCACATCTTCACCGGCCTGCCGGTGCGCAGCGCGAGCATCGCGGCGTGGACCTGGACGTGGATGTCTTCGCGCGCGCCGAACGCGCCGCCCACGCCGGCCAGGTGCACCCGGACCTTCTCCTCGGGCAGGCCAAGGCATGGCGCTAGCTGCTCCCGGTCTACGTGCAGCCACTGAGTGGCCACATACAGGTCGACGCCGCCGTCAGCGGCGGGCACGGCGAGCCCAGCCTCCGGGCCGAGCGGCGCCGGGTCCTGCATGGCGGTCTCGTAGTAGCCCTCGACCCAGACATCCGCCGTTGCGTGCTCGGGGTCGCCGTGGCGCAAATGCACGTGCCGCAGCACGTTGCCGAACTCATGCAGCCTGGGCGCGTCCGGATTTAGCGCTTCCTCCATGTCCAGCAGCGGTGCCAACGGCTCCACGTCGGCGCGGACCAGCCGAGCGGCGGTCAGGGCGTGCTCCCGGCTGTCGGCGGCCAGCACCGCGACAGGCTCGCCAGCGAACCGGATCATCGCGTCGGCCAGCACCGGCTGGTCGTCGAAGTTCAGGCCGAACCGGTTCTTGCCGGGGACGTCCGCGGCCACCAGCACGGCCCGTACCCCCGGGCTGCGCGACGCGGCCCGCACGTCGACGTCGCGAAGACGGGCGAACGGGACCAGGCAGCGGGCGGTGGCTCCCCAGAGCATGCCATCTCGGCCCAGGTCGCTGGCATAGTCGAACTCGCCGGTGACTTTGGGTATGCCGTCAGTCCGGACGACGTCTTCGCCGACACCGCCTGGCAGCTTGCCGCCGTACATGGCCGCCACAATCGCATTTCAGCATGCCGCGACTGCAGGGCCTAACGTCCCGTTCGCGCTTGACGCGCTGGTCATGCCGCAGTGGGCCTTAGGTCCCGCCAGCGCGGGCCCGAGGCCTCTGTGGCCGACCGAGCCGTCATGCGCTACTTGGCCTCGCGTCGGGCGGCATGGGAGGCTGCGCATGACCACGATCCGGTCCGCCAGTGAGCTAGCAGATCTCGGCGCCGCGGCGGAGGCAGACTTCGGCCGCTACGAGAAGGTCAAGGACCTGATCGACGAGTGCATCGACCTGATGCTCAACTACCGCCAGAGCGGCCACCCCGGCGGGTCTCGGTCCAAGGTCTACATCATGGTCAGCCTGCTGCTCTCGGGCGCGATGCGCTGGGACATCAGGAAGCCGTGGCTGCGGTTCGCCGACCGGTTCGTGCTCGCCGCGGGTCACACCGTGCCGCTCGTCTACGCCAGCCTGGCGGTGCTCAACGAGAGCCTGCGGGCCCGGCATGAGCGCGACGGCGGCGACGAGTTCGCCTTCCCCGATGCTGGTCGGTGGGCGCTGACCTGGGAGGACCTGCTGGGATTCCGCCGCAACGGCGGTTTGCCTGGACACGCTGAGATGGCAGGCCGGACGCTGGTGTGCAAGTGGAACACCGGTCCGTCCGGGCACGGCCTGCCGGCCGCAGCCGGAGAGGCGCTGGCGCTGCGGCGGGCCGGAGCGCACAGCGTGAAGGTATTCGCGCTCGAGGGGGAGGGCGGCCTCACCCCCGGCGCGAGCCACGAGACCAAGAACGCCGCCTGGGGACTCGGCCTCGACAACCTCGTGATGCTGGTCGACTGGAATGACTTCGGGATCGACCCGCGGCCCACCTCGAGCGTCGTCGCCGGGACGCCGACCGACTGGTTCGCCCCGTACGGCTGGCGCGTGACCGGAACCGATGACGGTATGCGGTGGGGTCCCGTGACCATGGCGCTGCTCGAAGCCAGCCGCGGCGACAATCCCGATCGCAGGCCGAGCATGGCCTGGTTCCGGACCCGCAAGGGCCGCGGGTACGGGAAGTTTGATGCCGCCAGTCACGGCGCTCCCTGGCCCTGCAATGCACCGGAGTTCTGGGCCGGGCGCAAGTCCTTCATGGCCAAGTACGGCGTCGCCTACCAGGGCGTGGACGAGCCTGCGCCAGCGGGCGATGACGCGATACGAGGGCAGTTTGAGGCGAACCTGCGGGTGGTTATGTCGGTCCTGCGGCGCGACCCCGATCTGGTCGAATGGCTGTCCGACCGGCTGGTCGCCATCGCCAGGAGCGTGCCCCATTCGGTCGGCGGGCTGGTGCTGCCAGCCGGGTCGCAGGCGGTATTCAGCGACCCTCGCATCTTCGACTTCGAGCGATACCCGGACCAGATGTGGAAGAGGCCAGGCGAGACCGCGCCGAACCGAGCGGGGCTCTCGGCCTGGGCGAGCTACGTCAATAGCCTGAGCCGTCGCGAGTACGGCCGCCCGCTGTTCGTCGCCTGCTCCGCTGACCTGGCCGAATCGACGAACATCGCCGGGTTCGCCGCGGGCTTCGCGGACATGCCTGGCTGGGGCTGGTACGAACGCGACGCCAGCCAGGAAGGCGTGCTGTTGCCCGCAGAGATCACCGAGTTCACCAACGCCGGCATGATGGCCGGGATGGCCACGGTCAACCTGGCCGAGGACCCGTTCCGTGACTTCGACGGATTCTGGGGGGCATGCTCAACCTACGGCTCCTTCTCCTACCTGAAGTACGGAGAGATGCGCCTGTTCAGCCAGCTCGCGCAGGACTGCGAGCTGCGGGTCGGCAAGGTGCTGTGGATTGCGGGCCACTCGGGCCCGGAGACCGCCGAGGACTCGCGCACCCATTTCGGTGTCTTCGCCACGGGAGTGACTCAGCTGTTCCCGGAGGGCCAGGTCATCGACGTGCACCCATGGGAGTACAACGAAGTCCCCGTGGTGCTCGGAGCCGCGCTCAGCCTGGACGTCCCGATTGTGGCGCTACACCTCACCCGCCCGCCGATCGGCATCCCCGACCGCGGTGGGCTGGGCCTGCCGTCCCACTTCGCTGCGGCGCGCGGAGCTTACCTGCTGCGCGACTTCCAGCCCGGTCGGCCCGCGGGCGGCACGGTGTTCCTGCGCGGCACCATGCCGACGCATAACCTCGTGCAGGTGCTATCCGAGATCGACGCGGCGGCCCTCAACGTCAAGATCGTTGCGGCGATCAGCCCGCAGCTATTCGCGCGCCAGCCGCGCTCCTACCGCGACGCGGTCTGCTCGCCAGCCGACCGGATCGACGCCATGGTGATCACCAACGGCGCCTTCAAGCTGATGCGCGACTGGGCGGAGGGCGACCTCGTACGCGAGTACTCGCTGTCGGCGGACTGGGACGACCGGTGGCGGACAGGCGGATCCGTGGCCGAGGTCATCGAGGAAGCGCACCTGGACAGCGAGCACATCCTGACCGCCATCGAGCGGTTCGTCGCCGACCGGCCGAGGCGCCTTGCGGCGGCCGCGGCGGCCGTGCAGGCGGCGCAGCGGCGGTAGCTGGCTGCACCGTCAGTTCCGGATCCTGCGGCCGGTGACCGAGCTCGGCCTGATCCGGATCCAGAACGGCTTGTCGACTCTGGTCGCCCACGGGTGCAGCCCGAGCGCAGCCAGCCGGTCAACGTCGGCATTCTCGACGACCAGGTCCGCCGTGCCGGTGACCTGGACGCTCCATCCGGTCTTGGCCTCCGCGTCATAGCTGTCGACCTCGAACGCCACGCATTCCTGCCGGGCGGCGGCACCGAGCTTCGATCCGTACGCGACCTGGAAGACGACGTCCTGGCCGTCGACGGCATGGTTGACCGGCAGCACGTTTACCTCGCCGTCGTAGACGAAGCCGACTCGGCCGACCGGGACAGACCGGAGCAGCCGCAGGCACTCGTCGAACGGGAGGACCTCAAGACCGACGTGGTCGGTGGGCATGTCGCTCATGGCACTCTCCAGCTTGCTCAGGGCCGGGTAGATCGCGCCGCAGGAACTGGCCCGCTCCTAGCCTGCCACGAAACCCGTCGGCATCGACGAGTACCTCACCCCGCTGCATGACCACATCTGCCCGGCCGCGCACCGCCATGCCGTCGTAGACCGAGTAGTCAGTCGCCGAATGGTGTGCCGCCGCCGATAGCCTGTACTCCGCTGCCGGGTCGAACACGACCAGGTCTGCATCGGCACCCGGCACCACGGCGCCTTTTCGCGGGTAGAGCCCGAACAGCCTGGCCGGCCCGGTGGCCGACAGCTCTACCCAGCGGGCCAGCGAGATGTGCCTTGCCACGACCCCCTGGTAGAGCAGGACCAGTCGTTCCTCTACTCCGTGCAGGCCGTTCGGGATGAGGGTGAAGTCCCGCTCGCCGCGGGCCTTCTGGGCTGCGGTGAACGGGCAGTGGTCCGTCGCCACCACGTCGAGGTCGCCGCGCTGCAGTCCCCGCCACAGTGCCTGCTGCGCGGCCGTGGTGCGCAGCGGTGGCGAGCAGACGTAACGGGCTCCATCCGGGCCGTCCAGCAGGCCCTCGTCGAGGAACAGGTACTGCGGGCAGGTCTCCGCGTAGACCCGCTGTCCGCGGTCCCTGGCAGCCTGCACGGCGGCCAGCGCCTGCGCAGCGGACAGATGCGCGATATAGACCGGCGCACCGGCCAGCTCGGCCAGTGTGATCACCCGACTGGTCGCCTCGCCCTCGAGCGCGGCCGGCCTGCTGGCCGCGTGGTAGCGCGGGCTGGTCTGCCCGGCGGTCACGTACTCGCGCCGCAGCTCCTCGATGACCGCGCCGTTCTCGGCGTGCACGGCGGTCAGGATGCCAAGGCGGTCGGCCTCCCGGAGGATCCGGTAGATTTGCGCATCGTCGATCATGTAGACGCCGGGATAGGCCATGAAGATCTTGATCGATGTGACGCCTGCGCCGACCAGACTGGCTAGTTCGCCGAGAACCTGATCGTTCACCTCGGCAATCATCAGGTGGAACGCATAGTCGATATACGCGCGCCCGGCCGCCATGGCCTGCCAGCGCGCGAGCCCGGCCAGCAGGGACTCGCCGTGCGCGTGTCCGGCATAGTCGACGATGGTGGTGGTGCCGCCGCACGCGGCCGCCCTGGTCCCGGTCTCGAAGTCATCGCAGGCCACGCCGTTCGGCGTCGCCAGTTCCATGTGGGTATGCACGTCCACGCCGCCGGGCAGCACGTAGCGGCCTGCAGCACGGATACTCCGGTCCGCCGGGCCGAGCGAGGTGCCGACGGCGGCGATCTGCTCGCCGTCGATCAGCACGTCCGCGCGCACCGCACCGGCGGCGCTCAGTACGGTCCCGCCCGAGATCAAGGTCCGCATCGTTGGTCCCCTCAGCCGGGTCGTCGGCACACTGATATCGCCGTCAGGCCACACTGCCCCCTCCTGGAGATGGGCCAAAGGGATAGAAGTCCCAGGCACCACGAGACCTAAGGCCCTAACCGGCAGCAGCTGGGCGGCGGATCTTTAGCGGTGGACTGCGCCAAGGGAGCATCCGATGGAGTTCACGCTCAACGGCAGCCCGGTCTCGGTCGAAGTCAGCGCCGATCAGCACCTGCTCGAGGTGCTCCGGGAGCAATGCCACGTGACCTCCGTCAAGGACGGATGCGCACCTGAGGGATCGTGCGGCGCCTGCACGGTCCTGATAGACGGGAATGCGGTGGTGTCCTGCGCGCAGCCGGCGAGCAGGTTCGCGGGCCGCGAGATCATCACGCATGAGGGCCTGGCCGACACCGTTCGCGCCAGGTGGGCCGAGTGCTTCGTGGCGGCAGGCGCTTCGCAGTGCGGCTTCTGCTCTCCGGGCATCGTCATGAAGGCCCACGCACTGCTGGGCAAGACGCCCGACCCCAGCCGAGAACGGATCGCGGCAGCCCTCGCAGGCAACCTGTGCCGGTGCACCGGCTACACGAAGATCATCGATGCCATTACGTACGCAGCCCGGGCGGTTCGCGGCGAGCCGCCGCCGCCAGTCGACCAGAGCGGCCGCGTCGGCTCGCGGACCGCCCGCTACCAGGGAAACCAGCTCGCCCTCGGGGACAAGGCCTACATCAACGACCTGGCCATGCCGGGGATGTTGTTCGGCGCGATCCGGTTCGCCGACCATCCGCGCGCCAGGATCTTGCGGATCGACTCCGAGCGCGCCCGTGCCAATCCCGGCGTCGCCTGCGTCCTGACGGCCGCCGACGTGGCCGGCGACCGGATCCAGGGCGAGCTTATCGCCGACTGGCCGCAGCTTTACGCGGTCGGCGAGGTCACGAGGTACACAGGCGATGTCCTCGCGCTCGTGGCCGCCGACAGCGTGGCTGGCGCACGTGCGGCGGCCGCGCTCGTCGATGTCGAGTACGACGTTCTCGACCCCCTGACCAGCCCGTCAGCTGCCCTGGATCCGGAGGCCCCGCAGCTTCACCGGCACGCCGAGGGCAACGTGCTATCGGTCTCGCGGGTAAAGCGCGGTGACGTCGACGCCGCACTCGCTACGTCCGCGCACGTGGTCACCGAGACGTTCGGCACCCAGTTCATCGAGCATGCATTCCTGGAGCCGGAGTCCTCGCTCGCCTATCCCACCGGACACGGCGTGCACTTCTACACGCAGGGCCAGGGCATCTGGAGTGACCGGCGCCAGGTCGCCGGGCTGCTCGGGCTCCCGGAAGAGGATGTGCGAGCCACCCTGGTCAGCAACGGCGGCGCCTTCGGCGCCAAAGAGGACCTCGGTGTTCAAGGGCACGCGGCGCTGCTCGCGCAGCGCACGGGCAAGCCGGTCAAGCTCACCCTGTCCAGAGCGGAGAGCCTGCGCTTTCACGTCAAGCGGCACCCGCTGACGATGACCTATACGGTCGGCTGCGACGCGGATGGCCGGCTCACGGCCGTACGCGCCCGGATCGTCGGCGATACCGGGGCCTACGCGAGTGTCGGCGCCAAGGTGCTCGAGCGGGCGGCGGGTCACGCCTGCGGGTGCTACCGCGTGCCCGCCGTGGACGTCGAGGCCCGGGCCGTGTACACAAACAACCCGCCGTGCGGTGCGATGCGCGGCTTCGGCGCCAACCAGGTTAACTTCGCGATGGAAGGCATGCTTGACCGGCTGGCCGACCGCGTCGGGTTGGACGGGTGGGACATCCGCTGGCTGAACGCGGTCGACGTGGGCGACAGGTTCGCCACCGGCCAGCGGCTCGGACCAGGCGTGGGGCTGCGCGCGACGCTGCTTGCGGTGCGGGATGACTTCAAGCGGGCGCGTTACGCGGGCATCGGCTGCGCCGTCAAGAACACCGGCGTCGGCAACGGCCTGGTTGAGTACGGCAGGGCGATCATGCGGCCGGAGTCGGACGGCTCCGTGACGATCTATCAGCCCTGGACCGAGATGGGCCAGGGCATCTTCACGGTCCTCTCGCAGATCGCCTGCGAGCAGCTCGGGCTGACTCCTGACCAGGTCACGGTCACGGTCGACACCGAGCGCGAGCTCAACTGTGGCCAGACCACAGCGTCCCGCGGCACGGTGCTCGGCGGCCAGGGCGTGATCGCGGCGGCCGGCAAGCTCGCCGCGCGGCTCGAGCAGCGGTACGGTCCCGGCGCTCGTCACCCCAGCCGGGATCAGCTGGCCAGCCTGGCCGGGGAGGAGTTCTACGGTGAGTTCACGATCGACTGGACCACCGCTCCCGGCGCTGCCACGGCCGAGCCGGTGACCCACTTCGCGTACGGCTGGGCCACGCAGGTAGTCCTGCTCGATGCCGACGGCAGGATCGAGAAGGTCGTCGCCGCGCACGACGTGGGCAGGGTGATCAACCCAACGCTGCTCGAGGGGCAGATCGAGGGCGCCGTGCACATGGGCCTGGGCCACGCGCTCTCGGAAGAGTACGTCGTCGAGGCAGCGAGGCCAGTCACCACGACGCTGAAATCGCTGAACATCATCCCGCCGGCTGGCATGCCGCTGGTCGACTGCAGGTTCGTCGAGGAATACCAGCCCGAGGGGCCGTACGGCGCGAAGGGGGTCGGTGAGATCGGCCTGGTGCCGACAGCATCGGCAGTAGCAGGCGCGCTGCATCAGTTCGACGGCAGCTGGCGGACCCGGCTGCCGATGAAGGATTCGGCCGCAGCACGAGCGGCGGTGCCGAGACTGGCGAGGGCACGGTCATGACCGCCGGCGGCGCGACACTGGCGCTCTGCGGAGCGACCGTCGTCACCTCGCTGGACCCGCCAGAGGTGGTCGAGGCAGACCTGGTGTTCGGCGGTGACCGGATACTGGGCGTGCAGGCCGCCCCGGCGGGGGTGACCCGCCGCGACTGCAGCGGCGCCGTCATTGTGCCCGGCGCGGTCTGCGCCCATCACCATATCTACTCGGCGCTGGCGCGGGGCATGCCCTTCAGCCTCGCACCGCCTGCAAATTTCACCCAGATCCTGCAGCGCGTCTGGTGGCGACTGGACCGGGCCCTGGACGAGGACGGCATCAGGGCGTCCGCTCTCGCCGCCGGCCTGGAGGCGCTGCTCGCGGGGACCACCACCGTGGTGGACCATCACGCATCCCCGAACGCCATCGACGGCTCGCTCGACATCATCGCCGACGCGCTGAGCCAGCTCGGCGTGCGCTCGGTGCTCTGCTACGAGGTGACGGACCGGGATGGGCCCGCGCGGGCCGCTGCAGGCCTGAGCGAGAACAGACGGTTCCTCGCCGCCGCGGCGAGGCCGCTGGTCCGCGGCATGATGGGCGCGCACGCCTCATTCACCATGTCGGACGACACCCTGGCCGCGTGCGCCGAGGGCGCGGCAGAGTTCGGCGTCGGCATCCACATCCATGTGGCGGAGGACGGGGCCGACAACCGGGACTCGATGGCGCGCTGCGGCATGACGGCGGCCAGTCGCCTCGAGCAAGCGGGCGTCATCACGTCTGACGCGCTGCTGGCGCACTGCGTACACGTCAGCGCGGCTGAAATCGAGCTGATCGAGGACGCCCAGGCCACCGTCGTGTGCAACCCGCGCAGCAACATGAACAACCGTGTTGGCCACTCCCCGTTCAGCCTGCGGGCCGGCCGGGTCGCGCTGGGCACCGACGGAATCGGCGGCAACATGATCGCAGAGTCGCAGGCGGGATTCTTCCGGGCCAGGGAGGCCTCGCTGCAGACTCCGCCGCAGTGGCCGCTGGAGCGGCTTTCAGCCAGCGCGGCGCTGGCCGGCCGGGCGTTCGCCGAGCCGCTGCTCGGCACGCTGCGACCGGGCGCGCCAGCGGACGCGGTCGTGCTGGATTACCCAGCGCCAGCGCCGCTAACCCCGGCGAGCCTGGCCGGGCACTGGGTCTTCGGGCTGGACGCGCGGCGGGTGCGGGACGTGTACGTGGCCGGCCAGCTCGTGATCGAAGACGGCCGGTCGACCCGGCTCGACGGCGTGGAACTGGCGGCTAAGAACTCGGCGCAGGCAGCCCGGCTGTGGACCAGGGTCGAGCAGATCCCGCCGCACGATTTCGAGCCGGCTGAATGGAGGACGAGATGAGGGTCGCGCTCTATCTGCAGGACAAGCATCCACTGCGGGAAAGCATGAAGTATGCGCAGTATGCCGAGGCTCACGGCTTCGAGGCGGTCTGGCAGGCCGAGAGCAGGCTTGCCCGCGAGGCTACCGTGCCGATGGCGGCGTACGCGGCGGTAACGAGCCGGATCACGATCGCATCGGGGGTGGCCTCGATCTGGACCAGGAACGTCGGGCTGCTTGCCGCCACGTTCTCGACGCTGGATGAGCTGGCGCCCGGCCGGATCATCATGGGCCTGGGCGCGTGGTGGGAGCCACTCGCGCACAAGGTCGGCGTCGATCGTCGCAAGCCGCTGCGCGCGATGCGCGAGGTGGTCGAGGCTGCCCGCGAGCTGCTCAGCATGAAGCAGGTCAGCTATGCCGGCGAGTTCGTGCACCTGGACGACGTGGCGCTCGACGTCGTGCATGGCGACACCGGCCCCCGCAAGGTACCTATCTACATCGGCGCGACCGGCATGCAGATGCTGGAGCTGGCCGGCCAGATCGGCGACGGCGTCGTGCTCAACTACATGGTGAGTCCCGACTACACGACGCGAGCTGTGCAGGCGGTGGCCGCCGGCGCCGAGCGGGCAGGCCGGTCACTGGCCGACATCGACCGCCCGCAGCTCGTGGTCTGCTCGATGGACCATGACCGCGCGCTTGCCCTCGATCGCGCGCGCGAGCTGCTTACCCAGTACCTCGGCCAGCAGCCGCACATCATGAAGGCCAGCGGAGTGGATCCGGCGCTCATCGAGGCAATCGGCAAGGTGATCACCTGGCCGGCGACGGCCGACGACATCCGCAAGGCCGCCAGGCTCGTACCGGACGACGCCGTCCAGGCGATCTCGGCTTCGGGCACTCCCGACGAGTGCCGCGCCAAGGTCGAGGAATACATCGCCAACGGCGCCACCTGCCCGATTCTCTACCCGCTCGGCGACGACGTCCGTCTCATGATCGACACATTCGGCACGAACTGATCGCACATCTAGGTGAGGAGCACTGACATGAGAAGCTTCATCGGCCGTGACATCCTGTCGCTCAAGGACTTCGAGCGGGAAGAATTCCTCCAGATCTTCCGGGTCGCCGACGAGCTTGCCCCGTACGCGGAAAAGCGTCACAACGGCGACCTGCTCGCGCACAAGACCCTGCTGACCGCCTTCTACCAGCCAAGCACCAGGACCCGCATGTCGACTGAGGCCGCGATGCACCGGCTCGGCGGACACGTGCTCGGATTCTCCGACGCCAAGATGACCCGGGCGGGGGACTTCTACCAGGAGAGCATGAAGGACACTGTGCACATGCTCGAGTACTACGGCGATGTGATCGCGATGCGCCACTATCAGCAGGGCGCCCCGCACGAGGCGGCTCGGTGGGCGTCGGTGCCGGTCATCAACTGCGGCGATGGCTGGGGAGAGCACCCCACCCAGGTACTCGGTGACCTTTACACGATCTGGAAGCTGCGCGGCAGCCTGGACGGCCTGAAGGTGCTGCTCGTCGGCGATATGCGGATGCGCACCATGCACTCGATCCTGTACTCGATGGCGCAGTTCGACATGGAGGCGACGGTCGTCGCGCCGCCGCAGATGATGCTGCACGAGGACTTCAAGGCCGAGCTAGACGAGCGCAGCGTGAGCTATCGCGAGGTGGAAAGCGTCGAGAAGGGCATCGCCGAAGCCGACGTCATCTACGTCGAGCCGGTCATCCAGGCTGACTACACGCAGTCCAGGGTCGAGCCCACCGCCGAGCACGGGATCACGCCCGACGCCTACAAGATCACCCGGCAGCTCCTGAGGGACCGGGCAAAGTCGAGCTCGATCGTGCTGCACTCGCTGCCCCGGATGGATGAGCTATCGGTCGATGTCGACAGCACCAGGCATGCTCAGTACTGGTTCCAGGCCTACTCGGGCATGGTGCTCCGGATGGCGCTGCTGGCGATGGTTCTCGGCGCGGCGGAGTAGGAGGACAGTCATGCAGACGGGACTACGCGGCCGCGACCTCATCGACTTGTCGGAATGGTCGAAGGACGAGATAGACACCCTGCTCGAGGTCGCCATTTCGCTCAAGCAAGACCGGGCTCTTGGCCGGCCGCATCCGATTCTGCGGGACAAGACGCTCGCGATGCTGTTCTTCTACGCCAGCACCCGCACTCGGGCCTCCTTCGAGGCCGGCATGACCCAGCTCGGCGGGCACGCCATGTTCCTGGAGAGCCGGACCTCGCAGATCGCGCACGGCGACACGGCGAAGGAGATCGGCGATATCCTCGGCCGGTACAACGACGGAATCGCGATCCGGCACGTCGACTGGGGCGTGGGCAACACCTACCTCCGCGACGTGGCACGGGCCAGCCGGGTGCCCGTCCTCAACATGCAGTGCGACATCTACCACCCGCATCAGGCGCTGGCTGACCTGATGACCGTCATCGAGCGCTTCGGCGACCCGCGAGGCCGCACGGCCACGATCAGCTGGGCGTACGCGACGAGTTACCAGAAGCCGATCAGCGCGCCGCAGAGCCTGGCGTTGCTGCTCCCGCGGTTCGGCATGAACGTCCGACTGGTGCACCCGCCGGAGTTCGCGCTGATGCCGGAGATCGTCAAGCAGGCCGAGGAGTTCGCCCGGCGGGCGCACGCGTCGTTCGAGATCTCGGACGATTTCGACAAGGGATTCGCGGACACCGACGTCGTCTACGCCAAGAGCTGGGGCGCGGTGAACACGACGACCGACGAGATAGAGGGCAAGCAGCTGATCGACCAGTACTCGTCCTGGATCACCGACGCCCGCAGGATGAGCACCGCGAGCGAGGACGCGATCTTCATGCATCCGCTGCCTGCCGACCGCAACGTCGAGGTCACTGATGAGGTGATCGACGGCCCGCAGTCCGCGGTCTACGACGAGGCGGAGAACCGGCTGCACGCCCAGAAGGCCGTCATGGCGCTCACGATGAACTGACAGGACCATGTGATGCCCGCAAAGACCGCAGTCGTCGCCATCGGCGGCAACTCGCTGATCAAGAATCCCCGGCACCAGACGGTCAGGGATCAGTACCTGGCCGCTCGCGAGACCACAGTGCACGTCGTCTCCATGGTGGCTCATGGCTGGAATGTGATCGTGAGCCACGGGAACGGGCCGCAGGTTGGATTCGTCCTGCGGCGTTCGGAGTTGGCCGCCCACGAGCTGCACGAGGTGCCGCTTGATGTCTGCGGGGCGGACACCCAGGGCGCCATCGGGTACGCGCTGGCGCAGAACCTGCAGAACGAGATGCGCCGGCGCGGGATAGCGCGCCCGGTAGCAGCCCTGGTGACCCAGTGCGAGGTCAACCGCGAGGATCCGGCGTTTGCCAGCCCGAGCAAGCCCATCGGCTCGTTCATGACCGAGGCCGACGCGAAGCGGCGGCAGGCGGAGGACGGCTGGGTCGTGATCGAGGACGCCAACCGCGGCTGGCGGCGCGTGGTCGCTTCGCCCCGGCCGCTGCGGATCGTGGAGCTGGACTCCATCAAGACCCTGGTCGACGTCGGTGTCGTGGTCGTCGCGGTGGGCGGCGGCGGGATCCCGGTGGCGCGCAACGACGCCGGGGATCTGGAGGGCGTCGCGGCGGTGATCGATAAGGACCTGGCGAGCTCGCTGCTCGCGCAGCGGCTGGGCGCCGATCTGTTCCTCATCGCGACGGCGGTCGAGAAGGTGGCGCTTGGCTTCGGCACCCCCGCCCAGCAATGGCTGGACAAGCTCAGCCTGGCTGAGGCGCGCCGTTACCTTTCGGAAGGCGGTCATTTCGCCAAGGGCAGCATGGCGCCAAAGATCCAGGCAGTCATCGAGTACCTCGAGCACGGTGGTGGCGAAGCGCTGATCACGGACCCGGAGCACATCGAGCCCGCGCTCGAGGGTCAAACAGGCACCCGGTTCACCGTGTCCTGAGGGCCCGTCAGCGCCTGGCTGCTGCCCGGGCGCTGGCGCGGCGGGCGGCAGCCGCGACGTCATCTTCGTCGACGGTCACGAGCCGGTCGTGCTCGACGACCGGTTGGCCGTTCACCAGCAGCAGCTCCACCGGCGGGCGGGCACCGAGCACGAGAGCCGCGACCGGGTCGGCGATGCCCGCGTGCGGCAGCGTGTCCAGTCGCCACAGCGCGATATCGGCGAGTTTGCCAGGCTCCAGCACGCCAAGGTCATCCGGTCGGCCGAGAACCTGCGCGCCGCCCCTGGTAGCCATCCGCAGCGCCTGTCGGACCGACATGGCCTGCGGTCCGCCGACCGCCCTGGCCATGTACACGGCCTGCCTGACGTCATCCAGCAGCGAACTGGCCTCGTTGGACGCCGACCCGTCCACGCCAAGCCCGACTGGCACGCCCGCCTCGAGCAGCGCCGGTGTCCTGCAGATCCCTGAACCCAGCCGGCCGTTCGAAGACGGGCAGTGCGCCACGCCGGTTCCGGTGGCGGCAATCCGGGCGATGGCCGCATCGTCGAGGTGCACGGCATGCGCGAGCCAGACATCGGTGCCCAGCCAGTCAAGCGAGTCGAGGTACTCGACGGGCGTGCGGCCAAATCGCTCCGCGCAGTACCTGGTCTCATCGGCTGTCTCGGCGAGATGCGTATGCAGCCGCACGCCGCGGTTTCTGGCCAGCTGCGCGGCCTCGGTCAGCAGCTCCGCGGAGACGGAGAACGGCGAGCACGGTGCGACGCCGATCCGGAGCATCGACTCTGGCGAGGGATCATGGAACTTCGCGATGGCGACCTCGGTAGCGGCCAGGATTTCGTCCCGGGACTCCACGACATCGTCGGGTGGCAGCCCGCCGGAGCTGGCGCCGAGGTCCATCGAGCCACGGGTCGGATGGAAGCGGAGGCCGACCTCCCTGGCTGCCGCCACCGTGGCGCCGAGCACGTCACCGCCCGACCGAGGGAACACGTAGTGGTGATCTGCCGTCGTCGTGCAGCCGGTTTTGGCGAGCCAGCCAAGGCCGGCCGTCGCGACGGTGACGACAATCTCGGCGTCCATCGCAGCCCAGACCGGATAGAGCTCGGTCAGCCACTCGAACAGCGTGGCGTCGGCCGCCATGCCTCTGGTAGCCCACTGGTACAGGTGGTGATGGGTGTTAATCAGGCCGGGGGTGGCCAGGCAGCCGCTGGCGTCGATCTGCCGGATCTCGCTGCCGTCGGTCGCGTCCGTCATCGGTGCCACGCCCGGCCCCACTGCGGCGATCCGGTTTCCGGCCACGACGATGTGCCCACGGGCATGCTCCGTGCCCGCATCGTCCATGGTGGCGATTGCGCAGCCCTCCAGCACGAGAGTGCTCAGGTGATCCTCCTGGCGTGTGCTGGCGCACAGGGAAGGCTCCCGCACGCGGTGGATATCAGCGGCCCAGCCGGACCCTGGCCATGCGCGTAACCGCGGCAGGCCCGGTTACCGGCCGGAACCGGCTCGATGCGGCTTGCAGGGCAGCGTACTCGTCGTCGGTCAAATCGATGTCGGCAGCAGCAACGTTGCTCTCAAGCTGCTCGACGGAGGACGCACCAGGAATCGCGACGACTGCCGGGTGATGAATAACCCAGGCCAGTGCGATCTGCGCAGGAGTTGCCGAGTGCGCCTCGCCCACCTCGCGGAGCACAGAGACCAGCGCGGCGGCGCGCTCCAGGTTGTCGGGCAAGAACAGCGGGTTCGCTGCACGGACACGGTTGCCCGGCCGGCTGTCTCGGGTATACCGGCCCGCCAGAAGTCCTTGCGCCAGCGGGCTGTAAGCGATCACGACGCGATCTCGAGCTTGCGCGTACGGCAGCAGGTCGCGCTCGGCCGAGCGGTCCACGAGGTTATATCGGACCTGGTTAGACAGCACGCGGCTGCCGAGTGCGTCCTCTGCGGCCTGCCAGCGCCGGAGCGAGTAGTTGCTGACGCCAACGTCGCCGACCAGTCCAACTCGCTGCAGCGCGGACATGCCACGCATGATCGTCGGGTCGCGGACTAGCGGGTTGGGCTGGTGTACCTGGTAGAGGTCGAGCCGGACGGTTCCGAGCCGGTCCGCGCTGGCCACCGCGCGCTGTTCCACGACGGGCGCGATCGGCATCAGCGGGAAGATCTTCGTGGCCAGGTACACCGAGTCGCGCCGGTCACCGAGGGCCTTGCCCAGGATTCGCTCGCTGCGGCCGAAGCCGTAGATCTCCGCGGTGTCGAACAGGGTGACACCGAGGTCCAGCGCGCGGCCGACTATGGTCTGCGCCACCTCGGTCGCGTAGCGATCCCCGTACCCCCACTCTCTGGATCCGAATTGCCAGGTGCCCAGCCCGATTCTCGAGATCTGCTTCGCGGTGCCCGCAGCTAGATAGCGCACGGTTACAGTGTGCCCCGAGCTCGGCTGGCCGCGACCAGCCACGCGGTTTCCGGAAGGCGGCCAGCGAGAATCGTGGTCCCGGCACCGAACCCGCTACCTGTCGGCCGGCCGGGGCGAACTGCCCTGATTGACCTGGTAGCGCGGGATCGCAGAGGCTTTGGCCTCCGCCGGTCGATCGGAGGGCTTGGCCCGCCGACGGTGATGGGGCGACCGGAACGGGAATGGGAGGGGCAAGGAGGCTGTCATGTCGCACACCGGAGTGAGCAACCTCGATCACAGCATCGACAAGGCCGTCGCCTGGCTCGCGGACGTGGCCACCGCATTTGATACCGACGACAGGCGCTTTGCCTACCGCGTCACCAGAGCGTGGATGCACGCGCTCCGGGATCGGCTGCCGGTCCCTGTCGCTGCGCATCTAGCGGCCCAGCTGCCGGAACTGCTGCGCGGCGTGTTCTACGACGGCTGGAACCCGAGCCACGTGCCGATCAAGTACGACTCGGCGGAGTATGTCCGCCGATTCGCTCGGGAGGCGACCATCCACGACGCCGAGGTGCCCAGAAGTGCAACTCTGGTCGCCGGCGTCATGCGTCGCCACGTATCACCCGGTGCCCTTGACGAGGCACTCGACACGCTGCCGGCGGACATCCGCCAGCTTGCCGCGTGAAGCCCGTCGCGCTTGGCGTGATGGTATGAGGATGGTATGAGGCCGCAGGTCTCAGCGGCGACCTCAGCCGGCGTTGCCGACCGCCTCCCGCTGGCTCACTGACCTGACGAGGGGGAGACGAGCGTGTCCTTCAGTACCTTGCCCATCGCGTTTCTGGGCAGTTCGGCACGGAACTCCACGACTCTCGGGTATTTGTACGTGGCCATCCGCGCCTTGCAGTAGGCGATCAGTTCGGCGGCGGTGAGGTCTGCACCCGGGCGGATCGTGACCACCGCCTTGATCTCCTCACCGAGTCGGTCATCGGGTATACCGACCACGGCTGCCTCCGCCACCGCTGGATGACTGTGGAGAACATCCTCGATCTCGGCCGGGTAGACGTTGTAGCCGCCGCGGATGATGAGCTCCTTGATCCGGCCGACGATGAACAGGAACCCGTCCTGGTCGAAGTAGCCGAGATCGCCGGTGTGGAACCAGTCGCCGGTAAAGCTCTCCGCGTTGGCTTGCGGGCTGTTCCGATACCCCTTCATCACGTGCAGGCCACGGGTCACAATCTCGCCGACGTTGTCCTGCCCTGGCGGCAGCGGGTTGTGCTCGCCGTCCCAGACCTGCGTCTGGGTTCCCCAGATCGGCTTGCCCACGCTGTACGCCCGACGGTCGCTGGCGCTGCGGTTGAACGTCGTGGTGGATGCCGTTTCCGTCAGCCCGTAGCCCTCCAGGATCAGCACGCCGAAACGCCGCTCGAACTCGTCAAGGACCGAGGCCGGGATTGATGCGCCGCCGGATATGGCAACGCGAAGCGACGACCGGTCGTAGTTCTCCAGGTGGGGGTGCGAGAGAAGCGCGATGAACATGGCGGGAACGCCCTCGAAGATGGTCGCCTTGTCACGCTGGATCGCCGTGAGGACGGCGACTGGGTCGAAGCGCGGGATCAGCGACATAGTGCAGCCGAACCGGACGCAGACGTCCAGGATGCTAGACAGCCCGAAGATGTGGAAGAGCGGCAGCACGGTGATCACGATGTCAGAGCGCTGCACATCGAAGAGGCGGCCGGGTATGTCAGCATTCATGTAGAGCTGGATATGGCTCAGCTCGGCGCCCTTCGGTCGGCCGGTCGTCCCGGACGTGTACATGATGACCGCGGTGTCGTTGAGGTCGCGGTCGGCGAGCTGGGGCTGATCGGCCGGGGTAGCGAGCAGTCGCTCGAACGGGACCGCGCCCGCGATGCCGTCGGCGTGCCCCAGTGCGTAGACGTCGGTGGCTCCCCCTGCTGCCGCGCCTTGAGCCGCCTCCGCCAGGATGCCCTCCCAGGTGATAAGCCGCGTCGCGCCAGAGTCGCGCAACTGAAAGGCAACCTCGGGCGCTTTCAGCAGGACGTTGAGTGGAACTACCACGCAGCCCGCCTTGAGGATGCCGAAGTAGCTGACCAGGAACTGCGGGATATTCGGCAGCTGCAGCGCCACCGGTTCGCCTGGGTTCGCGCCGCTTGCCCGAAGGCCGACTGCCAGCCGGTCGGAGAGCTCGTCGAGCTCCCGGTAGGTCATCACTGTGTCGCCGAACAACGCCACCGGTTGGTCGGGCGTTGCCAGCGCCGTCTCTCGCAGGATCACTGCCAGGTTGAATCCCATCGTGTGCCTCCCTCCCAGCTGCGCCCGAGGGTCGGGATCCGCGTCCGCCAGGCTCGTGGACTACGGCCAGAACGGACTACACATGGACGCCATTGTGCGGCTCCCGTGCTTGCCACAGCACGGTCCTAGGTCCTGGCCCGCCAGGACGTCCGGCTGGTCAGCGCTTGCGGCGTTGCAGGTGCCAGCGGCGGATCGCGGTCCTGGCCGGCGTCGCTGGCGTAGGAGTTGCCTCCCTCGCTGCGGTCTGGCCTGCGGAGTCGAGCCAGGCCACGATGGCGGTCGCGCAGTCGCTGGGCGCCTCCAGCTGGGGCACGTGCCCGACGTCCGGCAGTACGACGAGTGACCAGAGCGGATGGGCGCGGGCCGCGGCCCTGGCGGCCGAGGCCGGCACCAATCTGTCCTTTTCGCCGTGAATCAGCAGCACCGGACAGGTGAGCGCGGCAATGCCCGCTCGGTAGGCATGGCCGCCAAGCCCGGCGGTCAAGATCACCGACCGGGTGGCGACCCCCATGTCGTGGCCAGCCTCAGCGAACCCGGCCCGCCGCCGTGCCAGCGCGACGTGCTGGGCGACCACGTCGGTCGGCACCCGGGTCGGGTCGTGGCAGCAGAGGGATAGCGTGCTCGCGACGATCGCCGCAGGTGGCAGCCTGTGGACGCCGCGCAGCAGCGCCGGTCCGAGGCCGGGTACACCACCCGCGACGAACATGGTCGCCACCAGCAGGTCGGGCCGCGCAGGCACGAACGGCAGCGCAGGATCGATGAGGATGAGGCCGGACACTCTGTCGGCGGCGGCGCCCGCCTCCAGCAGCGAGATCATGCCGCCCATCGAATTGCCCATGAGGATCACCGGAGGCTCGACGGCCGTCTCGATGAACCGGTCTAGCAGGAGCCTGTTCGCCTTGACGTCGGTGCCGCGACGGTGCGACCGGGTGAGGCCGTGGCCTGCCAGATCCAGTGCGAGCACGCGGCACCGGCTGGTCAGCAGCGGTGCAATGGCCGACCAGTTCACCGCCGAGCCTGCGAGGCCGTGCACACAGACGATTTGCGGTCCGTGGCTGGGGCCGCCGAAGTCGACATAGTGCACCGGGCCGTCGATATCGGCCCAGCGGGAGGAGCCGGCTCCGCCGAGGTCGTCTGAGGCGTGGCCGTATCCCGCCGCCCCGGGTGAGCCAGCTGCTTCGCTCACGTAGCGTCGCCAGCCGGGCGGTGCCGAGCAGCGTCGGATAGCTCCTGGATGGCGCCCTCGATGCCGCGGGCGAGAACCTCGATGTCAGCGGTCGTCGCGTAGTCGCCGGTAATGCCGAAGGTCAGCTGACCGCAGTAGCTGAAGATCGACACGCCTGTGCGCAGGCTGGTGGCGATCGGAACATACGGGACGATCTCCACGAGACGACGGCCGAGGCCGTAGAGCTGCTGCTGAGGTCCGGGCACGTTGGTCGTCACGGTGACAATCTCCCGCTGGGGGAGCCGGTAGCCGAGCCTGACCACCAGGGACGCCAGCGGGAACGGCGTGAACTTGCCGAGTGTCATCAGTGCCTCAGCCGCGGATGCCTCTCTCGTGGACTTGAGGTCCGACATCTCGGCGCGGATCGCGGCAAGGCGGTCCACCGGCCCGGCCAGGTGGACCGGAAGGTTGGCCAGTACGACAGAGACTCGATTGTCGTAGATGCTCTCCTCGCCGGGGGCCCGCAACGAGACGGGGATCAGGGACGGAACCATGTGCGGCCCGGGCTCCTCGCCGCGCGAGAGCAGCAGCGTGCGGAACCCTCCGCTGATCGCCGCGAGCACCACGTCGTTCACGGTTCCGCCGAGCTTGCTCCTGATCGCCTTGACGTCGGCGAGGGAAGCCCTGGCCCAGGTGTACCGGCGCTGGCGGCCAATGGGACCGCTGAGTGATGACCCGGTGGCGGGCCAGGCAGAGGCGGTCAGCCTGGCTACGGCGCGCGCCGTCTGTGCTGCCTGACGGACGGTATCCCGCGGCCGGGTCAGCGCTCCGGCCAAGGCAAGGGCCCCCCTGGCCGGCCTTGTCACCAGGTCTGCGGCTGCCGAGGCGACGAGCGCTACCGATGTTGGCTCCGCGGGCGCCGGCGTGGTGCCGAGTCCTGGTGGCGGAGGTGGCTCAGGGGACAGGTCGAAGATCACCCGGTAGAGGTCGGTGCCGGAAACGCCGTCGACCATGCAGTGATGGACCTTGGAGATCAGCGCCCACCGGCCCTCGGCCAGTCCTTGCACGAGCCAGTACTCCCACAGCGGGAAGTCGCGGTCCAGTCGCTGGGCCATGACGCGAGCGATCAGGCTGGCCAGCTGCCGATCCCCGCCGGGGGCCGGCACAGCGGTCTGCCGGACGTGGTATCGGAGATCGAAATTCGGATCGTCGACCCAGACGGGGGGCCCGAGCCGGAAGGGCACAGTACGCAGCTTCCGGCGATAGATGGGCACGAGCGGCAGACGAGCTTCGATGGAGTCGCAGAACTCGGCGTAGCTCGGGGCCGGGCCTTCGAAGACCGCGATCGAGGCGATCGCGAACGAGGCGTGCCGGTCCTCGTCCTCGGCGTCGACGAACTGAGCGTCCATCGGCTTCAGTCGCTCCATGACCCCGCCTTTGCCGTGCGGTGCGCCAGATGGTGCCGACGATAACCGCAGGCAGCCGAGCGGACCGGTGCCATAGGTCCCAACCTACGGCACCGGCGGAGGCTGCGGCCGGGACCAAGGGCCCAGGCCGCACCGGTGCGTGGTCGTCGGCGGGACGAGCCGGGCTTCGCAGGTGTCCTAGCGGCCTGGAAGCGGCGGCCGCATGGCCCGCAGTCCGCCCGTGGCGATCTCCATGGCCCGCCGGGCCGCGGCTTGCACCTGGCCGGCGGTGCCCCCGTGCTGCAGGGCGATGAGTGACGCGGCGAGCACCGCTCCGAACAGCGACCCGATGGCCGCGGCCGCGGCCGGGTAGTCGAGAAGGTCCGGATAGGCGCGGTGCAGCGCCTCGGCCAGCTCGGTTTCGGCCAGGTAATACCGGCGCAGGGTGGCGGCCTGGACCGCCGGGACGGACAGGACCCAGGGCAGCCGCGCCGACGCCAGGCCGCCGGCCAGCTCGTCCCTGACCGCGTCGGCCAGCATGTGTTCCATCGCCCGGATCAGCACGTCGGCGACATCCTCGCCGGGCGCGCGGCGCGCGATGATCGTGACAGCGGCGTCGATCCGCGCAGACAGGTGCGGGAACAGGACCTCGTCCTTGCTGGCGAAGTAGTTGAAGAAGGTCTTGGTTGACACGCCCGCGGCCGCCGCGATCTCGGCGACCGTGGTCTCCTCGTACCCCTGGTCGTCAAACAACCGCATGGCGGCGCTGATCAGCGCCTGCCGGGTCTGCTGGCGCTTGCGCTCCCGCAGACCGTCCTGTCCGGCCATGCCTGGCCCTCCGGTCGCGTGCTTTTGTTACACTCGATAGAAGATTATACTCGATGTAATCAGCTGATCAGATAGCAGGGACCGGCGATGGACGCGGTGATCAGGACCGAGCGGCTGACCAAGGTCTACGGGAAGACCCAGGCGCTGAGCTCGCTGAGCCTGCAGGTAGCGGCGGGGGAGGTGTTCGGCTACCTCGGGCCAAACGGCGCGGGCAAGACAACCACGATCCGGCTGCTGCTCGGCATGATCGGCGCTTCGTCGGGCCGCGCCGAGATCTTCGGCATCGACTGCCAGCGCCATCCGGTACAGGCACACAAGCGGGTGGCGTACGTGCCCGGCGAGGCCAGCTTGTGGCCGTCCCTGACCGGAACAGAGACGCTCGACCTGCTCGGCCGCATCCAGGGAACAACCGACCAGCGGTACCGGGACGTGCTGACCGAGCGGTTCCAGCTGGACCCCTCCAGGCGGGTGCGCGCCTACTCCAAGGGCAACCGGCAGAAGGTCCTGCTGATCGCCGGCCTGATGAGCCGTGCCGACCTGCTGATCCTGGACGAGCCGACCAGCGGGCTGGACCCGCTGATGGAGCAGGCGTTCCGGCTCAGCATCGACGAGGCGCGCGGCAATGGCCAGACCGTCTTCCTGTCCTCCCACATCCTCAGCGAGGTCGAGGCGCTGTGCGACCGGGTTGCGATCCTGCGCACCGGGCACCTGGTGGAAACCGGGACGCTAGCCGAGCTACGCCACCTCTCGGCACTGTCGGTCGAAGCCGAGTTCGGTACCGCCCCGCCGGAGCTGTCGGGGGTGCCAGGCGTCACGGTCACCGGGACTGCAGGTAACCGGGTGGCCTGCCAGGTCACCGGCTCCGTCCGGCCGCTGCTCGCGGTCCTGGCCCGATCAGACGTGCGCCACCTGGTCGCGAGGGAGCCATCGCTGGAGGAACTGTTCCTCGCCCACTACGGGGCGGACACGACGGCGCCTGCGGAGCCTCCCGATGCCGCGTGAGCGCCGGGCCTGCGCCCGCGCCCGGCGGGCGGCGGGCGTGCTGACAGCCCGCCGGATCGCCTGGCCGGCTGCGCTGTGGGGGGTCGTCTCGGGCGGTTACATCTGCTACGCCGCAGCGCAGTACGCCACCACCTACCCGACGGTGGCATCACGCCAGCAGGTCGCGCTCACCTTCGGCGCCAACGCGGGCCTGACCGCGCTGCTGGGCGAGGGCCAGCGGCTGGCCACCGTCGCCGGCTTCACCGCCTGGCGGGCCATGGGCGTGCTGGTCCCCATCGGCGCGGTGTGGGCGATGCTGGCCGCCACCCGGCTGACCCGCGGCGAGGAGGAAGCCGGCCGCATCGAGCTGCTGCTCGCCGGGCAGACCACCCGCAGCCGGGCAGCCGCCCAGGCCGCGGCCGGCATCGCCGCCGGGATAGCGCTGGCATGGGCCATCACCGCGGCAGCCGTCGCGCTCGCGGGAGCCACGGCGAAGATCCCCATCCCGGCAGGCGGCGCGCTGTTCCTCGCCACCGCCGTGACCACCGGGCCGGCCATGTTCGCCGCCGCCGGGGTGCTGGCCGGTCAGCTCGCGGCAAACCGGCGCCGAGCAAACGGCATCGCCGCGGCGATCCTCGGCGCGTCGCTGCTGATCCGCATCGTGGCCGACGCCAGCCCCGGCCTGCACTGGGCCCGGTGGCTCAGCCCGCTCGGCTGGGCCGAGCAGCTCCACCCCCTCACCAGCCCTGACCCGATCATGTTCGCGCCCATCGCGGCCTGCACCGCCATCCTCGTGGCCGCGGCAATAGCGCTAGCCGCACGCCGGGACCTCGGGGCCGGCGTAATCCCCGCCCGCGACACCTCCCGCTCCCGCCTCCGGGTCGGGGCCCTCGGCCTGGCCTGGTGGCTCAGCCGCCCGGCCATCATCGGGTGGGCGGCCGGCCTAGCGGTCCTGGGCCTCGTCGGCGGGCTGGTCGCCCCCGCCGCCGCCAAGGCCATCAGCAGCTCCGCTGACATCCGGCACGTCATCGGCCGGCTAGGCGCCCAGCCGGGCAGCGCCGCCTACCTCGGCATCATCTACCTCATCGGCGCCACGCTGACCTGCTTCGCAGCCGCGAGCCAGATCTCCGCCACCCACAGCGAAGAAGCCGATGGGCACGCCGGCCACCTGCTCGCCCGGCCGGTCCGCCGCCGGCACTGGCTAGCCGGACGGCTGGCTGTCGCCGCGGCGCTCATCGTCACCGCCAGCCTGGCCGCCGGCCTGGCTGGCTGGGCTGGCCTCGCTAGCCAGCACACCGGTCTCGGCTTTGCCATGCTCGTCAAGGCCGGGCTCAACATCGCCCCGCCGGCGCTGTTCGTCCTGGGGGCAGGCTGCCTCGGCTACGGGGCCTGGCCGCGCCTCGGCGCGCCCGTTGCCTACGGCCTTGTTGCCTGGTCATTCCTGATCGAGCTGCTCGCTGCCGTCGTCACCAGCCGGTGGCTCCTGGACACCTCCGTCCTGCACCACATCCAGCCCGTCCCGGCGGCCCAGCCCGACTGGACCTCCGCCGCCTGGCTGACGGGCCTGGGGATCCTCGCCGCTGCGACAGGAACGGCGCTCTTCAGCCGCCGCGACCTCACTGGCGCCTGAGCATCGGTGACCGCCAGCGTGGTTTCCTGCGGTCGTGCGGGATCTCGCTGAACATTCAGCGCCTGCTCATCGGAAGGGGCGTCACCGGGCGGGCGGGGCATGCTGGCCAGCTAGGGTCGGGCTCGAACACGACAGAGCGCGAGGTGGCATGAATGGCGATCACGCTCACACAGCTCCGCGCCTTTCTAGCCGTTCGCAGTACCGGCAGTGTCCACGCTGCCGCGGGACAGTTGCTGATCAGCCAGCCGTCCGTGTCGGCCGCGGTCGCGGCGCTCGCTAGCGAACTGGATACTGCGCTGTTCGAGCGGCATGGCCGCGGCGTCAGACCAACCCCGGCCGGTGAGGCGTTCGCCCCATACGCGGCACAAGTGCTCGGCCTGCTCGAACAGGGCAGGAACGCCGCGCAGGAGGCAGCGCACCCGGAGCGATCCAAGATCCGGCTCGTCGCCGTGAACACCGCCGGCGAGTACCTGGTGCCGCCGCTGATTCAGGCCTACCGGCAGCAGCATCCCGAGGTCAGCATCCTGCTCGAGGTGGGCAACAGGGCCACGGTGTTCGAGCGGCTCGAGTCACGCCGCGCCGACATCGGAATCGGCGGCAGGCCGCCAGGCCGCCGGCTGACCGGTTACCCGTTCGTCGGGAACGACCTGCTGGTAGTGGGCAAGGAGACGCCCGCCGACCTGGCACATACCCCCTGGCTGCTGCGAGAGGAAGGCTCGGGCACTCGGCTGGCGACCGAACGGCTGCTGGCCGATCTCGGGATGAGCGGAGCCAACGGCAGCACTCCCGAATTGCTGACGCTCGGCTCGAATGGCGCCGTCAAGCAGGGCCTGGCGGTCGGCCTCGGCGTGACACTCATCTCACGGTTCGCGGTCGCGCGTGAGCTGCGCGAGGGAGCGCTCACCGAGATTAGCGTTCCCGGCACGCCCCTGAGCCGGCCGTGGCATGTGCTGTTCCCGCGGGCCAATCTGAGCAGGCCCGCAGCGCAAGCATTCGGCGAGTTCCTTCGGTCGGCACAGTGCCGCGAAATCATAGAGGATCTTCTATGAATAATAGAAGAACTTGTCCTTTTCTTAATGACTTGTTCCGCCTAGGCTTTAAGGCATGTTCGAAGCAGGAGTGCGCGAATACCGCGAGATTTACTGGACTCCCGGCTATCAGCCGCGGGAGACAGACGTGCTGGCTGCCTTCCGGATCGTCCCGCAGCCGGAAGTCAGCAAGGAGGAGGCGGCCGCTGCCGTAGCGGCCGAGTCATCCACGGCTACGTGGACGTCCGTGTGGACCGACTGGCTCACCACGCTGGAGCGCTACCAGGCGCGCGCCTACAGCCTGGAGCCCGTGCCAGGACGGCCAGACCAGTGTCTGGCCTACGTCGCCTATCCCCTCGAACTGTTCGAGGAAGGCTCGGTGACCAGCATGATGGCCTCGATCACGGGCAATGTGTTCGGCTTCAAGGCGATCCGCGCGCTTCGCCTAGAGGATCTCCGCGTGCCCGTGGCGCTGGTCAAGACGTTCCAGGGCCCGCCGACCGGGATTCAGGTCGAGCGCGACAGGCTCAACAAATACGGCCGCCCGCTGCTGGGCGCCACGCTGAAGCCCAAGCTCGGCTTGTCACCGCGAAATTACGGCCGTGCCTGCTTTGAGCTGCTGGCTGGCGGCCTTGACTTCACCAAGGACGACGAGAACATCACGTCGCAGCCGTTCATGCGGTGGGGCGACCGGTACGAGTTTGTCATGGAGGCGGTACGCAAGGCCGAGCAGGAAACAGGCGAGCGCAAAGGCCACTACCTCAACGTGACCGCGCCGGACTGCGAGCAGATGCTCGAGCGCGCGGAGTTCGCGCGCCGCCTCGGGTCGCCGATCATCATGCACGAC
The DNA here is from genome assembly GCA_030038295.1 of Streptosporangiaceae bacterium. Classification (GTDB taxonomy): domain Bacteria; phylum Actinomycetota; class Actinomycetes; order Streptosporangiales; family Streptosporangiaceae; genus JAJYUU01. Next base: position 33,241 of record JASHPF010000340.1, read on the forward strand.
TTCCTGGTAGGCGGCTTCGCGGCGCACACGACGCTGTCGCGCTGGTGCCGTCGCAACGGCATGCTGCTGCACGTGCACCGCGCCCTGCACGCGGTCGTTGACCGGCAAAAGGACCACGGCATCCACTTCCGCGTGCTCGCTAAGTGGCTGCGCCTAGCCGGCGGCGATCACCTGCACACCGGAACAGTGGTCGGCAAGCTGGAAGGAGACCGCGCGGCCACCCTGGGCGTGGTCGACCTGCTTCGCGAAGACTTCGTGGCCGCCGACCGGAGCCGCGGCATCTACTTCGACCAGGACTGGGCATCGCTGCCCACGGTGCTGCCCGCGGCCTCGGGCGGCATTCACGTCTGGCACATGCCGGCCCTCGTCGACATCTTCGGTGATGACGCCGTGTTCCAGTTCGGGGGCGGCTCGGCCGGCCACCCGCAGGGCAGCCGGGCAGGAGCGACAGCCAACCGGGTGGCGCTCGAAGCATGCGTTCAGGCGCGGAACGAGGGCCGCGACCTGCCGGCCGAAGGCCCGCAGATCCTGAAGCGGGCCGCGGCCCGCTCGCCTGAGCTGGCGGCCGCACTCGACACCTGGCGTGAGGTCAGGTTTGATTTCGAGACCATCGACACCCTGGACGTGGTGCAGTCATGATGCTTGAGACCTTCTCCTACCTGCCGGAAATGTCTGCCGCGCAGCTCGCTGAGCAGGTCCGCTCGATCCTGGCACGGCACCTAGTGGTTGGCATCGAGTACTCGGCCAGGCCGGACCCCTACGACCACTACTGGACGATGTGGAAGCTGCCGCTGTTCGGCACCGCCGAGCCCAGCGCTGTGCTGGCCGAGCTGGAATCGTGCCGGCAAGCGCACCCTGAGGCATATATCAAGATCAACGGCTATGACCGTGGCCGTCAGGGCCAGGTCGTCTCGTTCGTCGCCGTCAAACCGGAACGGGGCACGTGATGCCTCGGCCCATCATGCTGAGTATCGCGGGCGATTCGGGCTCGGGGAAGACGACCATCACCCGCGGTGTCGTGCGCGTGCTCGGGGACGACAAGGTCACCCACTTCTGCGCCGATGACTATCACCGCTATGACCGGAGGCAGCGGGCCGAGCGCGGGATCACCCCGCTCGACCCTGAGTGCAACTACCTGGACGTCCTGACCAATGACCTGAGGCACCTGCGACAGAACGAGGCCGTCCTCAAGCCCGTCTATCAGCATGTCGACGGTACGTTCGGGCCGCCTGTCTACGTGGTCCCGGCGCGTTTCGTGGTGGCTGAGGGGCTGCTCGTCAACCACACGGCTGCGCTGCGGGAGATGTTCGACATCCGCGTCTACCTGAACCCGCCTGAAGAGCTGAGGCGCCGGTGGAAGGTCTCACGCGACTGCTCCCGGCGCGGGTACTCCACCGACCAGGTGCTCAAGGAGCTAGACCGGCGCGAGCGCGACTCCGAGGCCTACATCCGCCCGCAGCGCCACCACGCCGACATCGTCGTGTCGTTCATGCCGGGTATCTCTGCGGACCCGGACCAGCTCGACGCGCATCTGTTCCTCCGTGACACGCTGCCGCATCCAGACCTCGCCGGCATGGCGGGGAACGGCGACGGTGACCTGTCGCTCACCGAGCACGAAAGTGAGCTTGAGCTTCGGATTCCCGGCACGATTTCCGCCGAGCGCGCACTTGAGTTGGACGAGGCGATCTGGGACCGGATGCACTTCGCCAGCCACCTGCGGACTCAGCGGCTCGGCGAGTTCACCGTCGGATCCGACCTGCACCGCTCCGATGCCCTTGCGCTCACCCAGCTCCTGCTGCTGTATCACCTGGTCACAGCGCGGGCTGTGATCGCGCTCGGCGGCCAGAGCGCCCGGGCCACCGGCCCGACGCCACACCAGCCCGCGGTACCTGACGCGCTGCCAGCGGCCAGCGGCTGAGCAAGCCCCGCGACGACGAGGCTCTCCCGGCTGGGTTCGACCCGGCCCTGGGGGCGCTGGTCAGGTGCCCTCGACCGGGATCAGTTCGGCGCCGCACGCGCAGCGGTAGGTCGACGGTCCCTGCGCGCCCGGGCAGTGGCACTCCGCCTGGATGACCACCCGGCAGTTGCAGTCTTCGTGAGAGCAGGTCAAGACCGTCCCCTCAGGGTACGAAGCCACCACACCCACCTCCCGTCTCTCGCGGGCGCGAGCAGAAGGCCATCACACCAGCCGCACCACGCCCCTAGCCAAAATACCTTCGGCGGCCGGGAAATCTCCCCGGCAGCATCGACGTGCTGAACTCGGCCGGAACGCTGACTTTCTTCGGCCTGTGCTTCGTCTTCGGCGGGGTGGCACCTGGCTTTGACCTGCTGTTCGGGTTCACCGGCCCGCTGTCGCTCGGCCGAGTGCTCAACCCAGCCCGCGCGGTATCTACACCTTGACTGAACTGTCACTGACCAGCTGACTATGCTCGCCTCGAGCCGGGGTCATGACGTCACCAGGCAAAGGAAGACACCTAGCGAGCCATGAGCCGGATTCTGGTCACGAGCGCCAGCGGCGCGAATGGCGATGGATACGGCACGCTGCTCTGCTTTTCTGCCGGAGGGGAACTGGCGGGGCCGTTCAGCGACGACTCCCGGATCACTGATCCGCGCGGCCTGAGCCTGAGCCCGGCCGGTGATGGCCCGGCAGGTGATCTGGTGTACGTCACCAGCGGCGATGACCGGGTGCTCGCGCTCGACCAGAACGGCAACGTCACTCTGGACTCGGGCCGTACTGAGGGTCTGGACGCCGGCGGCGGTACGTTCGCACCAGACGGCCGCTACTGCGTCACCCTCCGGCGCCGCGGCACGATCCTGGCCCTGCCACCGAGACTCGATGCCGACGGCCAGCTGCTTCTGCCTGACGGCTCCGTTCCGTTCCCCCGAGGGTTCGGCTTCGGGGATCGCGGCGAGCTGTACCTATCGTCGGGAGTCGGCCCCTCGGGGAAAGGTGACAACACCATCACCCGGTTCGACCCCGACGGCCGACTCCGCAATCGGCGGCTGGTCAGCGATCCCGAGCTGAGCCCTCTCGACCTGGCGATCGCTCCCGGCGGCAACCTCGTCGTTTCCAGCGAGTGGCCGTTCGGCTCGCCGGGCGCCAGGGTGACGATCCGCGAATACGACCCGCCCACCGGACGACTGGTCCGCGTGCTGGCGCCCGACCCTGCCGTGAAGTTCGCTAGACCCCGCGGACTGCGGTTTGGTCCTGGTGGTCAGCTCTACTGCGTCGGCCAAGACCACGTCGTCGCCTTTGACTTCCCGACCGGGCGGTTTCTCGGAGTGATCGCAGAGCTGCGGAAGCTCAATGGCCAGGCGGTGCTGCTGCTGGAGTAGCGGCCGCCGGGCCCGGATCGACGGTTCACCGTGCTTCGGGTACCAGAAGGCCGTCCGCAGGCGCCGGCTCCGGCGTGCTGGGCTGGCCCCGCCGGGCGAGGAACAGGCTGAGCGCGACGATGGACGCCACGACTTTCGACAGGGCGTTGAACGCAAAGGGGAGCGGCGCGTAGGGCAGGCCGAATCCGGAGAGCGCCCAGATCCCGAAGATCAGCAGCATCAGCGCGAAGGCGAAGAAGGCCGCCCGGGATAGCTGCACAAGCGGAGACAGCGACAGGAGCGCCAGCGTGGCGAATTCGAGGAGGAACGTCACGAAGAACAGCACCCAGTAGAGCGCCGGGTCGGGAGCGGCGGGGTAGGTGCGGGTCATGATGATGAGGTCGAAAGGGAACTGGAAGATCATCGGCGCGGCTATCGCTCCGATGAAGGCGCTGCCCAGCCTGGCCTTCCAGCTCAGCGAGCGACCTAGGTACAGGATGCCGGAGAACAGGGCGACCATGCACGCGACGGTTATCGGAAAGACCGGTTGCGGTGGCATGGAGCGGATCAGGTGCTGCTGTAGCAGCTGGTGCGCATAAAGGTCGTGGCAAACCAGGTACGCCACGGTCGCCGCCCCCCAGGTCGCGAACATGACCGTCCTGGCGGTGCGGCCGGGACTGGGCAGCCGCCCCGGGGCCCGCAGCCGAAGCGCCACCGCTGACACCCCCGCCGCCACGGCAACCAGCACCACCGCCAGCAGCACCCTGGCCGCGCCGCCGTAACTAAACCACCCCAACTGCCCCACGGGGGCATGTACCTGCCCGACGATCGCATGCAGCTGCCCGGTAGCCCTGGGTACCTGCCCAGAACTCATGTTCACGGCCAGCGCCTCCCTTCCTGCAGCCCTCCTCGACTTGTACTGCGGCCGTCGTCTGTAGCGACCCTCCCGGTCGGACCCCAGTCCTCACCTGGTCAACAGGCCAGTTAATGCCACGTCAAGCTGCGTCAGAGTACTACGACGAGAACTTCTCGCGCTGGCCTCGGGATCCGCGACCCCCGGAGGTGCCGCCGCAAATGCGGTGGCAGGCCTACCTGGCAGCTGTTTACGATCAGCCTTCGTGATCTATCAGGACCCGCTTGCCTATCTGCTCGGCCTCGAAGGCATCGCGCTGCTGGACGCCTGGGCCGGGGATCACGACCGCGCCTTCACCGACGCCCGGCTGGCCGAAATCCGGCGGCTGCTGGATGACGAGAAGCTGCGCAGCCGCGGCGTGCTGGCCGAGCGGGTCAGCACCGGCCTGGTCTACCAGCAGCAGGCGGCTGGCTATGACGCAGAGGCGGGCGGCGGGCTGTTCGCGATGGATGAGCCGGTGGTGGCCGACTACCTCGCCGGCCGGGAGCCGGGCGTGGCGCTGGACGCCGCCTGCGGGACCGGGCGGTTCGCCGAGTTCCTTGCCAGGCGCGGGCACCGGGTCATCGGCGTCGACAGCTCACCGGACATGCTCGCTTACGCACGGCGACGCGTCCCGGACGGCGAGTTCCACGTCGGGGAGCTGGACCGGCTGCCGCTGCGGGACGGCTCGGCGGACGTCATCGTCTGCGCGCTCGCCCTCGAACACGTCCCCCTCCGGCCGGTGTTCGCCGAGTTCGGCCGGGTGCTACGTCCCGGCGGGGACCTGGTCATCTCGGACATGCACCACGAGCAAGTCACCCGCGGCTCGGTGATGTCAGCGCGCGGCCCGGCGGGCGAACCGTGGATCGCTGACACCTACCGGCATCCGCTCGGCGACTACCTGCGGGCGGCACTGAGCGTTGGCCTGCAGGTCCTGGGGTGCGAGGAGCCAGGAGGCAGGCAGCCCGGGGAGCAGCCTGACGAGCCGCTGCCCGAGCCCGCCACCGGGATCGGGGACTGGCAGGACTGGCCGTGGTCGCTGATGGACTACCTGCCGTCGGTGGCACGGGCTTCCCGTGGCCGCCGCCCGCCACTGGTCATCTGGCACTTCCAGCTACCCGCCAGCTGAGCCGACTCCCGTCAGGGTGCCACCGGCTTGCTGTCCGGCCGATCGGCGCGGGCCCGCGAGCGTGCCAGTCGGTCTGAGGTCATGCCGCTGAACCGGCGGCTTTGCGCGACGCTCGTCATCTTCTGCCGCAGCCGTCGCTCGTCGGGCCAGCGTACGTCCCAGGCCAGGCCGAGTAGCTCGGCCCACCGCGTAACCCTGGCGCAGATGTCGACCTGCCCGCGCAGTACGCCGTGCCGGGCGCAGGTGGGGTCGGCGTGGTGCAGGTTGTGCCAGGACTCGCCGAAGGACGGGATGGCAAGCCAGGCGTTGTTTGTCGACATGTCGCGCGACTGGAATTCGCGCCGGCCGAACAGGTGGCAGACCGAGTTGACCGACCAGGTGACGTGATGCAGCAGAGCGACTCGGACGAGGCCGGCCCAGAAGAACGCCGCGAGCGCGCCGGCCAGGGACATCGTCCACAGCCCGCCGATGAGTGCAGGCGCGAGCAACGAGACGGCGGCCCAGACCGGGAACGTCTGCGACACCCAGCTAGCCGTGCTGTCAGCCTGGAGATCGGGGCAGAACCTGCGCTGTGACGTGCGGTTGCGATCGAGCATCCAGCCCATGTGAGCCCACAGGAAGCCCCTGGCAACAGCGCCCGGGCCGGTGCCGAATCGCCATGGCGAATGCGGGTCGCCGATTCTGTCGCTGTACTTGTGATGGCGGCGGTGATCGGCTACCCAGACCAGCAGCGGCCCTTCGAGCGCCAGACTGCCGGCTATGCCGAGCCCGAGCCGGAGCGGGCGGGCTGCCTTGAACGAACCGTGGGTGAAATGACGGTGGAAGCCCATGCTGATCCCCAGCCCGGAGACCAGGTAGAAGGCGAACGCGATGACCACGTTCCGCCAGCTCAGTCCGAACCGCCAGGCAACCGGGACCGCGGCGAGGACGGCCAGCAGCGGCACGATGATGAACAGGCTGATCACCAGCCGGTCGATGACCGTGTTCGGCTCTGGCTCGATCTCGGGCAGGATCGAGGGCGGTGCGGCGGTCATCTGGCTGACCCCGGCGCGCGATGCTGGGGTTCGGCGACGCGACCGGGCCGGACGTGCGGGTAGTGCAGGTCGAAGGCCGGCCGCTCGGACCTGATCCGCGGGATCGACGTGAAGTTGTGCCGCGGCGGCGGGCACGAGGTCGCCCATTCCAGCGAGTTGGCGAAGCCCCACGGGTCGTCGGCGGTGACCCGCTCGCCGGACCGCCAGGTCTTGTAGACGTTGTACAGGAAGATAAACGTTGAGGCCCCGAGGAAGAATGCGCCTACGGACGAGATGTCGTTCAGGGTCGTGGCGAGGTGCGGCAGGAACGGGTAGTTGGCCACCCGCCTGGGCATGCCCATGACGCCCAGCCAGTGCTGGACCAGGAACGTCATGTTGAACCCGATGAACACGCTCCAGAAGTGCCATTTTCCCAGCCGGTCATCGAGCATCTTGCCGGTCCACTTGGGCCACCAGAAGTAGAACCCGCCGAACATGCAGAACACCACCGTGCCGAACAGCACGTAGTGGAAGTGCGCGACCACGAAGTAGGAGTCGCTGACCGCGAAGTCCAGCGGCGGCGAGGCCAGCATCACGCCGGTCAGCCCGCCGAACAGGAAGACGACCATGAAGCCGAGGATGAACAGCATCGGGGTCTCGAAGGTGAGCTGGCCGCGCCAGATGGTGCCGAGCCAGTTGAAGAACTTCACCCCTGTCGGCACCGCGATCAGGAATGTCATGAAGGAGAAGAACGGCAGCAGCACCGCGCCGGTGGTGAACATGTGGTGCGCCCACACCGTCATGGAGAGCCCCGCGATACCGATCGTGGCGCCGACCAGGCCCTTGTAGCCGAAGACTGGCTTGCGGGCGAACACGGGCAGGATCTCCGTGGCCACGCCGAAGAACGGGATAGCCAGGATGTAGACCTCCGGATGGCCGAAGAACCAGAACAGGTGCTGCCAGAGAATTGCCCCGCCGCTGTTCGGCGCGAATACCTGCGCGCCGAGTTTGCGGTCGATCTCGAGCACCAGCAGCGCCGCTGCCAGCACCGGGAAGGCGAGCAGGACGAGCATGCTCGTGACCAGGACGTTCCAGGTGAAGATCGGCATCCGGAACATGGTCATGCCGGGGGCGCGCATGCAGAAGATCGTGGTCAGGAAGTTGACCCCGCCCAGGATCGTGCCGAGGCCCGAGAGCGCCAGGCCCATGATGAACATGTCCGCGCCCACCCCCGGCGAGTACAGCGAACTGGTCAGCGGGGCGTACGCGTACCAGCCGAACGACGCGGTGCCGCCCGGGGCGATGAAGCTGGCCAGCATGATCAGGCCGGAGAACAGGAAGAAGTAGTAGCTGAGCAGGTTCAGCCGGGGGAACGCCACGTCTGGCGCGCCGATCTGCAGCGGCATCAGTTCGTTGGCGAATCCCACGAACAACGGCGTGGCGAAGAAGATCAGCATCAGGATGCCGTGCATGGTGAACAGCTCGTTGTACTGCTGGTCCGACACGACGTGGTTGTCCGGCCCCATCAGCTGGACCCGCATGATCAGCGCCAGCAGGCCCGCCACGAGGAAGAAGCCGAACGCGGTGATCAGGTACAGGTGACCGATGATCTTGTGGTCGGTGGAGGACAGCCAGTCGGCCAGGAGCGAACCCTTGCGGTAGCTCCGGGGCGCCGTGTACGAGCCCGGCGGCACCGCCGTCTCGTCGGCCTGCACGGCGTCGAACGCGCTCACCGGGCACCTGGCCGACTCCGCGCGCCGGCGGCAGCGCCCGGCGTGCGAAGGGGGCGCGCCCGCCGCATAGCCCGTGACCGTTGCCGCTCGTCACCCGGCATGACAGCTCCTCGCTTCTACGCGGCCTTGCCTCGCGGCCCGGGGCGCCTCGGTTAACGTGCGGTTGGGCGTTAAATGTTTAGTCCTAAACTCAACGTAGAGTTTCAGCTCTTAACTTGTCCGTCAAGCTGCTCGATAAACTTGGCGCGTGGACGTGACGCTCTCCAAGCGCGGCAGCTACGCGACGGCCGCCGCCATCTGCCTCGCCCGGGCCTATGAGAGCGGACGGCCGAAGAAACTGCGCGAGATCTCGGCCGAGATGGACATCCCACGCACGTTCGTCTCCCAGATCCTGGGAGACCTGGTGCACGCCGGGATCGCGGTGTCGGCCTTCGGGCGGGACGGCGGCCACCGGCTGGCCCGGCCGCCCGGTCAGGTGAGCTTGGCCGAGGTCATCGAGGCAGCCGAGGGACCGCTGGCCTCGGAGCGCTGCGCGCTGGGCGACGGTCCGTGCCGCTGGCAGGACGTGTGCCCGATGCACGAGACGATGACCAAGGCCACCGCGTCGCTGCGGGAGGTGCTCGCCTCGACCACTCTCGCAGTGCTCGCGGAGCGGGACGCGGCAATAGCGCGCCGGTCCTACCCGGTCCCGGCAGACGCGCACCCGCACGCGGCTGCCGTCACCATCGCCGACTCGGTCCAGGTGGAGCTGCCGACGGCGGTGATCGCGGCCCGGCTGAGCGCCGGCACATCGTGGCTGACCGCGCACGCCGAGGCCTGCGATCAGGAGGAGCCGCGGATCCGGGTCGGACCGGGCGGACCGGGCTGGCTCGGCAAGACCATAGCCGTGCACCTGGGCCGAGCCGAGCAGGCCGACGGGAGCCTGGTCATCCCGTTCATCTGGGAGGCCGCCGGCCCGGCCGGGATCTTCCCCCGGTTCGAGGGCGAACTGCGGCTGACGGCGATCGATCCCGAGCGGTCAGAGCTTCAGCTCTCCGGACGTTACCGTCCTTCCCTTGGCCGGGCTGGCCAGGTTCTCCATGACGCGCTGCTCACCCGCCTCGCCCGCGCGACGCTGCGGTCTTTCCTGCGCCGGATCGCCCGCGGGCTGGAGCAGGAGCACGCCCAGAACGCGGCCGCCAGCCCGCTCTGACGACGGCGGGGCCGACCTGAGCTGGCCCGTCTTCGGGGGCGTTCAGGCTGGCTGCGTGGCTTGTTGTGGCGGCGCCTTGGCCGCGCGCCTGGCGAGCAGGCCGGCCAGCAGCAAGACGAGCAAGCCGATTCCCACGCCGGACAGCGTCCACAGCACCCGGTAGCCCTCGGCGTCATAGTTGGAGGGCTGCGGAAGGTCCACCAGGATGAGCACGCCGGCCGCGATGGCGGCACAGTAGAGCGCGTAGTTCCAGAAGCGGATCGCCGCCCCGTGCATGAACAGGACGAGCGCGATCACCTCGAGTCCGAGCGAGATCGCGAACAGTCTGGATCCGGTTTCGTTGGCCGGTATCAACAGCAGCAGCGCGGCTGCGACCGCGCCGATCAGCGCGCCGGCGAGCCGCTGAAGGGCCACGAACGTGGACTGCTCGAGGCTCGGCTTCATCGCGACCATGACCGCGATCGGCATCCAGTAGCCGTGCGACAGGTCCAGTCCGAACGCCAGCGCGACGGCGCCGGCTATGGCCAGAGCGCGGATCACCGCAAAGACGATCAACGGGCCGGTCAGCTTCCGCGGCGAGGTGTCGCCCGGGATCTCTGCGATGGGCTGCGGCCGGTCCTGGCGCCCGCCGAACAGCCAGCAGACGAACGTCACCGCGATCCAGAGCGCCGACCCCCCGGCCCAGGCGAGCACCTGAGCCCAGGTGTAGCTGGTGATGTGCGCGTGATGATGGAAGCTGAAACCGATTCCGACCGCGACGATGAACCACAGGTTGAGCAGCAAGGCCACAACGAACCTGCGCACCCCGAATGCGACCGCCAGCCCGGCCGCCAGCGTTACCGCGAAGGCCGCCAGCACCAGCCAGCCCCAGGGGTCCCCGCCGATGCCAAACCCCAGCGCGGTCAGCCCCGCGCCGATCAGCGCAAAGACGGCGATGTGCGACGCGCGCTGCCCGTAGCCGCCCCCCGGGTCGGCCAGCCAGGCAAACAGCAGGCCGAACAGTGCGCTGAGCAGATACTGCTCGTGCCCGATCGCCCAGAAGACGACCAGCGGCACCAGGGCGACGTCCAAGAACAGCACGGCTCGCGGCCAGTTGAGCCCCGCGGCGTTGAGCTGGAACACCCTCGACAGCCAGCTCATCACCCTCGCCCCGCGAACCGGCCGCCTTGTTCCTCCGCTTGCACTGGCCATGGTCGCCCCGGCGTTACCCCGATGCCTCCGGCGGCGGCGCTCACCCCGCTGCTGTTCCTCGCGGCGTGCGCGCTTCCGTCGCGCATGCTGCTTGCCCTGGTCCTACCCCGGCGAGCAGCCGAGGTCACGACCCTGGTCTGTCGAATTCAACTCGGTCGGCGCCAGCCGCCGAGCGGCCATGCCCCGACCGACCGGCGCGGCGATAACGGGGTTCCGCAACCCCCTCAGCCAGTAGACATGGATTGTCGAGATGTCCAGATGGCGCGCCGACCCACGGAATGCCGGTGGCGTTCTGTAACGTTCAACCCATTGGCTTGATATGCGAGGAGATACCCATGACGACCCAGCTGGCGGAGCGCAAGAACCCGGCGGCCTTACCAAGGGGCCGTGGCCGAGGGCCAGGCGGCCAGCCGACGAGGTTACTGAGACCTGGCGGTCTCTGTCCCGTGCCCGGCTGCGACGAACGGATCGACCGAGAGCGGCTGATGTGCCGCCGCGACTGGTACCGGGTCCCCAAGCGGCTCCGCGACCAGGTATGGAGGACGTGGCGCTCCGGGCGAGAAGCCCACAGCCGCGAACACCAGAAGGCGGTGCTCAAGGCGATCGCCGCCGCCCATGTTGCCCGGGTGCCGGGTTGGAGACGGCAGCTCGTCCGGCTCCGGCTGATCGATCCGGGGTATCCCGGAGGACGCCCCTGACCTGCTGCTGCGGCGTCGTCCTCTCGACCGCTCAGTTCCGGGACCTTTGCCCCTGCCCCGCTGCGGTTCCACGCAGTATGCATCACCGTGTCGGCGCGCGTGGCCGCTGTGGCCCGCGGAACGCACAAGATGTTAGCGAGGGCAGGTGGCGGGAGACGAGCAGGTACGGGCACGGATCATGCAGATGACCCGGCCTCGCCAGGCGCTGAAGCTGACCGACGAGGAGTCCTGGGAGCTGCTGAGCCACGTGGCGCTGGGCCGGATCGTGTTCACCATGAAGGCGATGCCTGCGATCCGCCCGGTCAACCACCTGGTGGACAACAAGGCGATCATCATCCGGTCTCATCTGGGCGCGGCGATCGTCGGGCACGCCTCGAATGACGGCGCGGTGGTCTGCTATGAGGCCGACGATCTCGACCCGGAACGGCACACCGGATGGAGCGTGATCGTCACCGGGACGGCTCGTCTCGTCAGCGACCGCGCCGCGGTGGCTCGCTACATGGGGCTGCTGGAGCCGTGGGCCGACGGGCAGATGGATCACGTGATCCGCATCACGCCCCAGATCATCACCGGGATTCGGCTGGTCGGCTGGTGCCGCTGACGGCCTGGTGCCGTGACGCTTCACCCCGAACGGGTGGGAGCCCACCCGTCCACCCGCAACGGGTGATGCCTCTTCTGCCCGCGATTAACGGGGCTGGCCGCGGCTCCAGCCGCGCGTGCGTCACGTAGGCGACGACGACGGCCACGATCACCAGGGGCGTCACGGCCAGGCCGTCGGACAGGAACAGCAGGGTGGCCAGCAGGACCGAGGTCATCGGCAAAGTCAGCATCACCACGGCCATCGCGCCCATCCCCGCCGCGACCGCGGGCACCAGCGACAGTCCCGGCAGATGGGACATCGCGATGCCGCCGGCCGCGCCCACATACAGCGCGGGGAACGTCGGCCCGCCGCGGAAGCTGCCCAGCGACACCCCGTAGGCCAGCCCCTTGCAGGCCAGCAGCAGCACCGTCGCCCCCACGCTGTAGCTCGCGGCGTGGATGATCAGCGGACCGAGCTCAGACTGGCCCGAGAACAGCACGTCGGACGTTGGCTTGCCGGTCCCCTCGGCGAAGGCGAACGCGAGGAGCCCGACCGCCGCCCCGGCGAGCGGGACGACCAAGAGCGTAGACCGCTCGGAGTACGGCTTCAGGAACGTTCCCGTCCACCTGATGCCCCGGCCGAGCACGGGGGCGGCCAGCCCGATCACCACCGCCCAGCCGAACTCGGCCACGTCGGGCCGGGCGAAGTGGGGCAAGGCCGGGATCGCCAGCGAGAACGTGCCCAGGCCGGTCAGGACACCCAGGCCGATGAAGATCAGGGAGCCGATACCGGAGGCCAGCAAGCCCGGCACCAGGACGAGCCCCAGGGTTGGGCCGCCCAGGCCGGAGGCCTCCATGAGCAGGAAGGCGCCCAGGATCGGGGAGCCCAGCAGAGTGCTGATGGCCGCGAAGCCCCCGGCCGCGGCCAGCACCGAGGCGGCCTGCTTGGGCACCGGGCGCCGGGCCAGGCTCACGGCGAGCATGACCAGCCCCCCGCCCAGGGCGATCAGCGGCGCCTCGGGCCCCAGCACCGCCCCGAAGCACAAGGTCGCCAGGGCGGCCAGGACAACCCCGGCCAGGTCCCTCGGGGCCGGGGCGCCGTGAACCTTGAAGCCGTCGGCCGGCGACGGCCCTCCCCGGCCCGGCAGGTACATGATGGCCAGGCCGGTCAGCACGCCCCCGACGGCGACGACCGGCACCGGCCACCACGCCGGTTCCGTGGAGAAGCCGAGCCCGTGCGGAAGGTGGATGAAGATCTCCTTCTGCACATAGCTGACCAGAGCCAGGAAGCCGTACGCGGCGGCAGAGACCGGCACCCCCACCAGCGCCGCGACGGCCAGCAGGACGAGGTAGTTGCGGGTACGCAGCAGGGCAAGCGGATCCGTCGGCGTTGCCATCGGCCCATCGTGCTCCGCCGCGGGCCGGCTGCGGTTCACCTGAGCTGGATGAAATCCGGGACGGTCATCGCCGGCTGACTCAGTCCTGAACGCACCGGACCGGGGGCCATCGGGTTGTCTTGCCGGGAATCATCCGCGCCGGGTGATGTCAGCGTCGCCGCGGCGCTTAGCGTAGCCTCTGCCTGTGGCGCGGGACGAACGCGGAGTGACTCCGCAGAGCGAAGACTTCTCGGCCTGGTACAACGAGCTCGTCTTCAAGGCCGAGCTTGTCGACCGGGGACCGGTCAGGGGCACCATGGTGATCCGCCCCTACGGCTACCGCATCTGGGAGCTGCTCCAGGCCGACATCGACCGGCGGATCAAGGAAACCGGCCACGACAACGCCTACTTCCCGCTGCTGATCCCGGAGAGCTACCTGCAGCGCGAAGCGGAGCACGTCGAGGGCTTCTCCCCCGAACTCGCCGTGGTCACCCACGCGGGCGGCAAGGAACTCGAGGAGCCGCTGGTCGTCCGGCCCACGTCGGAGACCGTGATCGGCGAGATGATGGCCAAGTGGATCAGCTCGCACCGGGACCTGCCGATGCTGCTGAACCAATGGGCGAACGTGGTGCGCTGGGAGATGCGGCCGCGGATGTTCCTGCGCACGACCGAGTTCCTGTGGCAGGAGGGTCACACCGCGCATTCCGACGAGGCCGACGCGATGAGGGAGACGCTGCTCGCGCTCGATCTGTACGCGAAGGTGGCCCGGGAGATCGCCGCCATGCCGGTGGTCGACGGCGAGAAGACCCCGGGAGAGCGCTTCCCGGGCGCCCAGCGGACGTACACGGTCGAAGGCATGATGCGCGACGGGCGCGCACTGCAGTCCGGCACCTCGCACTATATGGGCACGAACTTCGCCAAGGCCTTCAACATTCAGTACACCGCGCAAAGCGGCGAACTGGAGTATTGCCATACCACGTCGTGGGGCATGAGCGCCCGGATGGTTGGCGGCGTGATCATGACGCACGGCGACGACAAGGGCCTCGTCCTTCCCCCGCTGCTCGCTCCGTACCAGGTGGTGATCGTGCCGATAGGCCGGGGCGAGCAGGCCGAGCAGGTGCTGCCCTCGGCCAGGGAACTGGCCGAAAGGCTGCGCCGGGCGGGCATCCGCGCGCACCTGGACAACCGCCCCCAGCTCTCCCCTGGCTTCAAGTTCAACGACTGGGAGCTGCGCGGCGTGCCGGTCCGGCTCGAGCTCGGTCCCCGTGACCTGGCCGAGGGCTCCGCGCTGATGTCCACCCGGCTCGGCGAGGGCAAGACGCCGGTATCCCTCGACTCGGCGCCCGCCCGGCTGCAGTTCGAGCTCGACGCGATGCAAAGCCTGCTACTGCGGCGGGCGACCGACTTCAGGGACTCCCTCACGGCCACGGTCAACACGTGGGCCGATTTCGCCGAGGCGGTCAAGACGGGCTGGGCCCTGGCGTTCCACTGCGGCGAGCCCGAGTGCGAGGACGAGATCAAGGCCGCGACATCGGCCACCCCGCGGTGCATTCCGGCCGAGGGCCCGGCGGAGGAGGGCCTGTGCGTTCGGTGCGATCAGAAGTCCGCATACGGGAAGCGGCTCATCTTCGGGCGCGCGTACTGATCCGTCCTGTGGCGTCACGGTAGGCACACGGCCACCATCGCCGCTCGGCCTCGCGTCGAACCAGCCGTTTAGGCCGGCCCGTCCCCCGGGGGACGACGGCGAGGCGGAGATCCGCGGCGCGGAATAAATCCGTGATGCTCCTCATTATGACATTCATCAACGTGATCTCTGTCAAGGATGGAGCGGCGGCGGAGGATGTCAGAGGCCAGCGATGATCACTGCTGAGCAGGTGGGCGAACGGTACCTGGCCGTGCATCACCGGATGTTCCGGGCGGTCAACGACGAGATGAGCGGCTGCGGCCTGTCGTTGGCCCGGACCAAAGTGCTGCTGCGCCTGCGCGAGCAGGGGCCGGTCCGGCAGAACACGCTGGCGGCCGACTTCGGGCTGTCCCCCCACTCGATCACCGACATTGTCGACGGGCTGGAGCGCCTCGGCCTGGCCGAGCGCCGGCCGGACGCCACCGACCGCCGGGCCAAGCTCGTGGCCATCACCGAGGCGGGCGAGGCCTGCCTGGACGTGGCGAACGCCACCCGGGAGCGCGCGCTCACCCGGATCTTCGGTGCGCTGAGCGAGGAGGACCGGGAGACCTTGCTGCGCCTGCTCGACAGCCTGGACGAAGCGGCCAGGAAGCTGGCCGCGGCACCGGGCGGCCCGGTGATCCCGGCATGACCGCCGGATGCGCCCCAGGCACCACGACCCGTACCAGCCACGTCTCTCCCATGGGGGCCAGCTCGCCATGTCATCCGTAACATCCGTCACCGGCGCCCGGCGCGGCGAGCGCAGCGACCACCGCTGGCTCATCCTGGTCATCGTTGCCGTCGCCCAGCTGATGGTGGTGCTGGACGCCACCGTCGTGAACATCGCCCTGCCGTCGGCCCAGCACGCCCTGGGCTTCCCGAACAGCGACCGGCAGTGGGTGGTGACCGCGTACGCCCTGGCGTTCGGCAGCCTGCTGCTGCCCGGCGGGCGGCTCGGCGACATGTTCAGCCGCAAGCGAGTCTTCATCACCGGCCTCGCCGGGTTCGCCCTTTCCTCGGCGCTCGGCGGCGCCGCCGTGTCCTTCGGCATGCTCGTGACCGCCCGGGCGCTCCAGGGCGCGTTCGGCGCCATCCTCGCGCCCTCCGCCCTCGGCACCCTGGTCAGTACGTTCCGCGACCCGCGCGAGCGCGGCCGGGCGTTCGGTGTCTTCGGGTCCGTCGCGGGCGGCGGCGGCGCCGTGGGCCTGATCCTCGGCGGCGTCCTCACCCAGTACCTCTCCTGGCGCTGGACCCTGTACGTCAACCTGGTCTTCGCCGCGATCGCCGTGGCCGGCGCGCTGGCTTACATGCGGAACAGCCCGCC
>JASHPF010000052.1 GCA_030038295.1 Streptosporangiaceae bacterium
GCCCTGTCGGCGGCGGCCGCCCGCGCGGCGGTGGAGGAATGGGCGGCCGTCTGCGCCAATCGCTCGCTGCTGATGGCCAGCACGCCCTGGTGCAGCGGTGCGCTGCACGCCGCGGGCGCCGCCCGCCAGGCTGCGGCCGAGCACCAGGGCACCGGGCGACGCGTCCACGTGCTGACTCCGGCCGCCATGCCGCCGGAGACGGTGAGCGCGCTCGCCGAACTCGGCGCCATCGTCACCGACTCGCTCGACGGGGTCGAGCCCGGTGACGTCGTCGTCGTGCCCGCGCACGGTGTCACGGCGGAACGGCGGGCCGAGGCGGCTCGTCGCAACGTCACGGTGGTGGACGCCACCTGCCCGGTGGTGGCAGCGGCGCAGGCAGCGGCGGGCCGGGCCGCCGATGGCCGCTCCCACCTCGTGCTCGTCGGCCCGCGCGATCATGCGGCCACTGACCCGATCATCAGCCAGGCTCCCGGCCGGGTGACGATTGCGGACACCCCGGCCAAGACAGCGGCGGTCGGCACCGGTGACGGCGGCCCCGTGTCCTACCTCCTCCAGCCGGGCATTGCGCCCGAGGCCGGCGCGCCGATCCTGAGCGCGCTCCGCTCGCGGTACCCGGCCGCGAGACCCGCGGTGCCGGCCGAGATCTGCTACGCGCCATCCGACCGGGCGGGGACGATCTACTCGGTCGCGCTCGGCAGCGACGTCATGCTCGTGGTCGGCGATCCGAGCTCCAGTGACACACGGCACGTGTGCGGACTGGCGCGCGACTCTGGCACCAAGGTTCAGCCGATCGGCGACGTGGCGGACATCAAGCCGGCGATGCTGGCGTCGGTGCACACCATCGGCCTGGCGGAGTCGACGTCCGCGCGGGCCGGCCTGGCCGCTGAGACCCTTACCGCGCTGTCCGGGCTCGGCCGCCTGACGGTCGCGCGCCGACGGCTTGCCACCGAGAAGGCCACGAGCGTCCTCGGCTGAGTCCCGCCGCCTGCTCGGCTGACCACACAAGGAAATGGCGCCGACAACCAGGTCACGGCCCATAGGCCCGCGGTTCGCGCTGGGATAGCATTGTCCGCATGGCGGACAAACCGGGCGGCAGCCTCGATCACGACAACTCCGGATCGCGGTCCGGTCCGCCCGGAACCGAGACGGTCACCTTCCGGCAGCGCCTCGAGGCAGGGGACTTTGTCATCACGGCCGAGATCGGCCCGCCCCGCGGTGCCGACACCGCGCCGGTCGCCAGGAAGGCAGCGCTGCTGCGCGGCTGGGTCGATGCGGTCAACATCACCGACAACCAGGGCGCGACCGTCAAGCTCTCCAGCCTGGCCGGCAGCGTGGCTGCGCACCGCGCCGGGCTCGAGCCGATCATGCAGCTCACCTGCCGGGACCGGAACCGGATTGCGCTGCAGTCCGAGCTGCTGTCGGCCTCGGCGCTCGGCGTGCCGAACGTGCTGATCATGACCGGCGACCACCCAAGAAACGGTGACCATCCCGACGCCACCGCGGTGTTTGACCTGGACAGCACCAAACTGCTCGCGGTGGCGAGGGCCATGCGCGACGAGGGTCGGCTGATGTCGGGCAAGGAGCTGAAGCCACCGCCGTCCTGGCTGCTCGGCGCCGTCGAGAACCCGCCCGGCCGGGCAGGCAGCCTGGCCGACGCCGAGGCGGCGGCCGAGAAGGCCACGGGCCGGCTGGCTGGCAAGATCGAGGCCGGCGCGCAGTTCGTGCAGACGCAGTTCGTGTTCGATGTGCCGGCCTTCGCGGCCTGGATGAGCCGGGTGCGCGACCGCGGCTTGCACGAGCGCTGCGCCATCCTGGCCGGCGTGGGCCCGGTGCGCTCGCAGCGGGCGCTGGAGCATCTGGGCACGATTCCCGGCGTCGTGATCCCCGAGCACGTCACCGAGCGGCTGACCGGCCTGAGCCCGGATCTGCTGCGGGTCGAGGGCGAGAAGCTCTGCAGCGAGATCATCGCGCAGCTCGCCGACGTGCCCGGCGTAGCCGGCGTGCACGTGATGGCGATCGGTGCGGAGCACGCGATACCCGGCATCGTGCAGCAAGCAGGTCTGCCACCGCGGTAACTGGCTTAGCCTGATGGTGATGCCGCGCCAGATCGGCGCGGTGCCGTCCCAGTCCGGCGGTTCCGATCGTCGCACCGACGGCGGCGCTGACCCGGGAGGCCCCGATGCGATACATGCTGCTGGTATGCGGCCAGGAGGAGCCCGAGGACGCCGTGGCCGACCACGACGCCGCCGAGCCGTGCTGGGCGCCGTGGGCCAGGGAGCTACAGGCCAGGGGCGTGCTCCTCGTCGAGGGCTCACAGCTGCAGCCGGTCAGCACCGCGACGACCGTCAGGAACGACGGTGACCAGGTGCTGGTGTCCGACGGCCCGTTCGCCGAGACCAAGGAGCAGATCCTCGGCTACGACGTGATCGAGTGCGCCGACCTCGACGAGGCGATCTACGCGGCCGCGCGGCACCCGGCAACCCTCAAGGGCGGCGTGGTGGAGGTGCGGCCGATCCTGGCCAGCGTATGACCGACGTCGAGGCAGCGGTTGCAGCCGCCTTCCGGCAGGAGTGGGGGCACGTTGTCGCCACGCTGATCCGGATGACGGGCAACTGGGATCTAGCCGAAGAATGCGCGCAGGACGCGTTCGCGACCGCGCTGGCGCGCTGGCCGACCGACGGCGTGCCCGACCGGCCGGGTGCGTGGCTCACCACCACGGCTCGCAATCGCGCGCTCGATCGGCTGCGCCGCAGCCGGACGGAGGCGGTAAAGCTGCAGGAGGTGGCCGCGTTGTCGGCGCCGGCCGAGCCCCGCGCAGACGACAGCGGGGTTCGCGACGACCGGCTTCGGCTCATCTTCACCTGCTCTCACCCCGCGCTCACGCTCGAGGCCAGGGTGGCGCTCACCCTGCGAACCCTGGCCGGGCTGACCACCGCCGAGATCGCCAGGGCGTTCCTCGTGCCGGAGGCGACCATGGCGAAGCGCCTGACCAGGGCCAAGCACAAGATCCGCGACGCGGGAATTCCCTACCGGGTGCCGCCCGCGCATCTGCTGCCGGAGCGGACGTCCGGCGTGCTTGCCGTGCTGTACCTGCTGTTCAACGAGGGCTACTCGGCATCCGCGGGCGAGCAGGTTCGCCGGGGTGACCTGACGGCCGAGGCGATCCGGCTCGCCCGCTTGCTGGCCGGGCTGATGCCGGACGAGCCGGAGGCGGTCGGCCTGCTCGCGCTGATGCTGCTGCACGACGCGAGGACCGCGGCGCGACTGGACCACGACGGCGAGCTGGTCACACTCGAGGACCAGGACCGGTCGCGCTGGAACGCCGCAGAGATCGCCGAGGGGCTCAGCCTGCTCGACGGCGCGCTACGGCGCGGACCGGCCGGACCCTACCGGCTGCAGGCTGCCATCGCGGCCTGCCACGTCCGCGCCGCGACGGCGGCCGACACCGACTGGGCGCAGATCGCCGTGCTCTACGGCGAGCTGCGTCGGCTCGTGCCAAGCGCGGTCGTGGAGCTGAACCGCGCGGTAGCGATCGCGATGGCCAGCGGGCCAGCCGCCGGGCTGGCCCTCGTGGACGATCTAGCCGCCCGCGGTGTCCTGCCGGCCTACTACCTGCTGCCCGCGACCCGGGCGGACCTGCTGCGCCGGCTCGATCGCCGGGACGAGGCGGCGGCGAGCTACCGCCAGGCGCTCTCGCTGGTGCCGACCGAGCCCGAGCGCCGGTTTCTGCAGCGACGGCTTGCCGAGGTCGGCGGCTGACGACGCCGACCACGCTACGGACCAGTCGCATACCCAGCGAGAGAGTCACCAGGCAGTAAGGCCGTCCCCGTGCCGGAAGGCGCATCAGGGGAGCTATCGTTGCGGACTGTGCGTGGTAGAACATCGCTCGTCAGGACCTTCCTCGCCGCGGTCGGTGGCGTGCTCCTGCTGGCCGGCTGCGGGAACTTCGTGGCGTCGCTGACCGGTGCGCCCACGGCCGGCGTGTCGGCCGCCGCGCCCTCACCGTCACCGTCGCCGTCGGTGTCCCCGTCGGCCGCGGTGATCTTGCCGCTGCCGAACCCGCCGGCCAGCGCAGGGGGCGGCTCGGCCACCACATTGCACTGGGGAACCGTCTTTGGCACGAACACCGGCATGCTGGACATGCTGACCGCGCCGGCCACCATGAACCTGCCGGGCACCGTGGCTGAGGTTGGCACCTCGAACTCGACCCAGTACGCGCTGCTGACCAATGGCAGCCTGTACGCCTGGGGAGTGGGCACCACCGGCCAGCTCGGCGACGGCGGCACCCAGAACTCGTTCGACATGCCGGTGCAGGTGCAGTTCCCGTCGGACGTCAAGATCGCGTGGATACCGACCGACGCCATGCCCTACGACACCGGCCTGGCGGTGGACACGACCGGGCACGTGTGGGGCTGGGGCGAGAACGGCGGCGGCGAGCTGTGCACCGGCAAAGCCACCGACTACCTGAGCCCGGTGCGGCTTCCGTTCGGCACCGTCAGCGCCGTCGCGGGCGCCAGCAATCACGCGCTATACGACTCCGACGGCGCGGTCTGGGCGTGCGGCGACAACTTCGACGGCGATCTCGGCGACGGAACTATGGCCAACACGATGACGCCCGTGCAGGTCTGGGGGCTGCCAGGCTCCGAGGTCACGACCCTGGTGGCGTCCTTCGCCAACTCCGGTGCGCTGCTGGCCGACGGGCAGTATTTCAACTGGGGCTTCAACACCGCGGGCCAGCTCGGGGACGGCAAAGTCGGGTCGATGTCCGACGTCCCTGTCCCGGTGACCCTCCCGGGCCCGGTGAGCCAGGTGGCGCTGGGCGGCTCGTACTGGAACAACGGCCAGACGCTCGTGCTTCTCTCCACCGGCGCCGTGTGGGCCTGGGGCAACAACGCGTTCTGCCAGCTCGGAACCGGACAGTTCGGCGTACAGCCGGACCCGGTGCGGGTGTATCCGCCGGCCGGCGTCCAGTACCAGAGCCTGGCCACCGGCTCCGGCACGGCTTACGCGATCTCGACTACGGGGAACGTGTACGCCTGGGGGGTCAGCCACGTGGGCCAGGTCGGTGACGGGGGGACCCGGACGGTGTGCTATCCGGTGCAGATCGCCTCGCACGGTGTGCAGGTCTCCTCGACCGCAGACGACGCCGTGATCAGCCTGAGCGCGCAGAGCTAGCCGAGCCGCGGCGCATACTCAAGACGCCGCATGCCTAGCCCTCCGGGCCCGCCCCCGATCCGGCCATGGCCCGCACCGTCCCGATTGCCGCCCGAAGACCCGCCTCACCTGGAGGTCGCAGTGCTCTTCCCGACGTCGCTTGTCGGCAGCTATCCGCAGCCGGACTGGCTGATCGACCGCGCCAGACTGGCCGGGCGGTTCCCGCCGCGGGTCAGGGCCACGGAGCTCTGGCGGGTGGCCCCCGACTACCTGGCGGAGGCGCAGGACGACGCCGCGCTGCTCGCCATCCAGGCGCAGGAAGACGCCGGGCTGGACATCATCACCGACGGCGAGGTCCGGCGGGAGAGCTACTCCAACGCCTTCGCGACCGCGCTCGACGGCGTGGATATCGACAATCCCGGTACCGCGCTTGACCGTAGCGGTCACCCGAACCCGGTCCCCCGGATCACCGGGCCGATCCGGCGGCGCCGTCCGGTGAACGCGGCGGACGTGCGATTCCTGCGCGCCCACACGGACCGGACGATCAAGGTAACGGTGCCCGGCCCGTTCACCATGGCCGAGCAGGCACAGAACGACTACTACCCGAGCAAGGAGGCGGCCGCGTTCGGCTACGCCGAGGCCGTCAACGCCGAGGTCGCCGACCTGTTCGCGGCGGGCGCGGACATCGTCCAGCTGGACGAGCCCTACCTGCAGGCCCGGCCAGAGACCGCAAAGCAGTACGGCGTCAAGGTGCTGAACGCGGCGCTCGACGGCATCACCGGCACCACGGCTGTGCACCTGTGCTTCGGCTACGCGGCGATCATCCACGAGCGACCCTCGGGCTACTCGTTCCTGCCCGAGCTCGCCGATTCCGTCGCCGACCAGATCTCCATCGAGACCGCCCAGTCCGGCCTGGACTGCGCGGTGCTCGCAGACCTGGCCGGCAAGACGATCATTCTCGGCGTACTGGACCTCAGTGGCCCGGCCGTGGAGACTGCCGACGTCGTGGCTGACCGGGTGCGCCGGGCGCTGCCGTACGTGCCGGCGGACCGCATCGTGCTGGCGCCGGACTGCGGCATGAAGTACCTGCCCAGGGACTCCGCGCTCGGCAAGCTCTCGTCGATGACCCAGGCGGCGCGGACGCTGCGCGCCGAGCTGGCTGGCTAAGCCCCCAAACCGCGCCCGAAGGGGCGCGACGGTGCAACTCACGCACTTCTAACGGCGTCGCGTCAACGACGTCCCCTTGCGGTGTGCCGGCCGCCGATCCCGGACCGCGCACGCCCTGGCCGCTCACGCCCTGGCCGCGCACGCCCAGCATCCGCACGGCGACAGCTTGTGGCCAATCCCAAAAACTAACCCCATGAATATGGGATCTGACCACAAACATGATGCGCGGATGGGGTATGGTCATGGCACCTGGAGTGATTTGACGACAGCTTGGCGACCAGGACAAAAACGCCTAAAGAGTCACGCGGGATCCGTGCCTCTTCTAGGCCAGTAAACCGGAAGGGGCGCCCGACGTGGCGGATGCCGCAGCCATCGCAAGCATGCTCGACCAGCGCATTCTCGTACTGGATGGCGCCTGGGGCACGATCTTGCAGGGCGCGGGGCTGAGGCCCGCTGACTACCGCGGCCGCGATTTCGCCGACCATCCCCGCGACGTCACCGGCGACCCCGACGTGCTGAACCTGACCAGGCCTGATCTGGTCCTGGACTTCCACCGGCAGTACCTGGCCGCGGGCGCCGACATCACCACGACCAACACCTTCACCGCGACCAGCATCGGTCAGGCCGACTACGGCCTGCAGTCGGCGGTTCGTGACATGAACCTGGCCGGCGCGCGGTTGGCCCGCCAGGCTGTCGACGAGGCGGCCAGGGACGTCCCCGGTGGCCGGCCCCGCTACGTGGCCGGCTCGGTCGGTCCACTGAACGTCACTCTGTCGCTGTCGCCCCAGGTCGACGACCCGTCCTATCGAACCGTCACGTTCGACCAGGTCTACACGGCCTACGCCGAGCAGATCGGCGCGCTCGCCGACGGCGGCGTCGACCTGCTCCTGATCGAGACGATCTTCGACACCCTCAACGCCAAGGCAGCCATCGCCGCCGCCCGTGACGTCGCCCGGCAACTGCCCCTCTGGCTCTCGGTGACGATCGTGGACCTGAGCGGCCGGACGCTGTCCGGGCAGACCGTCGAGGCGTTCTGGCGGTCGATGCAGCACGCCGAGCCACTGATCGTCGGCGTGAACTGCTCGCTGGGTGCAGCCGAGATGCGCCCGCACGTGGCGGAGCTATCCAGGCTGGCCGCCACCTACGTCAGCAGCCACCCCAACGCCGGCCTGCCTAACGCGTTCGGGGGCTACGACCAGCAGCCGCACGAGACTGCGAATCTGCTCGGCGGCTTTGCCGAGGCCGGCCTGGTCAACATCGCCGGCGGCTGCTGCGGCACCACGCCCGCGCACGTCAGGCAGATCGCCGCGGCCGTGGCCGGAATGCCGCCACGCCAGCTGCCGTCCGCCAAGCCGCGCACCCGATTCAGCGGCCTTGAGCCGTTCGAGATCAGCGCGGACACCGGCTTCGTGATGATCGGCGAGCGCACCAACGTCGCGGGCTCGGCGAAGTTCCGCCGGCTGATCGAGGCGGCCGACAACGCCGCCGCGGTAGATGTCGCGCTCGAGCAGGTTCGCGGCGGGGCCAACCTGCTGGACGTGAACATGGACGCCGACCTGCTGGACGGCGTGCAGGCGATGACGACATTCCTCAACTACATCGCGACCGAGCCGGAGGTCGCCCGGATCCCGGTCGTGATCGACAGCTCCCGGTGGGGCGTGATCGAGGCGGGCCTCAAGTGCGTCCAGGGCAAGGGCGTGGTCAACTCCATCAGCCTCAAGGAAGGCGAGGAGGAGTTCCTGCAGCACGCCCGCATCATTCGCGGCTACGGAGCCGGCGTCGTCGTGATGGCGTTCGACGAGCGCGGCCAGGCCGACACCGTCGAGCGGAAGGTGGAGATCTGCGGCCGCGCGTACGACCTGCTGACCCAGCGAGCCGGGTTCGCGCCGGAGGACATCATCTTCGACCCGAACGTGCTCGCTGTCGCGACCGGCATGGAAGAGCACAACGGCTTCGCCCGCGCGTTCATCGAGTCACTTCCGCTGATCAAGGAGCGCTGCCCTGGCGCGCGCACCAGCGGCGGCATCTCGAACCTGTCGTTTGCCTTCCGCGGCAACGACGTGGTCCGCGAGGCGATGCACTCGGCGTTCCTGTTCCACGCCATCAAGGCCGGCCTGGACATGGGCATCGTGAACGCGGGGCAGCTCGTGGTGTACCAGGACATCCCGGCTGACCTGCTGGAGCTGGTCGAGGACGTCATCTTCAACCGGCGCGCGGACGCCACCGACCGGCTCGTCGCTTTCGCCGACACCGTCAAGGGCGCCGGCACGAAGCGCGAGGTCGACCTCTCCTGGCGCGAGGCGCCGGTGGAGAAGCGCCTCGCGCACGCGCTCGTGCACGGCATCGTCGACTTCATCGAGGCCGACACCGAGGAGGCCCGGCTGACAGCCGACCGCCCGCTCGACGTGATCGAGGGCCCGCTGATGGACGGCATGAAGATCGTCGGCGACCTGTTCGGCTCGGGCAAGATGTTCCTGCCGCAGGTGGTCAAGAGCGCCCGCGCGATGAAGCGCTCGGTCGCCTACCTCGAGCCATTTATGGAGGCCGAGAAAGAGCAGAACCTGCCAGACGGGAACGGGGCCGCCGGTGGCGGCGGCCGCTCCGGCCGTACGCAGGGCAAGGTGGTGCTCGCGACGGTCAAGGGCGACGTGCACGACATCGGCAAGAACATCGTCGGGGTAGTGCTCGGCTGCAACAACTACGAGGTGATCGACCTCGGCGTCATGGTGCCGGCGGACACGATCCTGGACACCGCCGTCGCCGAGGGCGCGAGCGTCGTCGGCCTGTCCGGGCTG
>JASHPF010000341.1 GCA_030038295.1 Streptosporangiaceae bacterium
TGGCCGGGCCGGCCGGGGGAATACGGCCGGCCGGCGCCAGTTCGGCCCTGGACCGCCTGACTGCGGGGATCCCGGCGGTGGCCAGCCCTCCCGAGGCAGGGCCCGCGGCGGTCGGCCCGGCAACGGGAAGCGCGCCGCCAGCGGGGCCAGCAACCGCGCCGGAGCCGCCGGGCGAGCCGGCGGCGGCGGGGCCGGTACCCGCCGCCGAGCCCACCCAGGCGGCGGGCAGCCCGCACGTGTTCCTCGTCGACGCGAGTCGCGTGGCGCTGAGCTGGGCGCGTCGACGTCACCTCGGACTCAGCTCCGCGTGCGGGATATCGGTCGCGCTCGCGGGCTGCGCGGCCATCTGGTTCTCGGTCGGCACACAGGCCGGCATCATTCGTGGCGTCGCGGCGCTGTGGGCAAGCTACCTGGTGCTCGCCGCCGGGCGCATCATCGCCGCGCAGTCGGCTGACCTCGACGGGACGGCCGCGGCCCGTCGCCGTGCGGGGCCCGTAACGTGGCTGGCCGCGCTGGGAAGTGCCCTGGCCGAGGCTGCCGTCTACGGAGGGATCGTGGTCGGCGCGGCGGCTGGCGACTGGCCAGCCGCCTGGCAGCTCGGCGTCATGGTGCTCGGTCTGGTTGCGGTGCGGAACGTCATGACGGCCTGTTCTACGCCGTACGGCTTCAGTGCGTCACCCGGCAGCTTGATCGGCAAGATCACCGCTGGGATCGTCGTGATGCCGGCCGGCGGACGCATCCTCGTGGTCGGCCTCGTGGCGCCGATCTGGGGTGCCCGGACTACCCTGCTGGTGCTCGTTGCCTGGGCGATCAGCTCCGTCGGGTATGGATTGGCCGGTCGCCCGCGGGCCGACGTTGCCCCGGAGGCCACCGGACCAGACGGCAGTGGTCCGCTGATCGCGTCGCCGACGCTGGTTCGGCTGCGGGATGACGGAGCGCTGGCGCGCGGCCTTGGCGCGCTCGTCCGGGGCAGCCTGCTGCCGCTGCCGCCGGCCATCCTCGGGCTGGCCGGGGTGTCGGTCCTGGCCGTGCTCGGCCTGCACGGCCTGCCAGGGGCGCTCATGATCGGCCCTGCGATCGTCATGCTGGTCGCCGCGCCAGGCTCGGCCAACGCGCACGCCGGCCGGCTTGACTGGCTTGTCCCGGTGCTGCTGATCACTGCCCAGGTGCTCTATCTCGCTGCCGTTGGCGAGGGCGTCAAAGTCCCGGGACCGGTGACTTTTGCGCTGGTGGGGGCCCTGCTGCTGCGGTACACCGACCTGGCCTGCTCGCGTCGGCCCGTGCTCCTCGCCGAGCCTCGCCGGCACCGGCGAGCGCACCGCGAGTACGGCACTGAACTGGGCTGGGAGGGCCGCCTGCTCTTCGCGGGGGTGGCCGCCGCCATGGGCATCGCGACGGTCGGCTACCTCCTGCTGACCGTCTACCTGGTGGGCCTGGTTGGTGCGAAGGTCGTGCGGAGCTGCTGTGCGCCCGAGCAGGACCTCCGGTGATCGGCCTGGTCATGGCGGCTGGTGCGAGCCGCCGCCTGCGGCCGGAGACCGACCACCTGCCCAAGGCACTGCTACCCGTGGACGGCACGTCGACCATTCTCGACCTGGGGCTTCGGAACCTCGCCGGGGTCGGGATCGCTGACGTCGTCGTGCTCGTGGGCTATGCCGCGGCGGCCGTGGCTGCCCGCGTCCCGGAGCTGGAGCGTCGGCACGGGGTGGCGATCGAGCTCGTCTATAACGCTCACGCCGAGGACTGGAACAACGCCTACTCGCTCTGGCTCGCGCGTGACCATTTTCGCCGGGGCGTCCTGCTGGTCAACGGCGATACCGTGCACCCAGCGAGCGTCGAGCGGGCGCTGCTCGCGGCCAGGGACGGTAGCTCGGACCTCATCCTGGCGCTGGATGACGTCAAGAAGCTGGCTGCCGAGGAGATGAAGGTGGCCCTTGGGGCGCACGACCGGCTCAGCCGGATCAGCAAGCTGCTGGACCCAGCCGATGCCGACGGTGAGTACATCGGCGCGTCCCTGATTGAGTCCCGGGCAGCCGCAGCCCTGGCGGACGCCCTGGAGGCGACGTGGCGGCGCGATCCCGGCCTGTTCTACGAAGACGGCTATCAGGAATTCGCCAACCGAGGCGGCGTCGTCGTGGCGGCCCGGATCGGCGCCGTGGACTGGATCGAGGTGGATGACCACCGGGACCTCCGCCGAGCCAGGAACATCGCCAGCCGTTGCTAGTCGCGGTTGGCAGCGGCCGCGCTGGGGGAGCACCTGAGCAGGCCGCCGCACGGGCCTCGGATGCGAGCGACCAGGACGGGGGACAGCGATGCCGCTGCTGACGCGGATGCTTCCGGCGCCGCTGGTCATCGACGTTCGGCCGGGCGCGGTTGCAGGCCTGACCGGACTACTGGCCGACCATCGGATCGCCACGTCCGGCAAGGTGGCGGTGGCCGTGGGACCGGGCCAGGGTCAGAGCATTGCCGCGGAGGTCGACGTCGGGGCGGCGGAGATCTTCCAGGTGTCCGGGGGCACCCATGAGGCGGCCGCCGCGCTCGGTCACCGGCTGCGGACCGGCTCCTTCGAGGTGGTCGCGGGGATCGGCGGCGGTCAGACTATCGACGTCACCAAGTTTGCGGCGCACATGGCGGGGATTCCGATGGTCGCCGTGGCCACGAGCCTGTCGCACGACGGCATCTGCTCACCGGTCAGCACGCTGCGGCACGAGTCTGGCGCTGGCTCGTACGGAGTGGCGATGCCCGTGGCCGTGATCGTTGACCTCGATCGGGTGCGCCGCGCGCCCGGCCCCATGGCTACGGCTGGGATCGGCGACGTGCTGGCCGACCTCTCGGCGATAGCCGACTGGGAGCTCGCGGCCGCGGATCTCGGGGAGAAGGTCGACGGCCTGGCCATCGCCATGGCCAGATCCGCCGCCGAGGCGGTCGTGCATCAACCGGGCCACGCCAGTTCTGACGGGTTCCTTACCGTTCTCGCCGAGTCGCTCATCCTGTCCGGGCTGGCGATGGCGGTGGCCGGCTCCAGCCGACCGGGGAGCGGGGGCGAGCACGAGATCATGCACGCCATCAACCAGCTGTACCCGGGGGCGGGCAGTCATGGCGAGCTGGCCGGGGTGGGCACCGTGTTCTGCGCGTTCCTGCGCGGCGACATCGAGCAGCTGGAACTGATTTCCGGGTGCCTGTCCCGGCACGGCCTGCCGCGGAACCCGGCCGAGCTCGGCATGTCGCACGCCGACTTCGCCAGGGCCGTCTGGTGCGCGCCCGAGACCAGGCCGGGCCGGTACACCATCCTGGAGCGGCTCGCCCTCAGCGAGGCTGACATCGCCGAGCAGGTGGACGCGTGCGCCAAGGAGGTCGCCGGGTAGCGGCCGGCTAGCCCGAGCCGCTGGTGGAGATTCCGGCGCCGGGGGCCAGCCGCCAGCCGAGCACGCTGCCGATGTGGATGGTCGGCTGGCCGAATAGCTGGATCAGGAAGCTGCCAAGGCGGCTCGTCGTCGTCGTCACGGCGACGAGGGCGGCGGGCCGCCACGTCGCGAGGTCCGCGTTGATCTGCTGGCGGGAGGGCTCCGGCTCGGAGTAGTCGCCGACATACAGGTAGTCGATGTAGTACGAGGTGGGAGTCATCCCGGACCGGCCTGCCCGGCCCTGCCGGCCGGGCTGATTCGCGGCGATGAAGTCACCGCCGATCATGGTGGCTGGCTCGCCGCTATCGGCCTGCCAGCGCATCACCCCCGACGTGCCGGAATACGGGTACGGTGCCAGCAGCACGCGGGCATCCGCGGGCAGGTGCAGCGCGGCGAAGGTCGCGGTCCAGCCGACCGGCAGCCGGTTCACCTGGACCGGGGCGTACGGCGCCGGCACGAGGGGGAGCAGGGCCACCGCGGCGATGCCAGTCGCGATCTTCGCCCCGTGCCGCCAGTTCGCGAACGGGGCAAACTGGCGGCTCCGCGCCAGGTCGAGCGCGAAGGCGAGCACCGCTGCCGCCGCGGCGTCTGCCAGGATGCAGAGCCGGTCGGGCACCATGCCCTTGATCACCGGCAGGTGCTGCATCAGCCCCCACGGCAGCAGGAACGCCGGCAGCGTGGCGTGCGGCTGCATGGGCTTGGCGCCGAGCCCGAGCCACTCGAGCAGGACGCAGGTCAGGCCGGCCACCCGGATCGACAGTTCGTGCCAGAAGTAGACGATGGCGGCCACCAGCAAGATGATCATCGGTACGCCCAGGTAGGCCAGGTACTCGGGCAGCGGCTGCGGGTAGTTGTTGGCGATCACGCCGGTCGCGTGGGTGTGCAGCAGCACCCCCTCGGACGGGTTGATGAACGCGTATGGCAGCGTGCCCAGGTTCGTCAGCTGGCCGTGATAATTGATGATCGTCGTGGTCGAGGCGCCGCTGGCTGGCACACCGTGGAACTGCACCCACAGCGCCCGCGCTGTCAGCACCAGGCCCACAACCGCCGCGGTCGCCAGCCCGACCGCCGCGGGCCGGAGCCGCTGCAGGACCTCGTGCGGCCTGCACGCGGCCAGCACGACGAGCAGGATGACGGCGGCGATGGCGGCGTCAACCAGCGCTTCCTCGCTGATGAACAGCTGGGCGGCGGCCATGAGGCCCAGCCACGCGCCATTGCGGACCGGCCGGCCGCGGCCGATAGCGAGCCGCACCACCCGGTCGATCATCAGCGGCGGCAGCATCGCCAGCACCAGCGAGTAGTGCCCGATTCCCGAGTTGACCAGGGCGGGCGAGAAACCGTACATGGCGCCGCCGAGCGCCGCCGCCAGCGGGCTCGCCTGCCAGCGGCGGAGCACGTAATACATGGCCGCGGCGGAGCCGGCGAAGCCGATCAGAAGCAGCAAGGTCAGCCCAACCTGCGGGCCGAACGCCAGCGTGACAGGCGATACCACGATCCCCGGTAGCAGGACGGAGGTATTCCACATCAGGTTGACGCCGTGCGGTGCGTTCATCGCTGTCGTCTCGAGCGCGGGGAGACGCAGATGCTCCACCGCCGACGCGGTATAACGAAGGAACCAGGTCGCCTGGTTGACGTCCTCGACGTCGCCGTTCTGGCGAGTAGTCGCCGGGTGGGCCAGCAACCGGGAGGTGACGTAGACGGCACCGAGTACGTAGCAGTACAGGGTGATCGCCTCGGCGCTGCGGGCCCAGGAGAGCACGCCACGACGGGTCGGCTGCTGCGATGACTCGACCGCCTCGGTGGCAAGTCTTGTCACCGTTGCCTCCCTCGGGGGAATTCCCTCAGCTTTTCTCAAGCTAGTAATAGCCGCATCGCTGCGCGGCAAAGATAACGCAATACGCACGTCGCCTTGCGGCGACCGGCGCAGAGTTATTGTGCCTATGCCGCGATTTCCGTCGGCGCCTTGCCTGATGTCGGCGGAAATGCAGTCGCCAGTTTACGGTACGAGTTACCCGGGCTGCGGCGACTCGGCTTTGTCTCCTACCTGACCGAGCTGCGCCGACCGAAACTGGCCCGAGCGGCTGCTGGGCCGGAGGCGGCCGGTAGGCTCATGGCGCTGCCATCGGGCTCACCGGGAGTCGTTCGTGCATGACCTCAAGGTAAGCGACCCGCAGGCGACGGCCACCGGCCGGCCTCTGCGTAGGCTGCCGGGCCTCCAGAGCCCGGTGTGGCTGGTCCTGGTCGCTGCTGCGCTGCTGGTCGCAGAATTGACGCCCGCGCTACTCCGGCTGCCGCTCGGTGCGGACGAGATTACCTACATCGCCAGGACGAGTGTTCGCGTCTCGGGGGTGATGCTGCCGCCGGTGCACGGCCAGGGCGCCGGCCTGCTCGCGGCCCCGGTGACGCTGATCACCGGCTCGCTGACGGCGGTCAGGGTCTGGATGTCCGTGCTATCGGCGGTGGGCCTGTTCCTCGCCCTGCTTACCTGGCGCGGGCTGCGCCCGATGTGGGTGCTTGCCGTGGCCGGCCTGATCCTGGCGAGCCTCGCGATCACGCAGGACAGTGGCGTGCAGATCTACCCCGACTGGTGGGGCGCGCTCGGCGTGCTCGCGCTCACCGGGCTGATCCTCCAGGCCGTCAGCGGCAGGCTGCGGTCCCAGGCGGCGCTGCCGCTGATCGCCCTGGCCAGCCTGCTCATCGTGCTCATGCGGCCGCAGAACATCGTGTTCATCATGGGGCCGGCGATCCTCGCAGTCGTCGTCGTGCCCGGCTGGCGCAAGCCCAGGCTCCTGATCGCCATGGCGATCGGGGCCGCCCTCGGCTGCCTTGAGTGGATCATCGGGGCGTACGTCTGGTACGGCGGGCTCGCCACCCGGCTGCACGAGGCCGGCCAGGAGCCGCCCGCACTCAGCCTGTACTTCGCGCTCGGCACTCAGGAGAGGGTGCTGAGCGGGCCGTGGTACTGCATCCCGCCGGCCGGCTGCAAGGGCTGGACCATGCCGGCGGAGACGATCTGGTGGGCGGTATTCCTCGGCGTCGCCATCCTCGGCGTCGTGGCTACCTGGCGAACCGCGGCACGGGCATCCGCGATGCTCGCGGCGGCCACCGCAGTGTGGGTGTTCGCCTGCTATTCGTTCCTGGTGCCGTTCGGCGCGCCGCGCTACATCCTGCCCTCGCTGGCGTTCCTGTCCGTCCTGGCCGCGGACGGGGTCGCCTGGCTTGTGACAAGGACCCGCTGGCGGACCGCGGGGGTGGCGTTTGCGTGCGTGTTCCTGCTGTCCGGCGCCATCTCCCAGCGGTTCGTGCTCCAGCACCTGGTGGCCTCCGAGCGCACCGAGCGGCCGTTCCAGGCCGAGGCCGCGAAGCTCCGCAGCCTCGGCGTCCGGCCGCCGTGCGCCATCTGGTCGCCGTCGGTTGCCTACTTCGTCGGGTGCACCGCACCGTGGACGGGCGAGACGATGCACGAGTTGCTCAGCCACACCCCGCAGGGGGCAGAGGGCTGGCGCCAGGTGACGCTGCCGGACGGCAAGCGGATTTACGTTCCGCGCTAGCCGGGCGGGCAGCTCGGCCTAGGAACCATCAGGACCGGCAAATGCGCTGCTGTCGTCGCAGATGTTGACGCTGCCGGTAATCCCGCCGTAGGTGGTGGCGATGTCCGAGATCGAGGCGCTGCTGCTACTCCCGGCCGAGCTGGCGGACTGGAGTGACGTAAAGGTGGAGCCGAGGATAAGCTGCACCGCCGAACCGGTAAGGCTCGGATCCTCCTCGAGCGTGACGCTCGGGATCAGCTGGGCCAGCGTCTGCGCTTCCGCTAGCTCGGCCTTGCCGCTGTACTCGATGACCGAGTTCGTGTACGTGTCGGCGGCCGCGTCGGCGGGCGCGCCGACCACGTTGTAGCCGAGCTGGCTGAGGCTCGCGGACGTGGACGTCGCCAGCCCGCCGGTCGTCGTGCCGTTCAGCACCTCGACATCGACGTCAGAGGGGCTGACGGTCGCCGTCGCCGGGGTCGTCTTGCCGGACTTGGGCAGCGTGTTGTCGTGGGCGATGGCCGAGAACAGCTCGTTAGCCTCCGGCTGCACCCACTGAACCCAGTTGACGTTGCCGTAGCTCGGCGTCTCCGACGAGCTGATCCACTGCGCGTTCCCGGTGTAGGTCGTCCACGGCACCGTGACGAACTGCACCGAGTCTCCCTTAAGCCCGCGCAGGTCCTCGGCGATGCGCAGCATGACCGACGGCGTCAGGCCACTGTCGGTCACCACGTCCTGATGGGAGGTCAGCGTGTCGATGACCGACAGCATCGTACTGGGACTGGTCATCAGGCTGCTGTGCTCGAGGCCCTGGAACAGAGCCGCCATGAGGAACTGGTCACGCTGGATGCGCTGCGGGTCAGAGCCGGTGCCAAGATCCTCCCTGGTCCGCCAGAACGCGAGCGCCTCCGGGCCGTAGACGTGGTGCATACCCGCGCTGAGGTTCAGATTGGACAGCGGGTCGTCGACGGCCTCCGGCAGGCACACGTTGACGCCACCCAATTCGTTGACGACCTGCTCGAAGCCCGAGAACGTGAGCTCGACGAAGTCGTTGATGTGGATGCCGGTGGTCTGCTCGATGGTCTCCCAGAGGCAGCCGGGACCGCCGTAGGCGAATGAGGCGTTGATCTGCTCGATGTCGTACAGCGGCTCGGCCGTCTGCCCCGACGTGCCGCCCTCGGGCGTGCAGTTGAGGATGGGGACGACGGAGTCGCGCGGGAAGCTGAGCACGTCGACCTCGTGTGCCCCCGGTGCGATGTGGACCACGATCACGGTGTCGGAGCGGGCGCCTTCGATTGCGTCAGCGCCGCCGGTGCCGCCGATCTCGCCGTTGACGCCGACCCGGCTGTCGGAGCCGATGAGCAGAATGTTCAAGGCATTCGGGTCGGCGGGCGGCCGCTTCGCGGCGTTCAGGTCGCCCGACACGTCGACCCGCGCGATCCCGTCCCAGGCGGCGCGGTACTTGAGGTAGATCGCCAGCGAGCCACCCGCGACGACGACGGCCAGGAGCACGGCGAGCGACCGAACGACCAGCGTCGAGGTCTTGTACCTGCGGCCTGGTCCTCGGCTGGGCGGGCCGGCAGGATCGGCGGATGGCGGTGACCAGCCGGTGGCGGCGTCGTCGTCGGTAGGCATGACTCCTCACGGGTCAGGGCCAACGCGCTGGTCACTGGCCTGGTTGCGATCCATCGTATGTCCGGTTCATGGGAACACAGAAAATTGTCGGTAACAGTATGAGAAGCTGACAGTTTTCTGAGAGCACGCCGGGACTCCGCTCACGCTGGTACTTATTCCGGCCGACAGAACCTGCACCTCTACAGTTGACCTGTGCTTCCATCCGACATGGCGGACAGCAGTCCGAGCGCGGGCCAGCGCCCGGCTGAGGCCGATGTCGCGGACTCGGGCGAGATAGTCGCGGACTCCGGCGAGATAAGCGCGCCAGGGTTTCCCCGCCGGGTCGCTGGCCTGCGACCCCTGACAACCATGTTCGCCCCGGTCACCCGGACGCTGATACGGATCCGCCCGGCGGAACGGTCGGAGGATCAGGCCGGGCGGCTACGGCTCGCCGACGGCGCGGGCCTGCTGCTGGCACGGCTGACCGTGCTGCCGGCCGTGCTGGTCCTGGCGTGGCTGATTCCCGGTCTGCCGCTGCTCCTCGGGCACGCATTCCGGCCGCTCCCCGCGTTGCTGATCTCGGTGCCGCTCGCGGTGGTGTTCGTCGTCGTGGGGTTGCGGGTCGTGCCGGCCGCGTGGCCGCGGCTGCTGCCCGCCCGGCGTCGTGCCGAGCCCGGCTGGGCTTCGTTGTTCGGGTTGCTGGCGACCGTCGTCGTCGTTGCTGGCCTGATGGGGTGGCAGTTCCGGGAGAGCTCGGAGGCGCTCATCGTGCTCCGGGATCCGGGCACATACCTGCAGGCGGGGTACTGGATCTCCCAGCACGGCGGGCTGCCCATCACCGAAAGGCTCGCGGCCTTCGGCGGCGCTCACTCGGGTCTGAACTTCGCCACGACCGGGTTCCTCACGCAGGGGACCGCCATCTATCCGGCCGTCACCCCGGGCCTTCCGCTGGTGCTGGCCGGGGCTTTCTGGGTGAACGGTGTTGCGGGCGCGACCGCCATGGGCCCGGTGCTCGGCGGGCTCGCGGTGCTGAGCTTCGCGGGTCTCGTCGCCCGCCTGGTCGGCCCGCAGTGGGCCCCCGCCGGAGCCCTCGTGCTCGGGCTGAGCATGCCCGAGCAGTACGTCGGCCGGACGACGCTCGCCGAGACGGCGCTGCAGATCGTGTTGTTTGGCGGGCTGTGCCTGCTCGCCGACTCGTTCGCGGTCCGCGGCGCTGGCCGGATCGCCGGCGGGTGGCTGACCGCGGCCGACCCAGACGAGCCGCTCGCCGCCCGCCGCTTCGTGTCGCGGGTCACGCCCGACCGCGTCCTGGCCGTGCTGGCGGGACTGTCGCTGGGCTTCGGCCTCGTGGTCAGTCTCGACGCGCTGCCGTACCTGGTCGCCGTCGTCCCGTTCGGCTGCGCGCTGAGCATCGGGCGGCGGCGCCAGGCAACCCCGTTCCCCATCGGACTTCTCGTTGGCGTGTGTTACGGGGTGGTTGGCTGCCTGCTGCTGGATCGCCCGCTGCTCGACCGGGTCAGCCACCCTGTGGACCTCGCCGGGCTCGTGGCTGTCTGGCTGATCGCGCTGTCCTTCGTGGCGATTGAGGTCAGCCGGCTGGGCTGGGTGCGGCGGAACGTACCGCGCGCGCTGGCGGCCAGGCCGCTGCGCTGGCTGCCCGAGTTCGGCGCGTTCCTCGTGCTCCTAGCGCTGATCGGCCTGTTCGTCCGGCCCTACGTGCAGAAGGTGCACGGTCAGCCGGGCGCGGTGGTTGCCGCCTTCATCGCCTCGCTGCAGCGCGCAGAGGGGCTGCCGGTCGACCCGACTCGCACCTACGCGGAACAGGCACTGTACTGGCTGATCTGGTACATCGGCCTGCCGGCCGTGCTGCTGGGCGCCGTGGGCGTCATGCTGGTGGTCCGTCGCACCCTTCGCTCGCTGCTGACCTGGCGTGACCCCACCGGCGTGTGGCGCGGCTGGGCGCTGCCGACCGCGATCATCTGCGCCGGATCCGCGGTCGTGCTCTGGGCGCCCGACATCGTTCCCGATCAGCCGTGGGCGAGTCGGCGCCTCGTGGTTTTCGTCATCCCCGGGCTGATCTTGTGCGGGCTGTGGGCCACGTCCTGGCTCGCCAGGCGGGCCAGGGACCGGGGGGCCGGGCCGGTCACCGCGGGCGTCGCGGGGGTGTTCTGCTGCGCGGCGATGCTGCTGCCGACGGTGGCGACCACGTTCGGCCTCGGGCTGAGTCACAACAGCCAGACCGGCGCGCTGCGTCCGGTGGCGCAGGACGCGAACGCGCTGACTCGTATCGGAGCGGGGCAGCTCGGAGCCGTCCGCGCCATGTGCGCGCGGATCCCCGGCAACGCTTCGGTCGTGATCGTCGACTGGGCCACGGCCGCGCAGTTCGCTCAGGTCGTCCGCGGAATGTGCGACCTGCCGACGGCATGGATGAGCGGGCAGGCGGTTTCGTCGGTCGACCGCGTGATCGCCTCGATCGCTGCGACGGGCCGGCAGCCCGTGCTGCTCGCCGGGACACCTCAGCAGCTGGCGGCGTACAGCGGGGCGCCGGAATCCGTGCTCGACCTGACCACGACCAGTGACCCGCACGAGCTGACGGAGGTCCCGACCGCGCCTCAGGTCGTTCGGTACCGGGTCTGGATGACGCTGCCTGATGTGTCCGGGATCGGGGCCTGACCGTCCACCCCCGCCCACGGTCAGGAGCCGTTTTCAGCCCGGCGGGCCGCCCGGCCGACAGGGTTGCGTAGCGGTGCGGGGGCTCGGCGCGGATTTGCCAGCGCGCGACGGCGGCCCTAAAGTAAGGGCACGCGACGCGGGGTGGAGCAGTTCGGTAGCTCGCTGGGCTCATAACCCAGAGGTCGCGGGTTCAAATCCCGCCCCCGCTACCAGGTCAGAGGCCTTCGGCAGACAGCCGGAGGCCTCTTTTGTCGGACTTTTTGTAAACGGGATCTTCATCAGGTGGCGTGATCACGGCCGTCGGGGCGTCGTCGGCAGGCACGCGGTCCGAGGCCAGAACGCCGCCGATGATCAGCTCAGCGAGCGCTGTGGCGACCTGCCGGTCTGTCTCAAGGTCGGACTGGACGTACTGCCGCATCGTGAATGCCACGTCGGCATGGCCGATTCGCTGGCTGAGCGCCTTCCAGTCGATCTTGGCGTCTCGACCTGCCGTCGCGTAGCTGTGACGTATGTCATGCAAATCGATGAGCGGCAGCTCTGCGCGCGGCCACCCGCGTCCGGGCCGAACTCGGCGCGCTCCGTGTCGAGCTGCTCGATTAGGACCCTCAGTGCCGCGTAAAAGGATCGAGCGCTATCACCCGTTGCGCGTTCGCGGTCGATTATGAGGCGCGCATCGCGCTGGGCGTCGGCCTCGTGGGCGGGCGATTGAAGTCGTCGTGCTGCGGTGGACTCACGGACTGGTACTGGTACGGGCATGGGATGGCTCGTGGGTGACGCGCTCGGGGTAGGTCTTGGAGAGCCTCAGCATGTACGTGAGGATCACGCTCGGCAGGAGCAGGCCGAGTATCAGCTCCGGCCACCGGCGGACGGTGTGCTCGTTGGCGACGGCGGCCAGGACGCGGGAGACGCCCACGAAGAAGATGGCCGCGCCCCAGCCGGCGCTGAGTACCCGGTTGATCTTCTTAAAGGTCGGCGAGGACCATTCGGCCTGCGGGACGGATTCGCGGGCAAACTGCTCGGTGAACGGCATGACCGGGATCAGGACCACGATGATCGTCCCCAAGACGAGGCCCACGCCGGCGCCTCCCCAGGTGGCCAGCCAACGGTCATGATTCTTGCCCAGCGTGAAGCCGAGGACGGCGATCACGGCGAAGAGCATCAGCGAGCAGGAATTGAGGATCTTCGGCGGCCATATGGGGCGGCTGGTGGCTATGACGATCAGGGCGGTCACGGCCGCAGCGAGCCCGGCGACGCCGATGTATCCGTGCGGCAGGAACCGGGACAGCACCGAGAAGACGATCAGGGGCGCGAAAGCGAGGATGAGCGCAAGCGGTTTCACGGCTGGGATCCTCCGGTCGTCTGGCTCGTGAAGCGACGGTCTTGGCAGATGCTGTTATGGCTGCCGGGACGGCAGGTGGTCCGCCAGCCAGTCCAGCATCTGGGTGTGCGTCAGCTGCCGGCCCGTGGGCTGGCAGTGGAAGTTCGCGCCCTGCGCCTGGCTAAACTCGATGATCTCCTTCTTCCCCGGCAGCAAGTCATATAGCTGCCGCGGGCTCTTGATCGTTTGATCGTCGGTGGACCGTCGGACCGGATGCGATCGCGTGTTCATTCGCGTCCCTAAGCGGCAGTCGGCGAGCCCCGCGAGCGCGCCGAGTCGGTGCCGGGCGGTGGTGATGTTGTCGAAGGCGAGTGCGGGTTCCAGGTGCGTGAGATCGGGATCAGACGCCGACCTTGCGGCGTGCCACCTTGATGGCGCCAATCTGGATGCCGAGCAGCACGCACATGACGATCGGAAGGATGACGTAAGGGGGTGCCTTGGACGACGTGCCATTTGCCGAGTGGCTGTGGCCCAGCAAGGCAAAGATCACAAGAAACACCGCACCTACGGCCGGGTGCATGACAAGCCCCACGCGCTTGGGCACGAAGTTGTTGTAAGAGACTCCGAAATGGATCGGAACGCGCGCGTCACTCGGCAGGGTGACCGCGCCATACCAGGAAACGCAAATCATCGCAAGCAGGACCACACCGCCGATGACGAGTGCCGCTGTCACCACAGCACCTCCCTGCAACGCTTCGTCCAGGTCCCTCGTCCGCGGCAGGCCGGAATCGGCGCGCGCCGGGCCTGGCTGCAATGCTGGCGGCATCGCGTCGCCTCGCGCTGCCCGGTGGCCCGGCTCTGCCGGTCCAGGCGGCGGTCGTCTCGATCACACCGGGGGTCGGCCTGGCCGGGCCTTTTCGTACCCGGCTGACGTGAGTCATTGTCTTTCATCGGTCTTGCCTTCCGCTGGTCGTTGCGGTTCACCCGCCGGCGGCTAGCGCCAGTGCACCCTTGATGGCCTGGTTCAGCGTTACGTCGGCCGAGGACGGGATGGGCGCGGACGGGTTCTCGGCGAGCACGCTCACCAGGTAGTTCTTGCCGCTTCGGGTCGTCGCCAGGTAGTTGAGCGTGAGGACGCCCGGTACAGAGCCGCCCTTGTACCAGACCGACTGCCACTGGGTGGAGCTGAGACCGAACGCGCCGGGAAGATCGAGAATGGTCGCCAGCGGAGCCAGCCCTGGCTGCCGGGCCAGGGCGGCGAGCGATGCGAAGACGTGGCACATGTCGGTGGGCGAGGCGAACCACCCGATCGAGTTGATGTCGCGCGGGGTGGTCCACGGCGACTGATCGCTCGGTGTCACACGGTCAACGGTGCTGACCAGAAACCCCGCACGCGCCGCGGGTTCAAGCGCAAGGTAGCGCTCGGCGAGCTTTGGCCAGTCGTAGCGGTCCAGGGTGAACTGCTCGCGCGTGGTGAGGAACGGCGTGTCCAAAGCGGGGTCTGCCATCCCTGAGGCCCTTGTCGCCTCTTCGACGGCACCTCGGCCAAGCAGCTCAATGAGCATGTCAGCGGCGGTGTTGTCGCTGATAGAGATCATGAGAGAAGCCACGTGCTGCACGGTGACGCGAGTGCCGGCAGGCTCGTCTTGCAACGTGCCCGAGCCTGCGCTCTTCACCTTGCTGGTGATGGTCAGCTCTTGATCCCAGCTGACCTTGCCCGAGACGATCGCTCTGGCCAGGGCGTCGAGGACGTAGAGCTTGAAGGCCGAGGCGAGCGGGGCCGGGGTGGTCGAGTCGATGGACTCGATCGGCCGACAAGTGCTGCCGGTCACCGAGGCGGCGAGGAAGCCGACCCTCGGTGCCACGGATCGGACATCGTGGTCGACGCCGGCCCATGTGGACGGCTCAGGCGGCAGAGGAGACGTAGCTGGCGGGGGGGCTCCCACGGGCTGGATCTGAAAGCCGCTGATCAGCCCTTGCGCGTCGACGGAGACGCTGACCTTCACCCTGGACGTCCGGCGGGCCGTGACCACGATCACCACCGTGTCAGGCGAACTGGCTGCGACCGAGTCCAGCACGAATCCGCTGAGCGCCACGAATACAGCGTTGAGGTCGGCTGGCGGGCTCTTCGCGAGGAACGGCTGGTCAAAGTGGGCGGCGATATCCGCAGTGGCGACCGGCAAGTGGGTCACTGCGCCGAAGAGCCAGCGCGCCTGAGCCCCGGCCGGGGTGTCCGGGAAGCTCAGCGTGGTCTGTGACGGTGCCGACGGCGTGGTCTGTGACGGCGGCGCGGTCTGTGACGGCGGCGACGACCGGGCTGACCTGCCGCAAGCGGCCGTGGCGATGAGGCAGGCAACGCTCAGGGCAAGGGCTGCCAGCCGGCGGCCATGGTGCTGAGACCGTGCTGCCCTGCGCGCCAGGACCCTGACGTGTCGCCGCCCGGCGCGCAAGCATGATCGAGCGGGCACCCCGGGCGCCGGCCTGGCCGGGCCTGTCGTACCCGCCTGGCGTGCGGCGCCCGCGGGCTTGTCCGTGCCTGGCCAGACGATGGTCACCCTGGATTCCGATTTGCCGCTGGCGAGGGGGGTGCCGGCCGTAGCCACAGCCCGGCGACCTTGCCGTCATCGTCGAAGATGACTCGTCCGGTCGCCTCGCCGGCCTCGAAGTGCAGCGGCACCTCGACGACAGTGTGATCGCCGACGCGGTGGGCGAACGGCTCTCCCATGCCCTCGTAGCGGCCGATCATGGCGACTGTGCGCGCCCAGCCGCCGGCCAGCCGCCCGGCGTCGCCGCCTTCGCGCATTCTCGCGTTGAAGTCCGCACGCGCGCGTTCCCAGCGGCCCTCGGCAAGGCAGGTGATGATCCCGGCCGCCCGGTCAGCGGCGCCGGGCGGGACGACGGTGCTCATCGGGGCGCCGGTGCGAGGGTCAACCGGATGCCCGAACCGCTGGAACGCGGCCTGCCGGGTGGTGCCCAGGACATCGCCGATCTCCCTCCAGCTGTGGCCGGCGGCGCGCGCCCGGTCAACGGCCTCCTGCAGTGCCGCGCCGGTGGCGGCTGACAGCTCTCGTGCCGCCGTCATGGCCGCCACCGGCGAGCCGGCGCTGGCTAGCTCGGCCGCGAGGCGGCCCGCAGTCTCGCTGACCCTCCTCGCCATCGGGTCGGCTGCGACGGACCCGCCACCCACAACGTCAAGGCTGTCATGACGCCCCTCGGCCGTCAAGTTTGCCTTCACATAGCCACCCCGGCTGCTGCCGTCGGCGAGCTCCCTCTTGCGCCGTCCGGCGCTGCGGCAGGTAGCCCCGCAGTACCGCCGCCGCCTGCCTCTGCCGTGTTGCGGTGGTAGCTGGCGCCCGCACGCCTCGCACGCCGCCGGTCCCGCAACATCTGCCATGACATCACCCTAACGTCATCAGACGGATTATCCGTGCTGGCACGAAATTACAAATCGTGCCCACCCCCCAGCACGGAAAACGTTTTGGAACCCATCACATCCCGCTGCCACCCCGTGTGCATTCGCATCCCTACGCGTCCGTTGGTGGCTTCTGCAACTCTTCTGGGCTCGTGCCCATCAGCCGCAGCAGGTCGGCGGTCGACACGCGGTAGAGATGCCTGACGCGGATCGCCAGGCATGGAAAGCTGACGTGACGCGCGAGTTCGTAGGCCTTGGTGCGGCCGACTGCCGAGGATCCGTGCGGCGGTCATCAGGTCGATGGTCGGGGCATGCTGACGAGCTGACAGACGGTAAGCGGGGGTGGCGTTGATGGTGTCCTCCTTAGGGTTCGGTTCGGGTGGTTGTAAGCGGCACCGGTTGCCGCAGGCGCGGGCATGGTGGCCAAGGTCAGATCACGTTCCGGGCGGGCTCGGACTCTAGTAAGCGAGGCTGCCGCGGGCGGCGTGTGTTCCCGAGTAATGGGAAGAACCCGCCGTAGATGCGGTCTGTCTTGCGGCCGACCGTCTCGTCCAGCACTGGAGTCACGACGTCATGACCTGCCCGCACTGCCGAGGTATCGACCGCCGCGCACTTCTCGGCCTCCTCGGGGTCGGTGTCGCCAGCGTTCTCGTTGGCTGCGACGTCAACCCCCGCAATGTCGTCGACGTCAAGCCCAAGAGTGTTTCGACCACTGCTGCCAGCCGGGTGCGCCCGGGCCCGCATCCCGCCGCCACATCGAGCACGAACACCCTGCCTCCGATCCCCCCACCGGTGCCGGGGGCATCACAGGTCTTCTGGCAGGGGCCACCCGCAGCAGTGGGAGCCAGACAGGTTGCCATCACCATCGATGACGGTTTCTGCGCTGAGTGCGCTCAGGCCTACGCTGACCTAGCGCAGGCCACCGGTATTCACATCACGTTCAACCCAAACGGCTGCTACGGCGAAATCTGGACCCCGCTGGCCACCATCCTCAGGCCGTTGATCGAAGCCGGGCAGGTCCAGATCGGCAATCACACCTTCAACCACTGGTGGCTCACCGATCTCAGCGACTCCCAGGTCACCGCCCAGCTCGAACAGAATGAGGAGTGGATCGAGCAGACCTACGGAATCACTGCCCGCCCCTGGTGGCGCCCGCCCTATGGCGCCCATGACGAGCGCACGGACGAGCTTGCCGCCTCCATCGGCTACACCAACGTGCTGATGTGGAACGGCAGCTACGGCGACTCCACCGCGATCAGGCCCACCGAAATCCTGGCCCTGGCCAGGCAATACCTCAATCCCGGCGTCGTCATGCTCGGCCACGCCAACTACCCAGAGGTCACCGGGATCTTCCCGCAGCTCGCCGAGCTCGTCACCGCCCGCAGCCTGCACCCCGTCACCCTCGACGAGATGTTCGGAACCAGCCGCAGCACTGGACGATCAACATAACGTCACGGTGCCCCTGGGCCATATCCGCCCCGCGCCCGCAGATACATCGCCAGAGGTCGCGGGTTCAAATCCCGCCCCCGCTACCAGGTCAGAGGCCTTCGGCAGACAGCCGGAGGCCTCTTGTGTCGGCTCCGCTCCGTCCGCAGCGGCTGCGTGCCGTTCCGATCAAGCCAGGCCAGCCCACAGGTACCGGACGCCGATGGCAACGACGAGGATGCCGATCAACCTTCGGATGAGCAGCTCAGGGATCCTGGACTGGATTCTGGCGCCGGTGTACGCGCCGGCGAGGCCGCCGACGCCGAGCGCGATCCCGGTCGGCCAGCTCGGAGCCACGTGCGCGTGCTGGTGGAGGGACAGGATCGTGAACGTGATCACTCCGGCGAGCGATGTCACAAAGGTGGCAGCCAATGCGGCCGGGGCGACCTCGGACGGTCTGCGGCCGGTTCCGATGAGCATCGGGGCGAGGATCGAGCCGCCGCCGATACCGTAAATCCCGCCGACGCAGCCCACCATCGCGGACAACGCGATCAGCCCAGAGGCCGGGATCGGGTGCCGACCGGCAGCTGACTTGTCGGCAGGCTGCGGGCGCGAGAGTGCGATCCAGCCGCCCAGCGGTGCCAGGACGGTACCCACCACCACGTCAAAGACTCGGGGACCCGGAATCAGTTCCACGCGGATGATCGAGCCCGCGATGACACCGGGCAGCGTCCCGCTGATGAGGACAAGCGTCAGACGGCCTCCGGTCTGGCCCTGGCGCCAGAATCGATAGATCGCTCCGGGCGTGGCCACCACGTTGTAGAGCAGGTTCGTGGGGGTGACCGCCGGGCTTGGCGTGCCCAGCACGCTCACTTGAAAAGGCAGCAGGAGCACCGCGCCGGAGATGCCCGCCGGACTCGCGACCAGGGCTATGACGAACGCGGCGACCAGGGCGACGGCCTCTGTCCAGCCAGTTCCGAGCACCCGGCGACGCTACCTCGGCTGCGGGTACCAAATCGGTCAGTGGAGGACTAATTGCGCCGAGCAATCGAGACTGGCGGCGCGGCTGGAGTCAAGCAGGCCGAGTTGGTCGCCGGCTCACTGGCCCGATCGCCCCATGAGCTCATCGGCCAGAGCAGCAACCCGCCGTTCAATCTCATCTCTGATTGGCCGAACATCTTCGAGGGCAAGTCCAGCCGGGTCTGGCAGCTCCCAGTCGATGTAGCGCTTGCCGGGATAGACGGGACACGCATCACCGCAGCCCATG
Source organism: Streptosporangiaceae bacterium (assembly GCA_030038295.1). GTDB lineage: Bacteria > Actinomycetota > Actinomycetes > Streptosporangiales > Streptosporangiaceae > JAJYUU01. The sequence goes on from JASHPF010000341.1 coordinate 18,641, forward strand.
GTGATGACGATGTCGGCGGCGTGCACGCTCTCGGTGCTGAGCCGCTTGGGGATCTCGCGCGAGATGTCGACACCGATTTCGGCCATGGCCTGGACCACCGCGGGGTTGAGCTGTCTCGCGGGCTCCGAACCGGCCGACGTGACGCGAACTCGGCCAGCAGTTGCGCGGTCGAGCAGCGCGGCGGCCATCTGGGACCGGCCCGCGTTGTGCGTGCAGACGAAGAGGACCTCGGGAACGTCCGGCATCGGCATGCCTCCGCGCTATCCGGCAAGCTGGGCTTGAGTGCGTGCGGCCGGCTGGTTGGCTCGTATCGGAACCACGACCACGGCGAGCACCGCGCCGAGGATGCCGCCGACGATCTGGGCGCCGATGAAGGCAGGGACCGAGCTGGGCGCGATGCCCGCGTAGGAGTTCGTGAGGCTGCGGCCGATGGTGACAGCCGGGTTCGCGAACGAGGTCGAGGCTGTGAACCAGTAGGCCGCGCCAATCCAGGCGCCGACTGCCCAGCTCGCGTGCTGCAGACGGCCCGTCCGCGCGAGGGTGACGATCACCAGGAGCAGACCCGCGGTCGCGATGACCTCGCTGAGCAGCAGTGGCGTGCCCGCACGGTGGTGATGCGAGGGGCTGAGCACGGCCTGGCCGAACATGCCATCGGCCAGCGCCGCTCCGGCGATGGCGCCGGCGATCTGGCAGGCGATGACGGCGACGGCCTGGCCAATGCCGTAGCGGTGCACGGTGCGCCGGCCAAGCAGCCAGTCCGCTCCGGTGACGACGGGGTTGAACTGCGCGCCGCCGGCTGGCATCAGGATCAGGATGAGCACGGCCAGGCCCATTCCCGTGACGAGCGAGTTGATCAGCAGCCGCAGGGCAGCGTCGGCGGTGAGCTGGGTGGCCGCGATGCCCGAGCCGATGACGATGGCGGCCAGGAGGCACGTGCCGATGAATTCGGCGAGGAGCCGCCGGCCGACAGTGGAGTTCACGCGGGCTTGACGGCGCGGACGATGGCCGAGTGGATGCCGGGGCGGGCCTCAGTGGTGAAGGTGACCGACGTATCGGTGAAGCCCGCAGCTGCCAGGCCGTCGAGGTATTCGCTGCGGGACAGCGCGCCCGCGATGCAGCCGACGTACGACCCGGCCGCGGCGCGATCGGCCGGGGTCAGCTGATCTTCGGCCACGACATCGGAGATGCCGATCCGGCCACCGGGGACCAGGACGCGGAACATCTCGGCAAGCACGGCGGCCTTGTCGACGGACAGGTTGATCACGCAGTTCGAGATCACCACGTCGACCGAGGCGTCGGGCAGCGGTATGGCCTCGATGTCGCCCTTGAGGAACTCCACGTTCGCCGCGCCGGCCTTGGCGGCATTGGCGCGCGCCAGCGTGATCATGTCATCGGTCATATCGACGCCATAGGCGTATCCAGCGGGCCCGACCCGACGTGCGGACAGCAGCACGTCGATGCCGCCACCTGAGCCTAGGTCCAGGACGCGCTCTCCTTCGTGGAGGTCCGCGACGGCGATCGGGTTGCCGCAGCCCAGGCTGGCGAGGACCGCTTCCTCGGGTAGCCCGTCAGTCTCGCCCGCCCGGTAGAGCGGGCCGCCGAAGACGTCGGCGGTGTCCAGCGCTGCCGCCCCGGTTCCGCGGCACGAGCCCGAGTGAGACGTTCCGCAGCAGCTCGCGCGGCGGCCCTGCTCGGGTTCCAGCACCGCCCGCGCGGCCGCACCGTAGCGGGCACGCACTTCCTCACGCAGGTCTGCGCTGGCCTGCTCAGGCACGGCTGGTACCCCCTCATGCATAGATCACTGTCGATACGAACAGGATCGAGCACAGATAGACGATTGTCAATATGTGCCGCATACTAGGCGCATGAGCGTCGCCGTCACCAGCCAGTCGAGCCGCGAGCTGCCGCTCCTGGCCGATGAGTGCTGCACCCCGCTGCTGCGCGAGCCCCTGACCGCGAGCCAGGCTGCCGACCTGGCGCGCATCCTCAAGGCCCTGGCTGACCCGACGCGCCTGCGCCTGGTTTCGATAGTGGCCGCCCACGAAGGCACGGAGGCCTGCGTCTGCGAGCTGACGGACCCGCTCGGGCTCACGCAGCCGACCATCTCGCACCACCTCAAGATCCTGGTCGACGCCGGGATCTTCACCCGCGAGCAGCGAGGCAAGTGGGCCTACTACGCGCTCGTCCCGAGAGCCCTCGATGCCCTGTCGGCGGTCCTCAGCACAACCGCCTAGGCCGGGCAGTGTTGTCAAGCCTCGGAAACGGCACGGCCGCCGACAGGCCGGGAAGCGGTGGCCCGGCCGACGATGAGTGGCCGCACGATCGGCGGCATCCCGTGCCATGACCCTTCGCGCGCCTGGTCGAGCCTGAGCCCGCAGCTGACGATCAGCTCCGCGGTGGCGCGGTTGCACCGACAGCCGCGCGCAAAGCGACGCCACGGCCCGGCCAGCCGGTCCTGCCAGCGGGCTAGCGTCGGTGACTCGGAGCGCACGTGCTCGAGGAATAGCAGCTGGCCGCCAGGGCGCAACACCCTTGCGATCTCCCGCAGCGCAACGTCAGGGGCGTCGACGGTGCACAGAACGAGGGTCGAGACAACCGTGTCGACCGATCCATCGGGGAACGGCAAGCACTCCGCCGGCGCGTCAATCAGCCGCGTCCGGCGGCCGCTGCGCCGCAGTCTCTTCTCCAGCCGGGCGCGCATCGCGGCGTCTGGTTCGGCCAACACAAGCTCGTCGAGGTGGCCGGGGTAGTGCGGCAGGTTCAGGCCGGTGCCGCTGCCAATCTCAAGCGTGCACCCGCGTGCCCCGATGAGCAGCTGCTTTCGGTGAGCGCGCAATCCCGCTCGCTCAGCCACCCACACGAAGGGGTCATACAGCAGGGCAAAAGCGCGCGCCCAGGCCGAGTCGCCCGCTGGTGTGCCGTGTGTGACGTGGTGCTCCATGCAGGCGACGGTACGGACCCGGACGCCTGGAGCGCATCGCTCGACCGGGCCATCGGACCAGAATGGCCCGTTCGGGTGATCGCCTCAGAGCAGGCCCAGCCGCGCGGCCTCAGCGACCGCGGCCGTCCGAGAACCCCGCCCGAGCTTGTTGCGGATGTTCGCGACGTGACGGTGCACGGTGTGCTGGCTCAAGACCAGCTGGTCGGCAATTTCCGGGTCGCTCAAGCCCTTCGCCACCAGGGCCAGCACCTCGCGCTCTCGGGCAGAGAGCAGCACCGCCGCAGGCTCGCCGGCCATGCGGGCCGGGGCTTCGGGCGCCAGCACCGTACGCAGCGCGCGCGCGACCGACTGCGTATCACCGGCCCACGGGAAATGCGCGCTCCCGGCGAGCGGAACCAGCGCCGCCCCGGGGATCGCCGCCGCGAGCTCGCGGCCGAGGTGGTAGGGAATCGCGCGGTCGCCCCGGCGGTGTACGACCAGCGTCGGGGCGCGCACCCGCGGCAGCTCTGCTCGAACGTCGTTGCGGTAGATGAGCTCCAGCAACGCCGCCGCGGTCTGCGGGCTCGCCGCCGCGCGCTGATGGCGTGCCAGCCGCTCCTCGGCGCCACTGTCGGTGTCGCCCAGGAAGATGTCGGCGAGCACGCGAGAACCCAGCCCCCAGTGCGAGCGCACGGTTGCGACGATCGCCTCGCGCACCTCAGGGGAGGTGATCGAGGATCCGTCGGCGTACGCGCCGTACAGCAGGAGACGATCTACCCGCTCGGGGAAGCGAGCTGCGAACGCGATCGCCGCGCAGCCGCCGGACGAACCCCCGACCAACACGGCGTTTTCCAGCGCCAGCTCGTCGAGGACGGCGCCCAGCAACGCGACCTCACCGTCGATGGTCAGGTCATCGTCGCGCAGATCGCGATCAGACATCCCCACGCCGAGCCGGTCATATCGCACGAGGGTGTAGCCCTCGCCCACCGATTCCCACAGCCCCCGGAAGGTCTGGTCTGCCCAGTCAAGCTCCAGGTGACTGACCCACCAGGCCGGCGCGACGAGCGGCGGCCCGGTGCCGGTCAGTGCGTAAGCGACACGACGACCCGCGAAGTGCAGAAACCGGATTTCCGCTCGGTGTGTCATCGATGCGACAGTACCTGCGCGCGGACCGCTTCGGCAGGAGCGGGAGGCTCGTCACTGCCCGGCGAATGCATCGGCCGCGGCCTGAATCCTGGCGACATACTCCCGCCAGGTGGCTTCGTCGAAGGCGTTCTGATCGGGACCGCCCTGCCCGTCAATGAGCTCCCTGATGATGTCCGCGTGGCCGGCGTGCTGCGCCGTCTCGGCGACCATTCGAATGAGCAGAAGACCCAGGGTCGTCTCCCGCCGATCCGGGGGCCAGTGCGGTACCGACCCCGGCGCGTCCAGGTCGAGGCTGGCTATGACGCCATCGGCGTGGCTGCACGCTCGCCGGTAGAGATCGATGATGTACCCGCTGGACTCGTCGGGCTTGGCCCACATGTCGGCGCCGTCCCAGATAGAGCCGTCCTCGATCCACGGGATGGTCTCGGGAGCAGGGTGGCCGAACGAGCCACCGAGGTATCCGTACTCGAGGCCGGCCAGGTGCTTCACCAGGCCGAGTAGGTTCGTGCCGGTCGGCGTCATCGGGCGGCGGCGGTCGTACTCGCTCAGGCCGTCGAGCTTGGACACCATCACGGCCCGGCCGGCCTGGAGCTTGTGGTGCAGCTCCGCTTTCAGGTCAGGCACGACGTTCCTCTCATCGAGAGCCCTGCGCCAACATACATTCCTGCCGCCCCGGAAGACTCCTGCCCGGGCGGATGACCAGGCCAGGGCCTCGGTGCTGCCCGTCAGGTCAGCTCGGTACCGCGCGTGGTCGCGTCGGGACCCCGCGGCGCTGCCGGTCTTGCTGCTGGCCAAACCAGCCACCTACGCTTCTTGCGTCGCGCCGCGAGGAAGATGTTCGGAGGGAAAATCATGGCCGCAGCGGAGCCCTCCTATGCCACCCTGTGGCCGCTCGGCCGGTCCACGCAGCGCGGCAGGCGCGCCCAAGCCGGCCTGGAGGGGTTCTCCGGTGCCCGCATCGCCCTGGTGTGGGACCACCTCTTCAAGGGCGATGAGATCTTGCGTGCGTTCGAGGAACGACTCGGCGCCCAGTTTGCGGACGTCGAGTTCATTGATCACACGCATTTCGTCGGCGATTTCGGCGACGACTACTCCGGGTTCGACACCCTCCGAACCCAGCTCGCGCACGCGAAGGCGGACGCCGCGGTGGTGGCGGTCGGCGCGTGCGGACGCTGCACGGCTGGCGTGATGCGAGCGGTCGCAACCGCGGAGGAGGCGAACCTCCCCGCGGTGGGGGTCGTATCCAGCGGGTTCGAAGCGATGGCCCGCGCGATCGCGTCGATCTTCGGCGACGACGATCCTCGTCTTGCGGTGTACCCGGGTTCGATCCAGACCGACACCGATGAGACGTTCCGGCACAAGGTCCGCGACGTAGTCCTCGATGAGGTCGAGGCCGCGTTGCGGCGGTCCAAGGGCGGCGTCGCGATCGAGGAAGTCGGGGTCGAGCCGGAACCGCGGGAGGTCGTCTTCGCCGGGTCCCTCGACGAGGTCCAGGAGCACTTCCTGGACCAAGGGTGGAGCGACGGCCTGCCGATCGTCCCGCCGACGCCCGACCGGGTCGACCGTTTTCTCGCGGCGACCCGCGAGGATCCCGACGCCGTGCTGGGGTCGCTGCCGCCCGAGCTTCGGGAGATCAGCATCACGAACATCGCGGTGAACGGTGTCATGGCCGGGTGCCGGCCGGAATACATGCCGGTGCTCATCGCGGTGGCGCGCTGCCTCATGGATCCGCGTTTCCGGCTGGAGGACCTGACCTCGACGTTCGGCCTCGAGCCGCTGATCGTCGTCAGCGGCCGGGTTGTCGAGGCGCTCGACTTCAACGCTGGGACCGGGGCGATGCGGGTCGGCAGGCAGGCGAACGCCAGTGTCGGACGCTTCTTGCGGCTGCTGCTGCGAAACGTCGGCGGGCTGCGCATTCCGCCGGGAAGCAGCGACGCCGGAGCGATCGGGTACTCGTTCAACGTGGTGATGGCCGAGGACGAACCGTCGACGCGGGCGATCGGCTGGGATCCGTTCCGGGTCGATAACGGCTTCGCACTGCACGACAGCACCGCGAGCGTGCTCCTCGTGACGAACCACTCCGCGCCGATTTATACCGCCGGTGAGTCAGCCGAGGAGCACCTCGAGACGATCGCGCGCATCCTCGCGAACGCGATCGGCCCGTGGGCGTACACCGCTGCGGTTCACGGCGGGTTCAACCCGCTGCTGCTGTTGTCACCGAGCGTTGCCCGGGCGCTGCATGAGTTTGGTGTCGACAAGGACGGGATCCGCGCCTACCTCTACGAGCAGCTGCGGATCCGCGCGGACGTCACCGAGCGGTATGCGCATCAGGTAGGGCGGACCGACTTCAGCTTCGCGACGAGCATCGACGATCCGGTGCTGCGTGAATCGTGGGTCGCGTCACCCGATCCGGCGCGGCTCGTGCCGATGCTCATCGATCCCGACTGGACGAGCATCGTCGTAGGCGGAAACCCGGGCCGCAACCAGTCCCGTGCGTACGTGGGCAACCTCGTGGCGGGCCGACCGGTGACACACCGGATCGAGTTCTGAGCGCGATCGTCCGCCGGTGCGCCGTCAGCTACCCGGAGGCCTCCGCGCCCCGGGCCGTCCGGAAGCGCGCGGGCGCGATCGTCTGGTGGGCCTCCCGGCAGATCGTCGCCACCTCGTCCCAGTCGACGTCGCCGTCAAGGCGAACCCCGATCCAGCCGCGGTGGCCGACGTAGGGCGGCCGGAAGAACCGATCTGGCTCCGTCCGGGCCAGCTCCTCCTGGACACCCTGCGGGGCCGCGCACCACAGGTGCGGGAAGCCGTCGTCATGGTGCCCACTCGGCCACAGCATCACGAACTGGCGCCCGACAAAGAACGCGGGTGAGCCATGGCTCGATCGCTCCTCGCAGCCGGGCAGCGCCAGGCAGATGGCCCGGACCCGGTCTTCGATGCCGGACGGACCGGTGTCGCCCGAGGGTGGCCGCACGCGGCCGATCCTACGCTGCGGGCGACCGGCCCGGCCGGGACGCACGTCGCCGCGCGCCGCTATCGGGCGAGACGTTGCAGCGGTGACGGATCGCCCACGGTCCACACGTGCCCGAACGGATCGGTGAACCCGCCTTGCCGGTGCACGCCCCACGGACGCTGGTGCTCCCGGATCGGGTCCGCCGAGCCGTCCGCCCCCGCCGCCACCGCCCGCGCGACGAAGGTGTCCGGGTCGTCGCTGAACACCTCGACCCGTGCGCTGGTCGCGCCGAGCTCGGCCGGGCTGCCGAACCCGAAGGGCGTCGGCTCATGCAGAAAGAACGCGGCGCCGTCGATCTCCAGGCCGGCCACGCTGCCGAGACTCCAGAGCAGGGTGGCGCCCAGCGCGCGCTGGTACCAGTCCACGGCGGCGGGCGTCGACGAGACCGCCAGCATGACCGAGATGCGCATGGGAGCACCTCCTGATGCGGGGAACGGGCGCGTCGTGGTCACTCTAAGCCGGCCGGCGTCCGCCGTGCGGGCTCGCCCGACCCGGTTTCATGGCGTGCCGCTACGCGCTCAGGTCCGCGGCGTTGACCTTGACCGGGTGCAGCACCACCTTCGACCTCGTCTCGCCGGGCCGGTCGTGACGATGGAAATCCGCGCCGTACTTGGCCCCGGCCGTCCGGCAGAACTCCAGCTGCGGATCGGCCATCAGCTCCGCCTCCGCCCGGATCTCCAGCGTGCGCAGCCGGTTGTCCGGGTCGAGGATGAACAGCGTGGCGCGCGGGTCGCGGCGGAGGTTCTTCGTCTTCTGGCGGGTGTCGTTGAGCGAGATCTTGACCAGGTCGTCAGCCTTGTCGTGGTAGAAGGCCACGGCGGTGACCTGCGGGAGTCCGTCCGGGCCCTGGGTGGCGAGGATGGCGGTGTGCGTTTCGAGTAGGTCGCGGTGCGACTCCGGGACCACTGCACCTGCTGACATCGAACCTCCGTGCGCGCAAGTCTCGGCCCGGGCTGGTGCACGGGCTGTCCAGCCGGACTGAGCGCGCCGGCCGGGTGGTTCTATTCCGGCGCGCGCGAGACCCGCGTACTGCCCCGCCGCAGTAGCGTGAGACAGACGTCTGCAGCGAAGGAGACTGCCATGCCGCGGTTTACCAGTCAGTCCAGCGCCCCGGGTTCCGGGATCTGGGAGCCGCAAGCCGCGGACAGCAGGCTGGCGGACACCGCCGGCGCGGCGGAAGGCGGAATATTCACCTCGGACCTGTCGGTCTCCGAGTACGTCCTGCTCGGCGAGGCAAACTTCGAGCCGCTCGGGTTTGTCGTCGGCTCGTCCATCTACCACGTGGGCATCCAGATCGGCCGCTGGTCGCAGAACCAGGAACTCCAGGTGCTCACCCAGGCCATGTACAACGCCAGAGAGCTAGCGATGGCGAGGATGCAGGCCGAGGCGGACCACCTCGGCGCCGACGGAATCGTGGGCGTCAATCTGAAGATGCAGATGTATGCGTGGGGCCAGGGCGTGCTCGAGTTCGTCGCGACCGGCACGGCGGTGCGCGCCATGGCGGGCGCCGGCGTGCACAGGGCGCCGGATGGCCGCGCGTTCACGTCGGACCTGTCAGCGCAGGATTTCTTCCGGCTGCTCGCGGCCGGTGCGGTGCCGGTGGCGTTTGTGCTCGGCACGTGCGTGTACCACATCGCGCACCAGTCGGTTATGCAGTCGCTGCGGCAGACGGGTCAGAACCAGGAGATGCCGCAGTTCACCCAGGGCGTGTACGAGGCACGCGAGCTGGCGCTGTCGCGGATGCAGGCCGAGGCCCACGGGGCTGGGGCGTCCGGCATCGTCGGGGTTACCGTCGGTGTCCACAATCATGTCTGGGGCGAGCACGCTACCGAATTCCTCGCGACCGGAACCGCGATCCGTCGGCTCGCGGCCGAGCACCGGCTGCCGGAGACGACCCCGAAGCCTACGTTCACGCTTGGCCTGGATGCCTAGCGCGAGCCGGATTGGCCGCGACTCTCCCGTCAGCCAGCCGCTGACCGTGCGCTGGTGAAGTCCAGGATGGTAGCCAGCAGCTCGGCCGGGCTCTCAAGCTGCGGCAGATGACCAGTCGCCGCGAGCAGCTGGAACTGCGCCCCCGGGATGGCGGCCGCGAACGCGAGCCCGTAGTCGGCGTCCGCGATCCGGTCGCTGTCGCCCCACACCACGAGCGCCGGGACGTGCACCTGGGCAAGCCGACCGCCGAGGCTGGCATCCAGCATGGCGGTGCCCGCGTAGATGCCAAGGGCCGCGCGATTGCCTGCCATGGCGGCTCGTCGGTCGGCGCTCATCGACGCGGGGTCGATCCGGAACCGGTCCGGATCGTGATAGCTGAGGTCGGCGACCTGATCGAGCGTCAGGGAGAAGAAGTCCGCGACGGGGTGGCCGGGCACCTCGATGCCCACGGCATCGACGAGGATGACACCGGCGATCCGCGCCGATCCCGCTGCGGCCATCTCGGCCGCCACCCAGCCGCCGATCGAGTTCCCGATGACGGTGACGCTGGCCAGACCTAGCTCCTCGAGCAGCCCGGTGTAGAGCGCAGCCAGTCCGGGGACAGTGGCGAGGCCGGCGGGTCGCGGCGTCCCGTCGAAGCCCGGATGGACAGGGACGATGACGCGGCCAGGCGCGGCCGCGGCGAGCGTATCGGCGAAACCACTCACCGACTGCGGCCCGGCGCCCCCATGCAGCAGCAGAAAGGTGCGGCCGGCGCCGTGGTCGGTGTAGCTGACCGGCGTGGCGCCGATACCGTCGAGCTCGACCGTCGACGTGACCATGTCTGTTCTCCTCTCCTCTGGGCCGGACCGAGGGCGCCGTTAAGACGGCGCGTACTCGCTGGCGGGTACGGTCGCGTACCGCGCCATTACCCGCACTATGTCCGCCGGCGCAACGGGCTGGCCTGCGGCGATCATGTCGTGCAGGTCGCGGAAGTACTGCACGTACAGGTCAGGCGTGAAGGTGTTGAGCAGGACGACCGGCTCGTCGGTGACGTTCGCGAAGGTGTGCGGCGCGCCGGGCGGGACCATGACCAGCGTGCCCGCCGGGGCGTCGTAGGTCTGGTCCCCGACGGTGAAGCGGGCCGTACCCGAGACGACGTAGAAGCCCTCGTCGTGCTCGGCATGCCGGTGCTGCGGCGGCCCGCCGACGTGCGGGGCGATGGTGATCTCCCCGATGCCGAGCCGGTGCGATGTCGTGCTGCCGTCCTCGAGAATCCGCATCTGCACGGGCCCAGCCAGCGCGATCTCGCCGCCGCCCGGCCCAACGATCACGACGTCTGCCATGTCACGCTCCTGATGAGACTAGCTCTTAAGATGAGAGTACACTCTCATTAGCTATCATGCAAGTACACTCTCATGGTGAGGGCAAGGTCACACTCGGGCCCTGGCCGGGTAGGCCAGCCGAGTAGGGAGGCAAGTGCGATGACCACGGACGCCCGCGCCGGACGCTCGAATCAGAAGGAACGAACCCGGGCCGCAATCGTGGCTGCGGCCCGCGAGGCCATCGCCACCGGGGGCGAGGTCACCATGCCGGAGGTGGCCAGGCGGGCGCTGGTCTCTGAGGCGACGGCCTACCGATATTTCCCCGATCTGGCGTCGCTGCTGCGCGAGACGCTCGCCGGCCTACGGGAGAGTCCGGCGCGGGCGATGGCGCCGGTGGCGCGCTCGGACGACCCGGTCGAGCGGATCGGGTTCGCCACCGAGGTACTGCTGCGCGAGGTGCTGGCCTACCAGGGCGCCGTGCGGGCAATGATCGCGGCCGCTATCACCAAGCCGGGCGTGGTGCGGCGGCCAGGACGCCGTTTCGGGCTGATCGATGAGGCGCTGCGACCGCTGGAAGACACCATGGCCGTTCAGCAGCCAGCCCGGTTCGCGCAGCTCAAGCGCGGCCTCGCCGTCGTGGTGAGCGCCGAGACGCTCTTTACGCTGACCGATCTGTGCGGGCTGACCCCGGAGCTGGCGATCGCCAGCGCGATCGAGACGGCTCGCTCGCTGACCGCGGCCGCGATCCGGTCCGCCGGGCGGTAGACCGACGCAGCCGCCCTGCTCACAGGCCGAACAGCCGCAGCCCGTTGTGCCAGATCACGCCGCGCAGCCAGTCCTCACCAAGGCCGAGGCCGACCAGGCCCGACACCTGCGCGGCGAGCGCGTGCGGGATGGTCGGGAAATCGGAGCCGAACACGATCCGGTCGCCGAGCGCGGCGAGCCGGCCGACCAGGTGCGCCGGCGCCGGGCCAAGGTAGGGCGGGTCGGTGAACACCATCGCGGTGTCCAGCCACACGCCCGGGTGCTGCTCAGCCAGCGTCACGAACGCGTCGTAGTCAGGAGCGCCGAGGTGGGCGACCACGAGCCGGAGATCGGGGAACTTGCGCAGCAGCCGGCGGACCGGCGCCGGGCCGCACCACTGCTCGTTGCCAGAGCCGTCCGCTACCGCGCCCGCGTGCAGAATGACCGGCGTTCCCCGCTCTTGTAGCTGGGACCACGAGTCGTCGAGCAGCGGGTCGGTCGCGTCGAACCCGCCCACCTGGAGGTGCACCTTCACGGCGCGCCCGCCCGCGGCGAGGCAGCGGGCGGTCTCCGCTGCCACGCCCGGCTCGGGATAGATGGTGAACGTGGGGATCACGGTCGGCCAGGTCGCAGCCAGCCCGAGGGTGTGATCGTTCAGGAAGCCGAGCATGCCCGGCCGGTGCGCGTAGGCCAGCGCGGTGTGGTGCCGGACGCCCAGCCTGGCCAGCGTGGCGAGCCGCTCGTCGGCCGACGTCCGGTAGGCCACTGGCCACGGCGGGGTGAGCTGGTCGAACCACCGCCAGACCGCCTGCTGCAGGGCGTCGGGCAGGAAATGGACATGCGCGTCAGCGATGCCGGGGATCCCGAGCGCCGTCAGGAAGCTCGGAACCTCGTCATCAGTCATCGGGCCCAGGGTAGCGGCCGGTGACGCCCGCCGCCCGCGCCGGGCATGAGCGCTGAGCTAGGCGTCAGGAAGGCGAGAGGAGACTTCCAGCCAACGCGAAGGGTTGCCGCCTACGCTCGCCGGAGAACGTGATAGGCAGGGCCTGAGCAGGAAGGATCGACACCGTGCCGGACAACGTCAGCATCTCCTACCGCGGCGCGACGTACGCGCTCGGCCAGGGGCCGCAGTTCTACGGCATCTGGTACGCCACGGCGCCGCACGGGCAGCCGCTCGAGTGGTGGCCACTGACTCCTGAGGGCTGGACGGCCGCCTGGTCGAGGTTTGCCTCGGTCGAGGATCCCCGCACGATCGGGCCGGTGGCCCAGCCGCCGGTCGCGCCCATGACCGGGCCGACGGGGCCACCCGCCGGGTACCCCGGCACCCCTGCGGCCGGCCAGCAGGCTGGCTGGCAGGCAGAGTCGGCGCCGGACCCGGCCTCACTCACCCGCAACGCCCGTCTCTCGGCGGTCCTGCTCGGCCTCGGAGTGGTACTCGGCATCCTCGGGCTGTTCCCCGTGTACACCGCGGGCGTCAGCCTGGCCTCGCAGGCCTTCAACCTCGCGCCGCACGTCATCTACCTGGCCGTGTGGACGCTCAGCGCCGTGCTGATCCTGCTCGGCGGCACCCGGCTGCGGGTGGGCGCGCTGCTCGGCCTCGGCACCAGCGCGGTGACGCTCGGCCTGTTCGTCGCCGATGCCGGCACGCCTGCCGCGGACGGCGCGCACGGCGCGGGGCTGGTGCTGGGCATTCTCGGCTGGGTCGCGTGCTCCGCGGGCGTCGCGCTGGCGACTGTCAGCGGGCTAGCGGTCCGGCGGGGACTCGTGGCGGCGCGCGGGGGCGCAGGCCGGTTCGGCGCGCAGCCAGGCCACGACGTGGTGCCGCTGGTGTCGCTGATACTCGCCGCGCTCGGCGCCGCTATCGCCTTCGCGCCGTCCTGGGACAGCTTCACGCTGCTGACCTCGAGTGGCGCGTCGCAGACCGTGACCGCGGGCAACGCATTCGCCAACCCCGGCGCCGTTATCACCGGTGACGTGCTCGTGATGATCGCCCTGGTCGCCGTCGTGGTCGTGGCCGCCCTGTGGCGCCCGCTGCGGCTCGGCGCGGCGCTCGCGCTGGGCGCGGCGATCCCCATGGTGGCGCAGGCGATTTCCGCGATAATCCAGGTCAGCCAGCCGACTTCGCCGCTGCAGTTCGGCATCTCGTCGGCCGAGGCGGCGCGCCTCGGCCTGACCATTCACTCCGGACTGACCCCGATGTTCTGGGTCTACTGCGCGTTCCTCGGCACGCTGATCCTGCTGTGCGCGTGGATGGTCCTCGCCCACGGCCAGGCGGTGGGCAGCCCGGCTGTGCCCGGCGGGCGCCTGCCGGGCGGCCCAGCGGCCGACCAGGCGCCGGCCACCCCGGCCTATCCGGGCGCCGCAGACGGACCAGGCAGCCCGACCGGACCGCCGACGGCCGGCGGGGCAGCCTCGGCCACTGGTGCTCCCTCCCCCGTCGGGACGGTCCCGGCCGCGGGTGGCGTCCCCGCGGGCGGCGAGTCCGGCGCACCATAGCGGGGCCCTACTCAGCCAGCGCGGAGACTTGGCGTCCGGATCCGACGGCACGTCTCCGCGCTGCTCTGCCGGGCTGCCCACTGTCACCGCACGGCAGTACTGTCGCACCCGTGAGCCTCGACATCGCGACCGCAACGGCGGCCGAGCTCAGCCGGGCCATCCGGGACCGGACGATCTCCAGCCGCGAACTCCTCGACGCACTGCTGACCAGAGCGGAGCGCGTGAACCCGGCGCTCAACGCCATCGTCGCCTGGGATGTCGACCGGGCGAGGGCCGGCGCGAGCGCCGCCGACGAAGCCAGCGCCCGCGGCGAGTTCGCCGGGCCGCTGCACGGGCTTCCGATGACCGTGAAGGACGTCTTCGAGACGGCGGGACTGGTCACCACGTCCGGGGCGCCGGCCCTCGCGAAGCACGTGCCGGCCACGGACGCGCTCGGCGTGGCGAGGCTCAGGCGGGCCGGCGCGATCATCTTCGGCAAGTCCAACACGCCGGAGTACGCCGGTGACTGGCAGACGTACAACGACCTCTACGGCCGCACGAACAACCCGTGGGACCTGAGCCGGACGACGGGCGGCTCGTCCGGTGGCGGGGCAGCCGCGGTCGCCGCGGGGCTGACGCCGCTGGAGTTCGGCAGCGACATCGGCGGCTCGATCCGCAACCCGTCCCATTACAACGGCGTGTACGGGCTCAAGCCGTCCTGGGGAGTCGTGCCGGTGCGCGGGCATATCCCCGGTCCGCCGGGCAGCCTCACGACCGTCGACGTCGGCGTGGCCGGCCCGCTCGCCCGCAGCGTCGGCGATCTGCGGATCGCGCTCGGGGTGCTGGCCGGCCCGGTGCCAGAGGACGCCGCGGGCTGGCGACTCGAGCTGGACGCGGGCCCAGACCCCGGCGCGGCCAGCAACCTGCGGATCGCGACGCTGTTCGGCGAGGGCGCCGATGTGCTGCCCATCGCAAGCGACGTCCGCGCGTGTCTCGACGGCTTCGCCACGCGGCTCGGTGCCGCCGGTGCGGTGGCCGAGCCGGCGAGGCTGCCGGTGCCGCTCGCCGACGCCGTGGCGACCTGGCGCGACATCACGCTGCCGATCATCGGTTCCGGGCTACCTGACGGGGAATTTGCCGCCTTCGCCGAGCTCGAGAAGGTGCCCGCTGACGATCCGGCGATAGCGCTGGGGCGGGCGCTGGCCAGCCGGTTCCGGGAGGTGCTGACCGCAACCGACGTGCGGCAGCGGCAGCGCGTCGCGTGGGCCGACTTCTTCCGGCGCTACGATGTGGCGCTGGCGCCGGTGATGCCGACGACGGCGTTCCCGCACGACACGGACCGGCCGATCGCCGCGCGGCTGATCGACGTGGACGGCGTCGCGGTGTCGCACTTCGCCGCCGCGGCCTGGTGCTGCGCAATCGGCGTGATGCTGCTGCCGGTCGTCACGCTGCCGACCGGGCTGAGCCGGGGCGGCCTGCCGGTCGGCGTGCAGGTGATAGGGCCGTTCCTGTCCGACCTCCGGCTGCTGCGCATCGCGGAACTGCTCGACGCCGCGGTCGGCGGCGGCTTCCGACCGCCGCCGGCGACCGCGGCTCCCTAGCCCGACGGCTGGCGGGCGCTTCGTCAGCGGGCTCGCGCCTGTCCGTCTGGTCCCAGTCGCGACATGAGGCACCCGGCAAGTACGTCACAACAGGAGTCATTCGGCGCTACTCTGCTACCGCCCCGCATCACCTTTTTCGTCATACCTGGGAATTGGGAGCTATGACCACGCAGCAGCACGACGACGGAAGCGCTGGCGAAAGGCTCCGGAACATCGGCCTTGTGGTGGATAGGGGCAACAGGCTGGAAAGGACGCTGTGCGAGGCTTTCTGCTCCATCGTCGGGAGCAAGTATGCGGCGGTTCTTGCCGAGCGGCAGTCAGCCAAATGGCTCATCGACAACTGCCGTGCCGTGCTCGACAGACATCGGGAGATAACCGGTGAGCACCGCGCGAACATCGGGTTGGCGCTAGACGTCTGCGACGGCGCGAACAAGCGCCGCAATGACCTGGTGCACGGGATCAGGATGGCGACGGCTGCCGCCGACGCCCAGTCCGCCGCCAGCAATGGCGCTGAGTCGCAGAGCGACGTATGGCCGGCGGAGATGATCCTCGAGGTCGCCGACGAAATCTCGGCGGCGGATACCAAGCTTGTCTGTGTGCTGCGGAACGTCTTCAGCCCGGAAGCCATGGTGATCGGCGCGGCGCTGGCGTGGGAGGAGCGCCGGGAGCGCGGCACTCTCTGTGAGTAACCGCAGGTAAAAAAGGCTGCTGAAGAGCGCTCGACCGATAACCGTAATAGAGCCAGTTCCGGGCATCCCGAGCAGATGTCGGCGTTCCGCAGCGCTGACCGCCGGATCGCGGGCTTGACTCCGTACCGGGGTACGGCCGGTACGGTGCAGCCATGACCGGGATGACGATCGGCAAGCTGGCCGCGGCCGAGGGCGTCAGCGTCGAGACCGTGCGCTTCTACCAGCGCCGCGGCCTGCTGGCACAGCCACCGCGGCACCGTGCGGGCTACCGTGAGTACTCCGATGAAGACCGAGCTCGGCTGGTCTTCATCCGGCGGGCTCGAGCGCTCGGCTTTACCCTCGGCGAGATCGCCGACCTGCTGGGTCCGGCTGCGACCCAGTCCAGCCGGGAAATCGCGGCGGCCGCGCGCGCCAAGCTCGCCACCATCGACGATCAGGTGCGCGAACTGATCCGGCTGCGCTGCAGACTTCGGCAGCTCGCGGACGTGTGCGAGCACGGCGACGACGCGCAGTGCGCGGCGCTCCGGCTGCCGGCTGGTCGCGACGAGCCGGCCGGCTCGCCGCGATGAGCACGGCCAGGGTCGTCACGGACGACAGCTTCGAGGCCGAGGTCCGGCGCAGTCCGCGACCGGTCATCGTGGAGTACTGGGCAGCGTGGTGCCCGCCGTGCCGGCAGGTCGCGCCGGTCCTCGACGAGATCGCAGCGGACTACGCGGGCCGCGTCGACCTCGTCACCGTGAACATCGATGAGAACCCGCGGACGGCATCGCGCTACCGCATCCTGGCCGTCCCGACGGTCAGCGTCTTCGCGGGCGGCGAGGTGATCGGGCAGGTCACCGGGGCCAGGTCCAAGTCGGCGCTGCTCGTCGCGTTCGCGGAGCTCCTCGGGCCGCCGCCCGGCCGTTCTGCCGCTCGGCCGACGGCCGAGGCTAGCCCCGGCCGGCGGGGCGACGACGGTAGACGAAGAACACCCGATCGGAGTCGTCACTGACCGGGCTGCCGTCCAGGCTCTCCTCTTCGAGCAGCTCGAACCGGCCCGCGAGCGCGGCACGGATCTGGGCCAGCGGCACGCCGAGCTCGTAGATCCGCTCGTGGTGCAGCTGGTAGATGTCGTTGACCTGGTGCGCGAAGATCCTGGTCTCCCACAAGGACAGCGCGTCCCGGCCCGGCCGTACCGTCATCACGACCACGTTCCCGTCGAACTCGTCGAAGTACGGTGGCGCGTCCCAGAGTCGGCGGAGCCGCCCGGTGGTATTCACGTCGAAGACGAACAGGCCGCCGTCGGTCAGGTGCTCGTGCGCGCATCGAAAGACGCCGAGCCAGCCGTCCACGGTCACGACGTGGTTGAGCGTGTCGAACATGCACATCACAACGTCGAACCGGTAGGGCAGGGTCACCGCGGTGATGTCCCCCTGCAGCAGCCGGGCTCCCGGTACGGCGCGGGCCGCCACCGAGAGCATCTCCGGCGAGCGGTCGACGCCGGTGACCGAGTAGCTCCTCGCGAGCCCGGACAGCAGCGCGCCGGTGCCGCAGCCGAGCTCGAGTACGGTGCGGGCGCCAGGCCGATGCCTGCTGATGTACGTCCTGATCCGATCGATCTCCGGCGTCCGGTCGCCCATGATCCGGTCGTAGAACCGCGCGAACCCGGCGTAGTCCGGAGTCGGGCCCTGTGGTCGCGTCCGCGCTGCCATGCCTCAGCCAGCCAGGCCAGACGCCAGTGCCTGATCGATGTCGGCGATGAGGTCGGCCGCGGGCTCGATGCCGATCGACAGCCGGATGAGAGCCGGCGGCGCGGTCTCGCGCGGCCACCTGCCACGGCGCTCCCAGCTGGACTCGACGCCACCGAAGCTGGTGGCCGGCACGATGAGCCGAGCGGCCGCGACCACGGCGTCGGCGTCTGCTGCCGCGCCGTTCACCTCGAACGAGAGCAGCGGACCGAACCCGCGCGGCATCTGCGCCCGGGCCAGGTCTAGCGTTTCCGCGCACACGCCCGGGTAGTACACCCTCCGGACCGCGGGCTGCTCCGCCAGGTGCGTCGCGATCGCCAGGGCGCTGGCGGACTGGCGCTCGATCCGCAGCGGCAGCGTCCTGAGCCCGCGCAGTGCCAGCCATGCCTCCATCGGCCCGAGCACGCCACCACCGAGCGCGCGCCAGTTCCTGAGCTCGTCGGCGAGCGCGGGATCGCGGGTCATCACCGCGCCCGCGAGGACGTCCGAGTGGCCGGACGCGGACTTGGTGAGGGAGCACAGCGAGGCGGTCGCGCCGAGCTCTAGCGGCTGCTGCAGCAATCCGGTGACGACCGTGTTGTCGACCACCATCGGCGCGCCCGCGGCCGCGGCGAGCCGGCCGAGCGTGGTTAGATCCGCGACTCGCAGCAGCGGGTTGGTCGGCGACTCCGTCCATAGCACCGCGCGGCCGGCGGCCAGTTCCTCCTCGATGGCTGCCGTGTCGTCCTGGTCGACGAAGACGGGAACGGCGCCGTGCGGCCGCAGTTGCTCGGCGAGCGCCCTGGCGTTGTAGTACCCGTCCCGCGGCAACACGATCCGGTCGCGGCCGCGGGCGAGCGCGAGCATCAGCGCCATCGACGCGGCCTGCCCGGAACTGAACACGACGGCGTGCGCGGCCTCGACGGCGCCGAGCGCCGCCTCGAGCCCTGCCCACGTGGCGTTCGCGCCCCGGCCGTAGTCGGCCTCGCCCGGCTCGCCCGCCGAGGCAAGGATCGTGGCCAGCACGGGCGGCTGCACCACCGGCTCACCAGCCCGCCACCCCGAGCCGGCGTGCGCGAGCAGGGCGTCCGCAGACACGGTCCAGTCGGTCACAGCCATAGCTCCGTTCTCGCCGGCACCGCCCGGGCGGGACGCCGGCTGTCCGCATCGCGAACATTCGTTTCACCGTCAGGCACGGTCACCCTAACCGTGTCTGGCATACCGGACCGCCACGAGCAAGTGACAGTTGCGTCATTTTCCGGACCCGCTGAACCCGGCGGCCAGGGCGCGCAGCGCCTGGTCGAGGTACCTGGTGAGGTCAGCGTCGGCCCGGTCGACCCAGCGGTCGTACGCCGCCCGGCACACCGCGAGCGTCGCGCGGCCGATGGCGAGCGGGTACAGCGCGTCGGCCGGCTCGCCGAGTCTCGCGGCGGCGAACTCCGACACCGCGCGTTCCCACGCGTCGTAGTGCTGCGCCGCGCTCGCCTGCAGCGCGGGCACGGAGCTGATCAGGCTCATCCGGGTGCGCAGTTCCGGCACGTCTTCGGCGCGGTACCGGTTGACGCCGACCACCGCCCGGCGAATCGCTTCGAGCAGTGGCACGTCGGGCGGGATCGCGGCGAACGCGGCGCGGAGCGACCGGACCTCGCCGTCGAAGGCGTGCCAGAGGACGTCGGCCTTCGAGTCGAAGTAGCGGAAGAACGTTCGCTTGCTCACCCCGGCGGCGGTGGCGATCCGCTCCACCGTGGTGTCCTCAAACCCGTCCCGGGTAAACAGTCGCAGGGAAATCAGCTCGAGTTCGCGCGCGCTCGTGCCGCGCGGCCGCCCGCGCCGGCCGGTGCCCGCGGCCAGGTCGGCGGCCAGCACGTGACCACCGCCCGGCTTGCGGTCGGCCGCCTGTGCGCGCTTGCCCGTTCCCATCAGGTCTTGATTGTGTCATCCGGTGACGATTAGCCTGATGCCCATTCGTCACCCGGTGCCGAAACTAAGGAGCCAGGACATGCCCGACAGCGCCACCGACCTGCTCGAGCGGTCGGCCGAGGAGGCCGCGGACACCGCAGCGGCCGCCCCTGCGCCGACCGCTGCAGCTTCCGAGGACGTGATCGCCGCGGACCTGCTGGTCGAGGAAGTCTCCATCGACGGCATGTGCGGGGTCTATTGATGGACGCGTTCGACCTGGACTCGGCGTATCGGCTGCATCCCCAGGTCTCGGTCCGGCCGGAGCGGTTCGGTGCGCTGCTGTATCACTTCGGCACGCGGCGGCTGTCGTTCCTCAAGAGCCCGGCGCTCCTCTCCGTGGTCATCGCGCTGGACGGCGCGCCGACGGCGCGCGCGGCGTGCGCACAGGCGGGCGTCGGCGCGGCCGAGCTGCCGGCTTATGCGAGGGCGCTGGCCACGCTCACGGCGAGCCAGATGATCTGCGCGCGGACCCCGGCATGACCATCGGGGGGCTACGCGGGGTCGTCCCCCCGGCTGGCACGGCGAACCTGATCGAGGAGTTTCGCTCCGGCCTGGCCGCGCCGATCTGCCTGACCTGGGAGCTGACGTACGCCTGCAACCTGTCGTGCGTGCACTGCCTGTCCAGCTCCGGCCGCCGCGACCCGCGCGAGCTGAGCACGGCGGAGTGCAGGCGGGTCATCGACGAGCTCGAGCGGATGCAGGTGTTCTACGTGAACATCGGCGGCGGCGAGCCGACGGTGCGGCCGGACTTCTGGGACCTGGTCGGCTATGCCAACGCCCACCACGTCGGCGTCAAGTTCTCCACCAACGGCGCGCGGATCACCCCGGAGGTGGCCGCGCGGCTGGCCGCCAGCGACTACGTGGACGTGCAGGTCTCGCTGGATGGCGCGACCGCCGAGGTGAACGACGCGATCCGCGGTTCCGGCTCGTTCGAGCTGGCGCTGCGCGCGATGCGCCACCTGGCCCGCGCCGGGTTTGCCGGCTTCAAGATCTCGGTGGTCATGACGCGCCAGAACGTCGGCCAGCTCGAGAAGTTCCAGGCGCTCGCGGACTCGCTCGGGGCACAGCTGCGGATCACCAGGCTGCGTCCGTCGGGCCGGGGGGCCGACGTCTGGGACGAGCTGCACCCGACGGCGGGGCAGCAGCGCCAGCTGTATGACTGGCTCGTGGCGCACGGCGAGAACGTGCTCACCGGCGACTCGTTCTTCCACCTGGCCGGGTACGGGCAGGCGCTGCCCGGACTGAACATGTGCGGGGCCGGCCGGGTCGTGTGCCTGATCGACCCCGTCGGCGACGTGTACGCGTGCCCGTTCGCCATCCACGACGCGTTCCTCGCCGGAAACGTGAGGTCACCGGGCGGATTCGCCGCGGTGTGGCGCGACTCGGAGCTGTTCGCCCGGCTGCGCGGGCCGCAGTCCGGCGGCGCGTGCGCGTCCTGCTCGGCCTACGACGCCTGCCAGGGCGGCTGCATGGCGGCCAAGTTCTTCACCGGCCTGCCGCTCGACGGCCCGGATCCGGAGTGCGTACGGGGGCTCGGGCAGCAGGCGCTGTCGCTGGTGGACGCCGCCGCACCGCCGCGTCCGGCCGGAGACCACTCGCACCGCACCAGGGTCACCGCAGCGACCGGTCCGGTGCCGGTGTCGATCGGTCCGCGGCCGGCCGACGTGGTCGCGAAGACCGCCGCGTCGCCGTCCCGGCGGAGCGTACCGGACCGGGCCTGCGACCAGGATCCGCTGGCCGGGTTCACGCCCGCGGCCGTGGGATAACCCATGCGCCGGTCGACGGGGCGTCATGGTGCCGCCCATGACCCTGGTGGGGCGTGACGTGCACACGCACGCCCCGCGGGGCCGCCAGGGCAGCGGGCCGGGCGCGGCTGGTCGCGTCGCGCTGGTCACCGGCGCCGCGCGGGGGATCGG
>JASHPF010000342.1 GCA_030038295.1 Streptosporangiaceae bacterium
CCTCGAGGATCTCGCCACGCTGGAGCGGAGCCGCTGGGCAGCCGCCGTCTCCGGCACAACGCTGGCACACGGCGACGTGCGGGCCGACAACATCCTGCTGACGAGCGACCGGGTCCTCTTCGTGGACTGGCCGTGGGCGTGCCTGGCGCCGCGATGGTTCGACCTCGTCGCCATGCTGCCGAGCGTGGCGATGCAGGGTGGCCCGCCGCCTGAGCAGGTACTGGCAATGCACCGCGTCACCCGCGACGCCAACCCGGACGACGTGACGACCGCCGTCGCCGCGCTGGCGGGAGTGTGGACCTTCCTCGGCCGCCGGCCTGATCCGCCAGGCCTGCCGACGTTGCGGGCGTTCCAGCGCGCCCAGGCCGTTGTCGCGCTTGACTGGCTGGCGCAGCGGCTCGCCGCCGCGTCGAGCGGGCTCGGGCTAGGGTGAGGTCATGCCCATGCCGCGCGTCGTCGCCCGCTGGAACAAGGCCGGAGTCAACCGGATCACGCAGCACGTGGCGCCGTGGGCGCCCGGCATGGGTCTCATCGTGCACCGCGGACGGCGGACTGGACGCGTCTATCAGACTCCGGTGAGCGTGTTTCCCACCGAGGACGGCTACGTGATCGCGCTGACGTACGGCCCCGGTACGGACTGGGCGAAGAACGTGCTCGCCGCGGGCGGCTGCGAGCTGCGCACCCGAGGACGCTCCGTCCAGCTCACCGAGCCGAGGCTCTACCAGGACGAGGAGCGCACGCGGATCCGACCGGCCGAGCGGCAGGTGCTGCGGCTGCTGCGGGTCAGCGACTTCCTGGCGCTCAAGACCGTCACCTCCGCCGACGGGAACTAGCCGCCGTGCCTCGCCCCGTACCGAGGCATGACCGGGATGCGGGCGGCCCCGCCGACGTGCTCGCCGCCAAGGCAGCGCTGCGGCAGGAAGTCTGGGACGCGATGCGAGCCGCGAAGGTGGCGAGGTTTCCCGGCGCGGCCGGCCGGATCCCGAACTTCACGGGCGCCGAGGCCGCGGCCGAGCGGCTGCGGGCCACGCCCTTCTGGCAGGCGGCGCGCACCCTCAAGGCGAACCCCGACTCCGCGCAGCTGCCCGTCCGACAGCGCGCGCTGGAAGATGGCAAGACCGTGTACATGGCGGTGCCCCGGCTAGCCGACGACCAGCCGTTCTTCGCGCTCGACCCGGATCACCTGGCCGGGCCGCCCAGGTCGGCCGCGTCCATCAGCGGCGCGGCCCGGTCCGCCCGCCGGGTCGCGCTGGGCGACCTGACACCCGTGGACCTGGTGGTGATGGGCAGCGTCGCGGCCGGACTGGACGGGGCACGCCTTGGCAAGGGCGGCGGGTTCGCCGACCTGGAGTACGCGCTGGCCAGCAGCGCCGGGCTGATCGGAGCCCATACCGTGTGCGTCACGACCGTGCACGAGCTGCAGGTGCGTCCCGCTGGCTCGATCCCGCTGACCGAGCACGACGTGCCCGTCGATCTCATCGTCACGCCGGAGCGGATCATCGACTGCCGCGGCAAGCGCGGCCGCCGGGCGCCCGCTGGCATCCGGTGGGCTGACCTGACCGAGGAGAAGATCGCGGCCATCCCGCTGCTCGCCGCGCGGCGCGCCGCGAAGGCATGACCCGCGCCAGCGTGCCCGTTACCGTATCGATGACCGATGGTGAACCGGCGGCGGCCGGACGAGCGACGGGCGGCAGCGGATGGGCAGGCTGGACGGCAAGCGTGCGGTGATCACCGGCGCGGCGAGCGGGATCGGCGAGGCAACGGCACGGCTGTTCGTGGCCGAGGGTGCGAGCGTGGTGCTGGCCGATGTGGACACAGGGCGCGGTGAGCGGCTCGCCGCTGAACTGGGGGAACGGGCTAGCTTCGTGGCCACGGACGTGTCCAGCGAGGCAGACGTGACGGCCGCCGTTGCCACGTGCGTGCGGGTGTTCGGCGGCCTGGAGGTCATGTTCAACAACGCAGGCGTGCCCGGAGCCAGCGGCGGCATTGAGGACATCGACGTCGCGAGCTGGGACCACACACTCGGGGTCCACCTGCGCGGCGTCTTTCTCGGCATCAGGGCCGCGGCCCGGGTGATGCGGCCGCAGGGCTACGGCAGCATCATCAACACCTCCAGCGTGGCGGCCTTCCGGGCGAACCTGGGTGGCCACGCCTACAGCGCGGCCAAGGCCGCCATCAGGCAGCTGACGGTGACCACGGCTAATGAGCTTGGCGAGCACGGCGTCCGGGTCAACGCGGTCTGTCCGGGTGCGGTGGCGACCGCCATCTTCGGCCGCGCGGCCGGGCTGGACGGCGAGGCGGCGCAGCGGACGGTGGGGTTCATCACCGCCGCGCTGAGCGAGGCCGCGCCCATCCCGCGTACCGGCCAGCCCGTCGACATCGCCGAGGCGGTGCTGTGGCTGGCCAGCGACGCCGCCAGCTTCGTCAACGGGCAGGCGATCGCGGTCGACGGCGGGCTGCTGACCGGCACGCCGCGGCGCAGTCGCCCGGTGTCCACCGAGGAGTTGTTCGCGCTGCTCCGCGATGCCGCCGAGCAGACGGCCGGGGAGTCAGCCGACACGTGACCGGCGGGTTAGGCTCTATTCCGGACGTTTTACTTCCTGTTGCCCGGAGAGTCCCCGTGAACGTCGACGCAAGTCCCACCGCGCGCGCCTTGATGGCCCTCGAACTGATCCAGAGCAGCCCTGGTATTACCGCAGACCGGCTCGCGGCCAAGCTCGGTGTCTCCGAGCGGGCGGCCCGCCGGTACGTCGGCATCCTCCGGGAGGCGGACGTGCCGATCGATTCCGCGCGCGGGCCGTACGGCGGCTACCGGGTCGGCCGGGGGCTGCGGCTGCCGCCCCTGATGTTCACCGCCGCCGAGGCACTCGGCCTGGTCATGGCCGTGCTCGACGGCCACCACGAGGCCAGCGACCCGACCGAACCGGTGGGCAGCGCGCTCGGCAAGATCATGCGGGCCCTCCCGGAGGCGGTTGCCGCCCAGGCGCAGGCCGTCCGCCGCACCACCGCGCCGGCGCCGGATCGCGGTGCCGCCCGGCCGGAGCCGGCTACCACGACCGCGCTGGTACAGGCCTGCTCGAACCACCGTCGGGTGCGGCTCGGCTACCGGTCCGAGGCGGGGTCTGAGTGGCACATGGAGGTCGAGCCGTGGGCGGTGGTCGTGCGACACGGCCGCTGGTACCTGCTCTGCCGGTCCCGCGCGGCCGCCGCCACCCGGGCGTACCGGATCGACCGCGTGCGGGAGGTGGAGGTGCTCGACGACACCTTCAGCCCGCCCGCCGACCTGGACCCGGTGGCCACGCTCGAGGAGCATCTGGCCATCGGCTGGGAGTACGAGACCGAGGTCGTGATCGACGCGCCCTTCGACGCCGTGGCGCGCTGCATTCCCCGCACCCTGGGACGACTCGAGTCGCTAGGCAGTCAGGCCTGCCGGCTCACCGGCAGCACGGGCAACCCGGTGTGGTACGTGGAGCAGCTCGCCGCCATTCCGGCGTCGTACCAGATCGTGCGCGGACCAGAGATCCGCGACGCCGCGCTCGCCCTCGGGCGGAGGCTGCTCGCGGCCAGCGCGGCGGCGGACCCACCGGGCGCCGCTGGTCAGGAGGCGACTCCGGTGACGGTTCCGGCGTCGTCCGTTACGTAGCGGCCTCGCGACAGGTCCAGCAGCACGAGGGTGTTGCCGAACGGGTCGGCGACCACCGCAACGCGGCCGACCGGAATGTCGAACGGCTCGACCATGATCTGCCCGCCCGCCGCTGCCACGGCGGCGGCCGCTTCGTCGGCGGAGGCGACGAGCCAGTTCGGCGCGTAGTCCAGCTGGGTGGTGAGGACGAGCTCGGTCCGGCTGTCCGGCAGCGCGAGGCCGGCCTGACCGACTTCGTCGTTCCGCCACCGTAGCTGGTGCCCCAGCCGGTCGCGGTAGAAGCCGAGGCCCGTATCCAGGTCGGGCACGCGGACAGTCACCGCGTCGACCGCCTTCAGCAGGGGAGTGGTCGGCATGACGCCAGTCTCGCAGCAGCTGCCGACGCGGTAGCGGAAAGCGGAGCGGCCGGGCCCGGCGGGAGGTCGGGCCCGGCCGCAAGACCGGATGCGGCGGAGCCGCGCGAGCGCTGCGGTCAGCTTGCGTAGTCCAGCAGCGGCTGGGCGCGGCTCGGGTGCCGCAGCTTCGACAGCGACTGCTTCTCCAGCTGCCGGATCCGCTCGCGGGTCAGCCCGAGCGCCTTGCCGATCTCGTCGAGCGTGTGCGGGTTCCCGTCGTACAGGCCGAACCGCATCGACATGATGGTGGCTTCCCGCGGGGTGAGCGCGTCGAGCGCGTGCCGGAGCTGGTCGGCCATCAGCTGGCGGTCGACGAGCTCGCCCGCCTCGGGCGCGTCCCCGTCCTCGATCAGGTCACCGATGCTGGTCTCGCCGTCCTCGCCGATGGTGGAGTCCAGGCTGATGGGCTGCCGGCTGGTGCGCAGCAGTTCCTCGATCTGGTCCGGTGTCCGGTCCAGCTCGACCGCCAGTTCCTCCGGGGTCGGCTCCCGGCCGAGCCGCTGGTGCATGTCGCGCTCGACCCGGCTCAGCTTGCTCAGCATTTCCAGCACGTGCACAGGCAGCCTGATGGTCCTGGCCGAATCGGCGAAACCGCGCTGGATCGCCTGCCTGATCCACCACATCGCGTAGGTGGAGAACTTGTAGCCCTTGGTGTAGTCGAACTTCTCGACCGCGCGGATCAGGCCCAGGTTGCCTTCCTGGACGACGTCGAGCAGGGACAGGC
>JASHPF010000343.1 GCA_030038295.1 Streptosporangiaceae bacterium
GGCGTGGAACGACGTCATCAGCGGGCGGCCGACCGCACGCTCGACGAGCACCGCCTGGGAGTTCATGGCGACGTCGACGAGCCCGCCCGCCAGCCCGAACGCGAACAGCGCGGCCATCAGCGCGGCCAGGTTCGGCGCGAGGCCCATCCCGAGCGGCAGCACGGCGGCGCACGTCCCGCCGATCGCGGTGGCGCGCCGGCTGCCGAGCCGGTGCACGATCCGGCTGGCGAACAGGACCATGACCACGAGCCCGGCCGGGCTGGCCAGCAGCGCCACGACGAGCACGCCGTCGCTCAGGTGCAGGGCCTGCTTGACCGCCGGGATCCTGGCCAGCCAGACCCCGCTGGCCAGGCCGAGCGCGGCGAAGTAGGTCAGCACCGCGACCCGGGCCCGCCGCAGCCGCGAGCGCGCCTGGCTGCGCGCGGGCGTCAGCGCGCCGTCGGCCCTGCCCAGGCGGGACGACCCGCCGAGATCCCCGGCGGACAGCGCTAGCCCGCCACCCGCTCGGCGATGTCCTCGCCGATCTCCGGTGTCGACCGCGGCGACCACGCGCCCTGCCGCTCCAGCAGGTCCTCCGACACGGCCTGCTCGATGCGCGCCGCCTCGGCGGCCAGCCCGAGGTGCTCGCAGAGCATCGCCGCCGACAGGATGGTCGCGGTCGGATCGGCCTTGTGCATCCCGGCCAGGTCGGGCGCGCTGCCGTGCACCGGCTCGAACATGCTGGGCGCTGTGCGCGCGGGGTTGATGCTCGCGCTCGCGGCCAGCCCGATACCGCCGGCCACCGCGGCCCCGAGCGAGGTGAGGATGTCGCCGAACATGTTGTCGGTGAGGATCACGTCGAACCGGTCGGGCTGGGTGAGCAGGTAGCCCGCCGCCGCGTCCATGTGACAGTACTCGGCCGTCACGTCCGGGTAGTCCGCGGCGACCTCGGTCACGATCCGGCGCCAGAGATCGCCCGCGTACGCCAGCACGTTGCTCTTGTGCACCAGGGTCAGCTTGCGGCGCGGCCGCTCCACGGCGCGCTGCAGCGCGTAGCGAGCGGCCCGGCCGACGCCGAACGCCGTGTTGATGCTGTCCTGGGTGGCCACCTCGGCCGGCGTTCCCTTCCGCATGATCCCGCCGGAATCGATGTAGGGCCCCTCGGTGCCCTCCCGCACGATGAGCATGTTGACCTGCTCGGACCGCACCCCCGCCAGCGGCGAGGCGACGCCGGGATAGAGCCGCACCGGGCGCACGGTGACGTACTGGTCGAACTCGAACCGCAGCCGCAGCAGCAGGCCGCGCTCGAGCACGCCGCTCGGCACGCTCGGGTCGCCGACGGCGCCCACGAGGATCGCATCGTGCTGGCCGAGCTCGGCGAGCACGGCATCGGGAAGGGTCTCGCCGGTGCGCTTCCAGCGCTCCGCGCCCAGGTCGTATCCGGTCGGCTCGACCGCCACCGTGCCGAGCGCGCGCAGCACCTTGATGGCCTCCGCGACCACCTCGGGACCGATGCCGTCGCCGCCGATCACGGCCAGCCGGATGCTTCGTGCAGCCACCACCCGCTTACCTTACTGGGCTGGTGGCGACGGCCGCGACCGTCAGTCTGCGTCCAGGTCCACGACCCGCGCGAGGCGCGCGCCGGTGGCGCTGGCGATCTCGCCCAGCAGTTCCAGCGACACCGCGGAGTCGGCGGACAGCACCAGCATCGCGTCGCCGCCCTGCGCCCGGCGGCAGACCTGCATGCTGCCGATGTTGATCAGGTGGCTGCCGAGGATCTGGCCGACGGCGCCGACGACGCCGGGCCGGTCGACGTAGCCGAGGAAGATCATGTGCTCGGCCGGCGCAATCTCGGCGTCGAGGCCGTTCACCTCCACCAGCCGCTCGGCCAGCCGCAGGCCGGTCAGCGTACCGCTCACCGACACCAGCTGGCCGTCCGGCGCCGTGCCGCGGACGGTGACCAGATTGCGCCAGTCCTTGCTGGCCTGGTCGGCGGTGAGGCTCAGCTCGACGCCGCGCTCCTTGGCGACAAGCGGCGCGTTCACGTACGTGACCGGCTCCTCGGTTACGTCGGCGAACAGGCCTTTCATGGCCGCCAGCTCCAGCACGCTGACGTCGAGCGCGGCGATCTCGCCCATGGCCTCCACCGCGACCGACGCCGTCGCGCCGCCGGCCAGCGCGGCCAGCACGCGGCCCAGCTTCTCCACCAGCGGCAGCCACGGGCGCAGGTCCTCGGCGATCGCGCCGCCCTGGACGTTGACCGCGTCGGGCACGAACTCGCCGTCCAGCGCGAGCCGGACCGACCGAGCGACCTGGGTGCCCGCCTTTTCCTGCGCCTCGGCGGTGCTGGCGCCGAGGTGCGGGGTCGCCACGACGTTGTCGAAGCCGAACAGCGGGCTGTCGGTGCACGGCTCCCTGGCGTACACGTCGATGCCCGCGCCGGCGACCCGGCCCTCCCGCAGCGCGGCCGCCAGGGCCGCCTCGTCCACGATGCCGCCGCGCGCCGCGTTGATGATGCGCGCGGTGGGTTTCACCAGGTGCAGCTCCCGGTCGCCGATGAGGCCGGCCGTCTCGGCGTTCTTGGGCAGGTGCACGGTGATGAAGTCGGACTCGGCCAGCAGCTCATCCAGCGCGACCATGCGCACGCCCAGCTGCGTCGAGGTGGCGGCGGACGCGTAGGGGTCGTAGGCGATGACGGTCATGCCGAACGCCGCCAGCCGCTGCGCGACCAGCGCCCCGATCCGGCCGAGGCCGAGGATGCCGGCGACCTTGTCCTGCAGCTCCACCCCGGTGTAGGCGGATCGCTTCCAGTGACCGCTCTTCAGCGACGCGTTGGCCTGCGGCACGTTGCGGGCGAGCGCGAGCAGCAGGGCGACGGTGTGCTCGGCGGCGCTGACGACGTTGCTGGCGGGCGCGTTCACGACCATGACGCCGGCCTTCGTCGCGGCGTCCACGTCCACGTTGTCCAGGCCGACGCCTGCCCTCGCGACCACGCGGAGCCGGCGGCCGTGCGCGATGGCCTCCGCGTCGATCTGCGTGGCGCTGCGCACGATGACCGCGTCCACGTCCGCCAGGGCCGGCAGCAGCTTGCTGCGGTCTGCGCCGTCGGTGTAGCGGACCTCGAATGAGGACTCCAGCAGGGCGATCCCGGCCGGGGACAGCTCCTCGGCGACGAGAACGACGGGTGCGGGCACGATTCCTCCGGTGTGCGGGCGCGTCAAGGAATCCCTAGTCTAACCGGGGTCTTTGTGAAGCCCTTCACAAGCCCGTCGCCGGCGCCGCGGCGGGCGGCGCCCCGGCCGGGTCCGCTGACGGCGATCCGGCGGACTCCGCGGCGGAGGGGAACGGCGGCGCGACCGGGCTCAGTGACGCCGGCCCGTGGCCGTCGAAGGTCGCCAGCGACTCGAGCCGCTGCGCCGTCATCGGCCGGGCTACCAGGAACCCCTGGCCGAGGCCGCAGCCCATCGCGCGCAGCAGCTCGAGCTGCTCGGGCCGCTCGATGCCCTCGGCCACGATCTCGATGCCGAGATCGTGGCCCACCTGGACGACCGTGCGGGTCAGCATCGCCAGCGTCCCGTCGGTGCCGAGCCCGGCCACGAACGACGGGTCGATCTTGATGATGTCGACCGGCAGCTCGCGCAGGTAGGCCAGCGAGGCGTAGCCCGTGCCGAAGTCATCGATCGCGAGCCGCACGCCCAGGTGCCGCAGCCGGGCGAGGCCCTCCATGATCGGGGGGCCGATCTCGATCAGCACCCGCTCGGTCACCTCCAGCGTGAGCGCGGACCGCGGCAGGCCGCTGTCGTCCAGCGCCGTCAGGACCATCTCGGCGAAGTCCGGCATGCTGACCTGCCGGAGCGAGAAGTTGACCGAGAGGCCGACCAGCCAGCCCGACTGCCGCCAGCTCACGACCTGCCGGCACGCCTGGCCGAGCACCCAGGTTCCGAGCGGCACGATCAGCCCGGAGTCCTCCGCGATCCCGAGGAACTCGGCGGGCTCGACGCGCTCGCCGTCCCTGGTCCAGCGCACGAGCGCCTCCACGCTGGCGACCCGCGAGGTCGACAGCTCCACCACGGGCTGGTACTCGATGCCCAGGCCGTCGTCGTCGATCGCGGCGCGCAGCGCCGACGTCAGCTCGATCCGCCGGATCACATCCGCGTGCATGTGCGCGGCGAACACCTCGACCCGCCCGCCGCCGGCGTCCTTCGCCCTGGACATGGCCAGGTCGGCGTTGCGCAGCAGGTGCTCGCCCTGGTCTGACTCGGCGAAGGCCACACCGACGCTGGCGGTGATGGAGAGCTGCCGGCCAGCGACGTCGAATGGCTCGGCGGCGATGGCTTCGGTGAGCGCCTGGGCGAGGTCGACGACTTCGCGCGGGCTGGCCGCGTTCTCGATGAGGACGGCGAACTCGTCGCCGCCCCACCGGGCGACCGTGTCGTGCGCGGGGACCAGGCTGCGCAGCCGGAGTCCGGCCTGCGCCAGCACCAGATCGCCGGCGCCGTGCCCGACCGAGTCGTTGATCGCGGTGAAGCCGTCCAGGTCCAGGAAGATCGCCCCGGTCCGGTCCGCCTGGCCGGCCTGCCCGCGCCGCCCCGTGAGCAGGTCCTTGGCTCGTTCTTCGACGTAGGAGCGGTTGGGCAGCCCGGTCAGCCCGTCGTGGAAGGTCAGCTGGGCGACCTGCTGGCGCAGCGCGATCTGGTCGCTGATGTCCCTGGCCGTGACCAGCAGCAGGGCCGGTCCGGTCGCGGAGTACCGGGACACCGTGCCCTGCACGTGCCGCCACGTGCCGTCGGACGACCGGACCCGGCAGCCGAGCTGGGTCGCTTCCGCCTGCGCCGCCGCGCCGCCGCGGCGCGCCGTGGCGGCGGCGCGCAGCACGGCCCCCAGGTCGTCCGGGTGGACCAGATCCGGCAGCCACGTCCCGGTCAGGCCGCCGGGCCGGTAGCCGAAGTCGGCCACCGCATTGCTGGCGTACTGGATCAGCCCGGCCTCGTCGCACAGCACCACCACGTCGCTGGTCCGGTCGGCGAGCTGTTCGAACTGGGTGCCGACCTGCTCGACCAGGGCGGAGGCCACGGCCGCCTGCCGGAGCAGGCTGGCGATGCGGGCCGCCACGGCGAGGATGAGCAGCCCGCCGACCACCAGCGCCAGCGACCCGCTATGCCCCCAGGTGACCAGCGCGAAGATGAGGGTAACGAGACCGCCCACCGCGGCGGCCGCGATCGCGAGCACGGTAGCCGTCGCGTCGGACCCAGGTCGGCGGGAGTCGGCCGGTGCCGTCGCGGGCAGCAGGCCGATGAGGCCGAGCAGGCCGATCGCCACCAGCCAGGCGACCTGCGGCCAGGCTCCCGGGTGCATGCCACTCGCCCGCGCCTGGACGGCCAGGAAGTCCCCCACGGTCACGGCGAGCAGCGCGCCGTAGAGCATCCGGCCTCGCGGGCCGGCCCGAAGCGCGAGGGTCAGCGTGCCGCCCAGCACCAGGAGGTCGGCTACGGGGTGGATCAGGTCGACAACAAAGACGCCGGGCCCGACGCCCGTCGCGCCATACGCGGTCCGCAGCACCGCGATCCAGCCGATGGTGAACAGCGCCAGCGCGAGGAGTCCGCCGTCGGCGAGCCAGCCGCTGCCCGCGAGCCGGGCCGTCGGAGCCATCCGGAGCAGGGCGACGACCAGGAACGGCAGACCGAGCAGCGCCAGCAGATCGGTGAGGGTGAGCTGAATCACCGCGGGCGTGATGTCGCCCGCGCTAGCCCCCTGGGCGGCGAAGGCTGCACCCCAGGCCACCACGCCGACCGCGAGCCACCGGCAGGCCACGTCGCCCTGCCGGTCGCGGCGGACCAGCAGCAGGGCAGCCAGCACGGTCAGCAGGACGCCAGCGGTAGTCCAGGCGGCGGTCGACAGGCTCATAGCGGCCAGGCCGATGCAACCGCCTGCACCGGGCGTGCGTGCACCAGGCCCTCCCGTCGGCTGTGTCCCGTCACCAGACGTCCAGAGCGCGAGCCAGGGCACGGGCAGCTGCACACCAGGCAGGGGGATCGTGCCTACGGCCCAGCAGCCGTACTAGGTAGACGTCCCGGCGGGCGTGCCGGCGCTCCCGGAGACGTCCTGGGTCTCGCACTTTCAGTAAAGCGCCACGACTCTACGGCGCGCAGGTCACGCTTCGATTGAGGATGGGCATACAGTCTGCGGCTTTCCCGTCCGGTCCCCGCGGCTCGCTTGCCAGCGAGAGGTCAGCTGCCTCCTCGGTGATCTCTGGGCCTGGGCCAGGTGCGCCGCCGGGCCGCGCGGCAGCCAAGCCTCGGCTCTTTAGTTGACGACCAGGGTGAAGGTCTGGGTTGCGGAACCGGCGCTGTTCTTGGCGGTCACGGTGAGAGTGTAGGTGCCCGCCTTGGTGGGGGTTCCGGACAGCGTCGCCGTTCCGTTGCTGGTGCTCGCGAAGGTCAGTCCGGGCACGGCTCCGGTGTGCGTGATGGTCGGTTGCGGGTAACCGGTGGTGGTGAAGGTGAAGCTGAACGGCGTCCCGTGGGTCGCTGATGCCGTGGCGGCGCTAGTAATGGCCGGCGCTTGGTCCACCGTGAGCGTGAAGGTTTGGTCGAAGGACCCGAGCGAGTTGGTGGCAGTCAAGGTCAGCGGGTAGACACCACCCTGATTGACGGTTGGCGTGCCGGCCAGCGTGGCCGTCCCGTTGCCGTTGTCCACCCAGGTCAGGCCCTGTGGCAGCGGGCCGGACTCGGTCATGGCCGGTGTGGGTGACCCGGTTGCCGACACCTGGATGCTGAATGCGGATCCGACTGTGGCCGTGGCGGTGGCCGCGGTCGTGATCGTCGGCGCCCCCGTGACGGTGAGCACGAAGGACTGGGTGGTTGTACCAGCGCTGTTCTTCGCCGTGAGGGTTATCGGGTAGCTGCCGTCGGCAGCCGCGGTAGGAGTGCCGGAGAACGTGGCCGTCCCGTTGCCGTTGTTGGTGAAGCTGACGCCGGGGGGCAGCGCCCCGCTGTGAGTCACGTTGCTGGTATAGCTCGTGGGGCTGCCGGCCGTCGTCACGGTGAAGCTCAACGACGTGCCGACCGTCGCCGTCGCGGAAGCTGGGCTGGTGAACGCGGGTACCTGCTCGGTCTTCCCGGCGGCCTTGACGGTTAGCGTGATCGTCTGGCTGACGTTGCTGACCGTGTTGGCCGCCGTGATGGTGATGAGGTACGTCCCCGCGGCCAGCGCCGAACTGCCTGACAGCGTTCCGCTTCCGTTGCCATTGTCGGTGAACGTCATCCCGCCGGGCAGTGTCCCGCTGGTGAGCGCGGCGGTCGGATAGGCCGTGGTGGCAACGGCGTAGCCAAAGGCGGTTCCGGCGGTCTCGGTGACAACTGCCGAGCTGGTAAAGGTCGGCGCCGCGTCGACCGTCAGCGAGAAGGCCTGGCTCGTAGCGCCCTCTGCGTTCTTGGCGGTGATCGTGATCGGGTAGACGCCGTACGCCGTCGCGGCCGGAGTGCCGGCCAGGGTGGCCGTGCCATTGGACCCAGCGGTGAACGTGATGCCCGACGGGAGGCTTCCGGTATGCGTCAGCGTCGGCGCTGGCGTCCCGCTAGTGGTGACCGTGAAGCTGACCGCCGTGCCCGCCGTTGCGGTCAGCGCGCTGGCGCTGGTGATCGCCAGTCCGCCGGTGACGGTCAAAAGGAAGGCCTGGGTGGCGCTGCCGACCGAGTTGGCCGCGGTGATCGTCACCGGGTAGGTGCCCTCGGTGCCGGCCGCCGGAGTGCCGGCCAGAGTGGCGCTACCGTTGCCGTCGTCCACGAAGGTAACGCCCGACGGCAGGGCCCCGGCCTCGGTCAGCGCGGGCGCGGGGTAGCCGGTGGTGGTGACCGTGACCGACCCGGCCGTGCCCGCGGTGAACGTCGCAGAGTCGGCGCTGGTGATGGCCGGAGCCACCCCGGTGATCTGGGCGGTTACCGCCTGGGTGACGGTGAATGCCGGGTTCTCCGCGTCGGT
Organism: Streptosporangiaceae bacterium; assembly: GCA_030038295.1. GTDB lineage: Bacteria > Actinomycetota > Actinomycetes > Streptosporangiales > Streptosporangiaceae > JAJYUU01. The sequence goes on from JASHPF010000343.1 coordinate 7,960, forward strand.
CACCGCGACGGTGAAGTCAAACGTCCCGCCCATGGTCGGGGTGCCCGCGAGCAGCCCACCCGACGACAGGATCAGCCCTGGCGGCAGCGACCCGCTGGCGACCGACCAGGTGTACGGCTGCGTTCCGCCGCTGGCGGTGAACGGGAAACTAAACGCCGCGCCAAGCAGCCCATCCAACGGCCCCGGCCCGCTCGTGATCGCCAGCCCCGGCGAGATGGTGATGCTGTAGACCCCGCTGCCGGTGGCTGGCGGCGACTGGGAGTCCTGCACCGAAACCGAGAGGCTGTAGGTTCCGGCCGCGGTCGGCGTGCCCGACAGCACCCCGGAGGAGCTGAGCGCCAGCCCGGGCGGCAGCGTGCTGGGGTCCGCTGACCAGGTGTACGGCGTCATGCCGCCAGCTGCCGACAGGGCCTGGCTGTAGGGCTCGCCGGTGAAGCCTTCGGGCAGCGTCCCGCCGGGCACGGCCAGGGCGATCTGGACCGTGACGGCCTCCGTCGCGGTGAATGCCGGGTTCTCCGCGTCGGTCACTGCGACGGTGAAGTCAAACGTCCCGCCCATGGTCGGCGTGCCCGCGAGGAGCCCGGCCGACGACAGGATCAGCCCTGGCGGCAGCGACCCGCTGGCGACCGACCAGATGTAGGGCTGCGTTCCGCCGCTGGCGGTGAACGGGAAGCTAAACGCCGCGCCTACCAGTCCTGGCAACGGCCCCGGCCCGCTCGTGATCGCCAGCCCCGCAGAGATGGTGATGACGTAAATTGCTGTGCCAGTAGCGGGCGGCGACTGGGAGTCTTGCGCCGAGGCCCAGAAGGCGTAGCTCCCGGCCGCGGTTGGCGTGCCCGATAGCACCCCGGAGGAGCTGAGCGCCAGCCCAGGCGGCACGTTCGAGACCAGCGAGTTCAAGATGTTCACCGGACTTGCCTGCCACGTGTAGGGGGGCACGCCGTCCGCCGCCGATACGGCCTGGCTGTAAGGCTCGCCGGTGAAGCCGGTGGCTAGCGACCCGCCGGGCACGTCTAGGCTGATCTGGGCCGTGACGGCCTGCGTCACGGTGACTACAGGGTCCTCCGCGTCGGTCACCGCGACGGTGAAGTCAAACGTCCCGCCCATGGTCGGCGTGCCAGACAGCAGCCCGGCGGACGACAGGCTCACCCCCGGCGGCAGCGACCCGCTGACCAGCGACCAGGTATACGGTTCCAGCCCGCCGTCGGCACCGAACAGGAACACAAACTCCTCACCGGCCGTGGCGGCAACCACGGATCCGCTTGTGATCGCTAGCCCAGGGCTGACGGGGATGGTCTGGGTGACCTCCTGGGCGGCGGCATAGCTGGCGCTGCCGGCCTGGTTGGCGTCGATCACGCAGCTGCCTTGAGCCAGGTAGCTGACCGTGTCCCCGGATACGCCGCACACCCCGGCGCCCGAGGAACTGTCCACTGTGAACGTAACCGGGTTGCCCGACCCGCCGCCGGTCGCAGTCAGCGTCGCTGACCCGCCGACATAGCCCGTGGCTGGGGCGGTGAAACTGATCAACTGGGCCGGCAGGCTCACGGCGATGGTCTGCATGACCTGCGGCGCGTCGGCGTAGCTGAGGTTGCCGGCCTGGTTGGCGTCGATCACGCAGCTGCCGGGAGCCAGGTAGCTGACCGTGTCGCCGGATACGGTGCATGCCCCGGCGCTGGAGGACGCGTCCACGGTGAATGTGACAGGGTAGCCGGACCCGCCGCCGGTGGCAGTCAGCGTCGCCGACTGGCCGACGGTGCCGGTTGCAGGGGCGGTGAAGCTGATCGACTGTGGCTCCTGTCCGGGCGGGAAGGAGACCGGGTACATCTCGTCGGTAGCGTCCGACACCACATACGCGGTTCCGCTGTAGGAATTGCCGGCCGAGGTATCCACGGCCATCGCGTAGACCGCGTCGAAGTCCTGGTCGCTGGGGTCCAGGGCCACCGTCTCGCCAGTGTTGAAGGCATCGGCGGCCGGGTCGGCGGTGTCCTCGTTGATGACATCCAGCGCGCCCTCGTAGTTCGACACCAGCACCGTGGCCGTGGCCGGGTCGACCGCGATGGCCTCCGGCACCCCGTACGGCGAGCCGAAGTCGCCGAACGCCGGCACCGGGATCGCCGCGACGACCGAAGCGCTGGCCGGGCTGGCGGGATCCTCCTGGATCACGTCCACCTTGGGGGCCGCCCCGGCCTGGGACGGTGAGGGCACGGTCACGTACACCGTGCCGGTGTCCGGGTCGGCCGCGATCGCCGTCGGGTCAGTGGTGCCCGCGCCCACCCCGATGGATCCCAGCAGCGTCGACCCGCTGATCACCGAGACGTACCCGTCGCCCTGGTCGGCGACGTACACCAGGCCGGTAGCCGGATCGACGGTGACGCCCCACGGGTACGCGTTCTCGCCACCTTCATCGGGAATCGGGATAACGTCGGTAACCGTATTAGTGGCCTCACTGATCACCGACACGGTGTCGCTGGCCCCGTTGGTCACGTAGACGGTGCCTGTATCGGGCGCTGTGCCGGGCAGCACCGCGATGCCCTCAGGGCCATTAAACCCTTCTGTGCCTGGCGGGACGGTCACGGTGCCGGTCACCTGGTCGTCGGCCGGATCGGACGGGTCCTCGGAAATGACCAGCACCTGCGACGGCGGGCCAACCTCAGCGACGTAGACGGTGCCGGAGACGGGGTCCGTGGCCACCGCCGAGGGCGCGTAACCAGGGCCGCCCGCGTCAATGCCCGTCACCACAGACTGGGTTGCCTCGCTGATCGCCTCGACCGAGCCAGCCAGCGGATTGACCGCGAACACCATGCCGGTGACAGGGTCGATCGCAACACCCTGCCCCTGCTGGGCTATGTAGCCGACCGGGATTGGCGCCCCGGTAACGGGTGTGTAGACCGCCGGCGGGGCGGACAGGTCGGTAACGTACGTGGTGATCGAGGCGGTATTGGTCGAGCTTTCATCACCAGTGACATCATTGGGATCGATTGTGGCCGTCGCCGTGTAATAGCCCGTGTTGGTCGACGCGGTGGCGCCTATCGACACCAGGATCTGGCTGCCCGGTTGCATCGGATCGAAGGTGCACGTCACCGACCGGGACTCGTCGAATAACGTCGGGTGGTTATACGTGCAGGTGCCGTCGGTCGTGCTGGTCACGGCTGCGCTACTCAGGCCTGCGACGGGCAGTTGAATGTCCGCGCTGACCGGACCGGGCGTGGCGGCGGGGCCGACGTTCTGAAAAGTGACGTTGTAGTTGAAGCCCGTGCCAATGTAGACCGTGGCGGGCGGGTTGTTGGGGTCCAGGAACTGGGCGGTCAGGTCCGGATGAGTGATCTGCGTCGTCCAGCTCACCGGGCCGCCATTTATCCCGGGCATGTCGTTGTTGACATCCACCGCGGCTGTGAACCCAACCGAGTTCTGGTTGACAGGCAGCTGCACGTAGAAGGCGACTGTTATCGTCCAGCCGTTGTACATGTCCGGCACGTTGCACGTGACCGAGTTCGTGCCACCGAACAGTCCTGCCGGGTTGTACTGGCAGAGCGTGATCTCGTCAGGGAAGGCGCCCGGGGTGACGAAACCGGCCAGCTCGTACCCGGCTGAGTTGATCGGATTGCCGAGGCCGTCGGCAACAAGTGGCGTGTCCGACGGGAATGTGACCTGGAAGTCGTTGGGAAACTGGGCGTCCGGAGTGAGGTCCGTGGCATCCAGGTACCCGCCGACGTCGGTCATCGTCACGTAGATGTAGTCCTCCGTTCCGACACCGCTCGGATCCCGGTATACGGCGGTGCTGAGGTAGCCCGGCGGACTGGTGTTCGGCGTGGGCGCGGCTATTTCCAGATTCGCCGGGCAGCTGTTGTCGCAGGTCTGAGCTGCGCTGCTGGCCGCGAACGCGATCGCGAATAAGGACGTGAAAAGAGTGAGCGAGACGATGCTGCGAAGCCACCGGCGGGCTGCCTTACTTCTGCTCATGACGTGCCCCAAAGCCCGCCGCCGTCAGGTCGGCGGATCGGCCCAGCACCGTCGGTCAGCAACAGGACTGGGAAACCAGCAACGGTTGCATCGCCCTGCGCCGGGTTGCGGCGCGCGGCGATGACCTGCGCGGATCATAGGACGCGGCCGCGGAGGTTAGCATCCTGGAAATCCCCTAACTTTTAGGTCCCGGTGACCTCGGCTGGCATCGGCCGACAGAGCGCAGCAACAACAGATGCTCGCGGTCGCGGCTAGTACTCCCCCGTGATCACGTTCGCGAGCGGCTGGCCGGCCAGGTAGCGCTCGGCCTGGGCCCGGACGAGCTTGTTCGCCATCCCCAGCGAGTACGGGTTCGAGGCCCCGATGTGGGGCGTGATCAGCACGTTCGGCAGCGACCACAGCGGGTGACCCGGCGGCAGTGGCTCGGGATCGGTGACGTCGACCGCGGCAAGCAGCCGGCCCGTCCGCAGTTCCTCGACCAGGTCGTCGGTGACGACCAGCGCGCCACGGGCGGCGTTGATAAGCAGCGCGCCGTCCTTCATCCGGGCGAGGAACGCCGCGTCGACCATGCCGACCGTCTCCCTCGTCACCGGCGC
>JASHPF010000053.1 GCA_030038295.1 Streptosporangiaceae bacterium
CCCCCGGCGACCGGTATCCCGGAGACGAGGTAACCGGCGAAGACAATGGCCACGATGAAGAAGCTGACCGGCAGGCCGAGGTGGCTCGTTCCCCAGTAGTAGGAGTCGTAGGCCAGCAGGATGCCGATCCAGGTCGCGGCCACTCCGAACAGGCAGGACAGGCCGATCGCGTAGTCGACGCGTTTGGTCACCCGCAGCGCGGTCGCGGCCGGGCCGATCAGCAGGGCCGTTGACAGGATCGCGCCGATGGCCAGCGACGAGAGCCCGACCGACACGGCCAGCGCCAGCATGTACAGGAGGCCGACCAGGCGCACGCGGACCCCGCGGGCCGCGGCGATGTCGGGGCTGACCGTCGCGAGCAGGAGCGGCCGGCCGACGACCGCGAGCGCAGCGAGGGCGACGACACCGAGCCCGATCGTGACCGGAATGCTCCCTGCGGGCGCGGTGAAGATAGAGCCGAACAGAATCTGCTGGACGGCACCCGTTGTCGCACTCTGGGTGCTGGTTAGGTACAGGAACAGCGCCGACATGCCAATCGCGGCACCCAGCACGATCCCGGTGGCCAGATCGCGTCCGCGGAGCCGCCGGACGCCGATCATGTCCATGACGCCGGCCCCGATGATGCCCAGGCCGACGAAACCCGCCACCGGGCTGAGGCCGAGAAGCAGCGCCCCGGACCCGCCCGCCGCGGACACGTCACCGAGCGCGTGACCGCCGAAAGACTGGCCGCGCATGACGGTGAATACGCCCGTCACCGCGGACACGATCGCGACCAGTCCGCCGACGACCGCGGCGACGTGCACCTGTGGGCTGCCGAAGAACCCCGGTTCGAAGATCGCCGTGTACAGCTGGTGCACGCCCGATCAGTCCGTTCCCACCAGCGGTACCGCCGCCGGCGTGTCACCAGCGACGACCAGCACCCGGCCCTGCACGTGCAGGACCTCGACGTGCTGCCCGTACAGCCTGCTGAGCGTCTCGGTGGTGATGACCTGGTCGACGGTACCGCTCGCGGCATGGCCCGCCGCGAGATAGACCACCCGGTCGAGCACCGGCAGCAGCGGATTCATCTCGTGCGCGGACAGCAGGACGGCAATCTGCTGCTCGCGCGCAATCCGTGCCAGCAGGCCGACGATCTCCTGGCTGCTGCGCAGGTCCAGGTTGGCCAGCGGCTCGTCGAGCAGGAGCAGCCGGGGACGGCTGATCAGCGCCTGGGCGATCAGCACGCGCTGCTGCTCGCCGCCGGACAGGTTCCCGACCCGGGCGTCGGCGAACCGGTCGGCGTCCACGGCGTGCAGCATCTCGCGGACCGCCGCGGCTCGCTGCCTCGACGGCAGGCGCAGCCCGTACCGCTCGCCGTCGGCGCCCAGCGCGACGAGGTCCCTGGCCCGCATCGGCATGTCGGGATCCAGCAGTACCTTCTGCGGGACGTAGCCGATCGGCTGGTGCCGCGGCGACCGGCGCTGCCCGAGCATGCTGACTCGGCCGGCCGCCTGACGCTGCAGGCCCAGGATCACCCGCAGCAGCGTCGTCTTCCCGGCCCCGTTCGGACCGATGAGCCCGGTAAACTGCCCGGCGCCGACGCGAAAGCTGACCTCGTCAAGGATCTGCCTGCCGGACAAGGTCACGCTGACCCGATCCACGTCCAGGATCGGGTCAGCGGCATGAATCACGATGTCGTCCGTCATCACAGTTGCTGCGTCGAGACCTTGCTCGCCACTGCCTTCTCGATGGCGTGCACCTCAGCGAGCATCCAGGTCTGGTAGTCATAGCCAGGCGTCGGCATGGTCTCATACACGCCGACCACCGGCACGCCGTCTTTGAGCGCGTTCAGCCGGATTGACGCCGTCAGCGCGTCGACGACCTGCTGGTTGTAGGCGAACAGCATGACCTTGTGCTCGCTGAAGAAGCTGTTCTCCAGAGCGATGTCCTCGGGGCTTGGGTCGACACCATTCATGATGTCGGCCTGGAACGTGAACGGGGTGAGGTTGTCGATCCCCATCGCGGTGAGCAGGTAGTCAGCGACGGGCTCGGTGCTCGCCGCGGTGACGCCCGGGTGCGATGCCTTGAACTGGGCGATGGCGTTCAGCCAGGGGGTCAGCGACGTGTCGAACTTGGCGAGGTTGGCCTGGAAGTAGGCCTGGTGCGCGGGCTCGAGCGCCGAGAGGTCGGCGGCCATCGCCTTGGCCGCGGCCGGCATTGTCCTCGGGTCATACCACAGGTGCGGATTCGGCGTGTTATTCGGCAGGCCGAGCAGGTTCTGGACCACGATCACCTTGCGGGTGGAGCTAGGCGACGCCGACTCGATCTTGTTAATCCAGGCGTCATAGCCGACGCCGTTCTGCACGACAAGCTCCGCCGAACTGACCTCGCGGGCCACCTGCGGGCTCGCCTCGAAGGTGTGCGGGTCGGTATTGGGGTTGTTCTCGATCGCCAGGACGTGCACGTACTTCCCGCCGATCTGGCTCAGCACGTTGGCGTACTCGTTCTCGGCGCCGACGGCGCTGATCACGCCGCTGCTGTCGCCGGAACTGCTGCTCGTGCCACAACCCGCAGCCGCGACTGCCAGCGCGGCAGCCGCTCCGGCCACGACAGCCGCGTGGCCGATCCGGACGCGGCCACGTGCGCGCCGGATCGCTGCCCGGCGGTCGTTCCTGCCTCTCGCGGCGTTAGTCATAGAATAAAACATAGTCTGAGACTGAGTCTCAATGCAAGCGAAACACCCGTCCAAGGTTGCATAAACGGATCAGCACTTGTTTATATATCTCTGTGACCTCCGCGCGGATCAAAGCCTTCGAGGCGGCCGGCGACCTGCTTCGGGTACTGGCGGCGCCGGCGCGGCTGGCGATTGTGATGGAGCTAGCCGAGCAGCCCAGGTTCGTCCACGAGCTGGTCGAGCACCTGGGCCTCAGTCAGCCCCTGGTATCCCAGCACCTGCGCGTGCTGCGAGGAGCCCGGCTGGTGGGGGTAGAACGGCAGGGACGCGAGGCGGCGTACTCGCTGACGGACCAGCACGTCGCTCACATCGTCGCCGACGCCGTCCAGCACAGCAGGGAGGACAGGGAGGAGCAGTGACGACTCCGGATCACGACACCCACCACGACCACGGGCACGACAGCCACGAGCACGGACCGGGTTGCGGGCACGCGAGCGTGCAGCGCGAAGGACACGTCGACTACGTGCACGAGGGCCACGCCCACACGCCGCACGCCGGGCACTACGACGAGCATCCGCTGCCGCACCTGGCCCACGCCGAGCACGAGCATGAGCACGGACCGGACTGCGGTCACGAGGCGGTGCCGCACGATCGCCACGTCGACTACGTGCACGACGGGCACCGGCACGCCGCCGACGGCGACCACTACGACGAGCACTAGACCAGCTGTGCACAGGAAGTCAGGGAAAGCGCCATGTCAGCCGATGAACTGACGGACGACCTGCACGGGGTCGCCGAGCGACGGCTGCGGCGGGTCGACCAGCGGTATACCAGCGGCCGCCGGGCCATCGTGGAGCTGCTCGTCAGCGCAGGTCATCCGGTGAGCATCGGGGACATCGCCGAGCACCTCCCCGACCTGCCGCGCAGCTCGGCGTATCGCCACCTGACGGACCTGCAGGCCGCCGGGCTGATCCGCCGCGTCGCCGCTAGCGACGAGTTCACCCGCTTCGAACTCGCCGAGGATCTCACCGAGCACCATCATCACCTGCTGTGCGTCAGCTGCGGCAAGGTCACCGACGTCACGCCGCCGGCCGGCTTTGAGCATCAGGTGGCTGACGCAGTCAGCGACCTCGCGGCCGCGGAGGGCTTCGAGCCGCAGAGCCACCGCCTCGACGTGCTCGGCCTCTGTGCGGCCTGTCAGTAGCGATTTCCGGCCCGGTGGGCGCCGTCGTCGCCGCGTGGCCTGAAGCGCGCTTGTCCCGGTATGTAATCCGCCGGGCGCCGTTCCGCGTCCAGTGATCAGGCTCTCCCCGCGGAACGGACAACACCGAACCCATGAGCGCTACGAGCACGATCACCCACGCCGAGCTCATCGAGACGCTCGGCCTGATCACCACCAAGATGGACGGGCTCCGTCACCGCATCGCTGCCGACGAGCAGCTCACGGTCAGCGAGGCCGCCGAGCTCGCCGCCGCGATCGAAGAGATAACAGCCGACACCTACCGCCTCGCTGACCGGCTGGACGGTGCGGCTGACCGCGCGGCCCCCCGCGTGCACGCGCGCGCCAGAGAGAGCGCCGAGCCGGCCGCTCCGATCAGCAAGCGCGCGCTGCGCCTGGTCCCGCAGGAGTAGCCGCGCGCAACGTGCCACCAATGCGCCGGCGGGGACTCCGAATTCGCAGAACTAGCAGGTACCGGCCTCGCGGCGGATGAAGTAGCACATCAGGCGGCCCCGTTCCCCTGACCTGGGGATCCGGGGCCGCTTGCCGTCTGAGCTGGGATAACACCTGTCGTTGTTGGTCACCGTTGGTAGGCGTCCGTCACCGTCGTGTGCAACGGAGGTGCAAGATGATCACGCATCTCGACTCACGTTAGCCAGCAGCTTCCAGCCAGCGCCGGGCCTGAGCGGAGTCCAGGGGCGTGGCGAGCAGCGGATTGGCAAGTTCAAAGATCGCGAGCCGCAGAACATCGCCCCGCTGAGGCTCGTAGCCGATGTCATCACGGCCCTCAATCGCCTCAGCCCACTCCTCAACCTCGATCGCTGATAGCTGTCCCCGGAGATAACCCTCAAGAGTTCGGATCAGGTCCCTGCCAGTCAGCGTCACCAGCGCCGCATCACTGTCCCAGGCGAAGCGGCGTAGCGCGCTGATCGCAGCGGGTATCGGCTTCCGAAGTTCGACCAGATCGCGGAGAGCTTCGGTGCGCTCGGACGCTGGCTCAGCCGGTGACATACGTGCCGCGGCCCTGCACGGTGAACACCAGGCCCTCATCGGCGGGGAGCCAGACGGCCTTGCGGGCCGTCTCGCGGGCGATGCCGTACTCCTGCATCAGCGTCGACTCCGACGGGATCGGCCGCCGCGGTGCCAGCCCCCCGCTCGCGACGCGCTCGCGCAGGATCGAGGCAACCTGCTGGTAGACGGGCTCAGGGGCCTCGTGGTCGACGGTCATGCGACTGGCACGTCTTAGCAGGTACCGGCCTCGCGGCGCATGAAGTAGCACATCATGCTGTCACCCTGGTACGCCCCCTCCACGGTGCGGACCAGCTCGTTGATCGCGGGCGTGCACGCCGCCTTCTCGCCCTGACTCGACACCATCCACCCTTCGGCACCGAGCAGATTGGCGGCCCTGAGGAGGCCGTGGCAGCCATCCAGTAACCGGGGCTTGCCCGACTTGT